>CAJGCY010000256.1 GCA_904501955.1 uncultured Akkermansia sp. | reverse complement strand
TGACGCCCCGGCAACGCTGGTAACGGTGAAGGATGGTGTGGATATGCCCGTGCCGCAGGCCTTCCGCTTGCTGGCTGCCTGTGTGCCCACTCGCCACAGCATTTTGCTCAAGGATACGCTCAGCGGCACGGAGCCCATGGGCGCCCCCATGGCAGGCGGTGTGAATATAGGTTCGTTGCTGTGCGACGGCATCGGCAATGCCGTACTCATTCGCTTGGAGAAAAATGCCAAGGCTGCCGCTTACCTCGGCTTCAACATTCTGCAGGCTGCCGGTGTGCGCCTGAGCAAGACGGAATATGTTTCCTGCCCGTCCTGCGGCCGCACACACTATAATATACAAGAGGCAGCAGCTCGTATCCGCGCCGCTACCGGTCACCTCAAGGGGGTGAAGATTGCCATCATGGGCTGCATCGTGAATGGCCCCGGTGAAATGAGTGATGCGGACTTCGGCTACGTGGGCGGTGCGCCTAACAAGATTAACCTGTATGTAGGCCACACCCCGGTGGAGATGAATATCCCGCAAGAGGAGGCTGTGGAGCACTTGGTGGAGCTCATCCGCAGCCATGGCCGTTGGGTGGACCCTGCATGAATGTGAACCTCACTCACTACTCCAAAAGTATGGTAAGAGTAAAAATGCTTTTCAAGGGCGTGAAAGACGCCTCCGGTCAGGAACCGTTCATTTGGGAGCACAATGGTTGCCAATTCATCTATGACTCCTCATGCCGTGATTATGATTGGCTGGTGGTGTATGATGAGATGCCGCGCAATACGGGCTCTGTGAAAAATGAGACAGAGCCGCTGGCTTGCCCGCAAGAACGCACGATTCTCGTGACGGGCGAGCCGCCCAGCATCAAGTTGTACCCCACCTGTTATACCAAGCAGTTCGGCTATGTGCTCACAACTCATACGCCGGAGCAGCTTCCTCACCGCAACCACATGTACGGCGAGGGCTGCTTGTTCTGGTGTGCTAATTATCCGCTGGAGGAGTGCTTTGCCATGCCGGACTATGAGAAAACGGAGGGGCTTTCCATCGTTTGCTCCGCCAAGCAGCAGACTCATACCCTTCACCGCTCTCGGTATAACCTTGTTAAGTACCTCTCTGAGAATCTCCCGCAGATGGATTGGTACGGCTACGGGGTGCGTGACTTGAAGAAGAAGAGTGATGTGCTTTCCACCTACCGCTACCACATCGGTATTGAAAACTACAATGCGCCCTACCACTGGACGGATAAAATCTCCGACCCTATTTTGGGGTTGTGCCTGACGTTCTACCATGGAGACCCCCGCTTGGAGGAGGTGTTCCCGGCGGAAAGTTTTATCCGCATCCCCATTGATGACCCGGCGGAAGCCTGTCGCATTATCCGTGAGGCTATGGAGAACGGTGAGTATGAGAAGCGCCTGCCCGCCATTCGCGAGGCGCGCCGACGTTTGATTGAGCGTAACAACTTCTTCAGCCGAGTGGCAGCACTCATAGCGGAGAAAAATGAGCAGCCCGTTGCCCCCATGCCGGAGAAACCCGTGCAGCTGAAGGGGCGCCACCGCTTGCGCCGCAATTTCTTTAACCTGCTGGCTGAAGGGTGGATGCTGTTGCGCGCTAAGCTCGGATTCATCAAAATCTGAGTGAGGGGAAAAATCTTGTGAAACTTCGGCGTGGAGGTAGTGCGGTTGCGCTGCCTCCACGCTTTTTGGCTATGCTTTTGCGATACGCAAAGGTCTCTGTTTAAGTTTGCAGTTGATTTCAAACTGCTCGATAAATCGGAAGTTGGCGATTAGTTTGCGAACCGCAGGTGAGCCTAAATTGGAGCCCCGTAAGGGGCGTCAGCCCTTAGGCAGGGGTGGAGCGGCGAAGCCGCGGAACCCCTGTTAGCGGAAAAAATAAAATTGAGCCCGGTGCGACGGAGCGTCAGCGACGCAGCGTAGGGCGACAGCACCGTTGCCTTGTTCAGTCACCATAAATCCTTGGCTATTTGACGAAAGTAACGTGCTGTCACCACAGGTTCCCTGGGTTCCATTTAATTTTTTAATCCTAGCAGGGGTTCCGTTCG
>CAJGCY010000255.1 GCA_904501955.1 uncultured Akkermansia sp. | reverse complement strand
CGGCAAACAAAAACACGCCTGAGACGAACTCAGACGTGCTATTGTAACTTTTTTAGGGGTTTACCCTTGGGCTTAAGCCCCGGTTACTTACTTCTTGGTGGGAGTAACGGTAACAACGGTGGTGGTGGTCTCCGTTACCTGCTGCTGCTGCTGCTGCTGCTGGCAGGAAACGAGGGCGGCGGCCGTAAGGGCAAGAATAGCGATGGTCTTCATAATTATCTTGAACTAGTTTTGATGTTTGAAGCTGCCCGGCTTCCAAGAGTAGGAAGAGGGCACGCAAAGTATACAGCTTTTTTCGCACATGGCAAGCCTAAAATGAGTATGTTGGCGAATTTTTTTACTTTTTTTAAGTAATTTGTCGTCGTGATGCTTTTGTAAAGCATTGCTGCATAGTGGGATATGATTTTAATTGTGAATTGGCTGTAATGTCATTATTTTGTGCGCTTTTTGCGCGGAAACGGGCGTGTTAGGCAGATATTTTTAATGATAGAGTGCTGCAATTTATGCATTTTGCATAAAATGAGTTGCAAAATTCCGCCGTCTGTGAGACTATGGTGCATACCGATGAACAGCAACGATACCATAGCCGCCATAGCAACGCCGCCGGGCTCCGGCGCCATATCCGTGATTCGTATCAGCGGCCCCGCCGCTGCCGAGGTGCTGCAGCGCTGCACCGGGCGCGTGACTCCCCCGCGCCTGGCTACCCTTGCGCGCGTGCAGGATGCGCACGGGCGCGTGGTGGATGAGGTGGTGGTTACCCGTTTTGTTGCCCCTGCCAGTTATACGGGGGAGGATGTGGTGGAGTTCTCATGCCACGGTGGCATGCTGGTGACCCGCCGCGTGCTGGAGCGCCTGCTGCAGTGTGGCGCGCGCCCGGCGGAGCCCGGGGAGTTCACCCGCCGCGCCTTTGAGAACGGTAAAATGGACCTCACCCGTGCGGAGGCGGTGATGGATGTGATTAACGCCGGCAGCGACCTCGCGCTGCGTGCCGCCCAAAACCAGCTGCACGGCGCCATTTGCCATAAGGTGGAGGCCGCGGTGGATAAGCTCATCTCCGTCGCGGCGCATGTGGAGGCCTACATCGACTTCCCGGAGGAGGACATCGCGCCGGACACCACGCAGCAGCTCACCGGAGCGCTGGATGAGGTGTGTGCCGAGCTGCGCGCCCTGCTCGCCACGGCGGATGAGGGGCGCTTGCTGCGTGAGGGCATACGCACCGCCATCATCGGCGCGCCGAATGTGGGCAAATCCAGCCTGCTGAACATGCTGCTGGGCTATGAGCGCGCCATTGTCAGCGATACCGCCGGCACCACGCGCGACACCATCGAGGAGTCCGTCTCCCTCGGTGGCTTGCGCCTGCGCCTGATTGATACCGCGGGCTTGCATGAGAGTGAGGACGCCATTGAGCGTGCCGGTATGGAGCGCAGCCGCCGCGCCGGTGCGGAGGCGGACCTCATCCTTGAGGTGGCGGATGCCACCCTACCGCCCGCGCGTGCGGAATTGCCGCCCGGCTCCGCCCGCCATATTCTTTTGCTCAACAAGTGCGACCTCGCGGAGCACCCCGACTGGGCAGGGGTGGAGGCGCTGCGCATCTCTTGCCACACCGGGCGCGGTCATGAGCAGTTGGCGGAGCGAATCACCGCCCTCTTCCTGCACAACACCGGCGAGCTGGATACCCTGGCCGCCATCAACACCCGCCACCGCTACTCCCTGCAGCAGGCGCTGGACTACCTGCTTGCCGCCCGCGAGGGCCTGCTCGCTGCCCTCTCCCCCGAGCTGGTGGATGTGGACCTCCGCGCCGCCCTCGACTCCCTCGGCTCCATCTCCGGCCGCGTGGATACGGAGGACATCCTCACCCGCGTCTTCGCCACCTTCTGCCTGGGGAAATAAGCCTCCCCCACCGCGTGTGAGCCCGATAAATCGGAAGTTGAAGAATAGATTGCGAGCCGTAGGCGAGCGGAATTCTGAACCCGCGTCAGCGGGTGACCTAACTTAGCCTAGGGCGTAAGCCCTAGGAAATGGGTAAAAAAACAAATCCGAACCCGCGAACCGTT
>CAJGCY010000254.1 GCA_904501955.1 uncultured Akkermansia sp. | reverse complement strand
TTTTGGCTTGTTTGGGTGGGTGGATGTGCTATAATGTAGAGTACGATAGATTATGAGCAAGGAACGTATATACGCGGATGGCGTGGAGAATGTGGCCCTGGTGGAGGGGATGGTGCGGGTGGATTTGTACCACTATGGCATGAGGGTGGAGGGTATGGAGGCGACGCCGCGTGAGGTGACGCAGCAGTTGGTGCTGCCGCCGGGGGCGTTCCTGCGCGCATTTGAGTCGATGCAGCGGTTTGTGGCGGAGCTGGAGCGGCAGGGCGTGGTGACACGCGGGGCAGTGCCGCAGGAGGCGGCGCAGCAGGCAAAGCAGCAGCCGAAGGGAGGTTCCCCTAATTTTTCATAAACAGAGCAGCGAAGTATGGAGATGACGGAGTCAGAGCGCACGGCGCGGGCGTGTTTGGAGGAGCTGGTGAAGCTCCAGCCGGACGCTGCCTCGCTGGAGGCTGTGGTGGGAGAGGCACCGGTGGAGGGGCGTGAGCGCGTGGTGGAGGTGCTGCGGGCGCTGCGCTTGGAGCCGGAGGCGCGGGAGGATGTGACGGCGGCGGAGCTGGACACGCACTTTGGCTCGCCGGTGGTGCTGCAGCTGCTGAATGCGAATTGGGTGGTGTTTTTGGGCTGCCGCAAGGGGGCAGCGGGTGAGGAGGCGCAGTATGCGGTGTTTGACCCGCTGAGCGCGGAGAGCGGGCATGTGATTTTCCTGAAAAAAGAGGCGCTGCAGAAGGCTTGGGCAGGGGCTGGCATTTTTTTGCGTGGCTTTGCGAACCAACATTTTGCGGCGGATGGGCGCCACACCTTGCTGTACTGCTTGGTGAGTATATGCCGCCACCACAATGTGGATGCGGATGTGCGCCGCTTGCTGCATGAGTACGCGGTGGAGGAGGAGCCGAGCCTGAGCCTGCTGCTGAAGATGGCGGATGATTTGGGGCTGCACGCGCGCAAGGGGCGCATGAGCTGGGAGAAGCTGGAGGAGCGTGAGCATTTGTTCCCCTGCATCGGGGTGACGCATGAGGGCAAGGGTGTGGTGCTGTGCGGCATGCGCGAGCAGCCTTTGCCGCCGGGGCAGGAGCCCGCTGCGGAGGATGAGGAGCGCCCCACGGAGCTGGCGGTGTGGAACCCCGTGCCGCAGGATGGCAGCGCCCCGGGCATGGTGTGGCTGAGCCGTGAGGAGTACGAGCAGCTGTGCACGGGTGAGGTGGTGCTGTTCAAGCGCGTGTTCTCGCTGACGGATGAGAACCGCCCCTTCGGGCTGCTGTGGTTTGTGCCGGAGTTTTTGCGGCAGAAGAGCCTGCTGAGCCAGGTGGCGATTGCCGTGCTGGCGATGAGTGCCATCGGGCTGGTGACGCCGCTGTTCTTCCAAATGGTGGTGGATAAGGTGCTGGTGCACCAGAGCTACACCACGCTGACGGTGCTGGGTGTGGCGGTGTGCGTGGCGCTGTTGTTCAACGCGGCGCTGGAGTTCTTGCAGAATTACATGTTGATTTTTGCAACGAACCGCATCGACATACGCCTGGCTACCAAAACATTCCGCAAGTTGCTGAACTTGCCGGTGGATTTTTATGAGCGAATATCGAGCGGTGTGCTCATCAAGCACATGCAGCAGACGGAAAAGATACGCCAGTTCCTCTCCGGCAGCTTGTTCTTCAGCCTGCTGGAGCTCATCTCGCTGCTGGTGTTCCTGCCGGTGCTGTTCTGGTACAGCACGAAGCTGACTTTCGTGGTGCTGCTCTTCACGGTGCTCATGGCGCTGGTGATCGGTGTGCTCATCAAGCCCTTCCAGCGCAGGCTGGAGGAGCTGTACCAGGCGGAGGGGCGCCGCCAAGGTATGCTGGTGGAGACGATTCACGGCGTGCGCACGGTGAAATCACTGGCGCTGGAGCCGGTGCTGCAGCGTAAGTGGAATGACACGGCGGCGTATGCTATTTCCCGCTATTTCAACGTGGCAAAAATCTCCATGAGTGCGCGCACGCTCAGCCACTGGCTGGAGCGCCTGATGGGGGTGTGCATTATATGGGTGGGAGCGCTGGCGGTGTTCGATGGTGAGATTTCCGTGGGTGCGCTCATTGCCTTCAACATG
>CAJGCY010000253.1 GCA_904501955.1 uncultured Akkermansia sp. | reverse complement strand
GGCGCTATAAAATAGCCCGGCGGTGGAGCGGCGAAGCCGCGGAACCCCGGGGTAGCGTAAAAAAGAAAATTGAGCCCGGAGCGACGGAGCGAAGCGACGCAGCGTAGGCCGACATATAATGGCGAGGACCGTAGCGAAGCGGAGCTCCGAGCCGGGGTGGCGCGTGTTTTTGGTGTTTGCGGCATTTTAAAATAATGCGACATTTCGCGCCACGCTTTATACCACCCCTACCGGGGTTCGCATTTATTTTTTGGGGCGGTTCCCGGGGTTCCGCCCCTTGCGGGGCTCCACCGCCGGGCTATTATATGGCGCCCCTACGGGGCTCTGAATTCCGCTCGCTTGCGCTCGCAATTTCCCCTTCAACTTCCGATATTCTGAGCAGTGTAAATGGCGGCATCTACCCTAAAGTTTGACAGCGAGTTTCCAATTTAGCCGGGGCGAAAATGATTCTCCCTTTATCTCTTTGGAAATAATGCAAGCCATACGCCACATCCCAGCTTTGCTCGTAAATCATTATCACATTCAGCGGTAAACGTTTGCGGATTTCCTGAGCCAGCTTAAAACCTCTGAGGTGCCAGGCCTTTGTTTCTCGTAGGATGCGGCACTTTTCTTCGTCGTCCGGCTCACTTTTTATTAACGGTAAATACCCTTCCTGTTCATGATAATCATAAGCGAGCGAGTTGAACTCCGCATACCATTCTTTTAATCCTTCAATATCAGACAAATCAAAAATAAAATCGCCGATTTCCAAACTGGTGGCATCTCCAACGCTCCCGCCGCCGGGAAAGCTCCAGAAGATGCTGCCTCCGAAGTCCGCCCACATGGTAAACAGGTAAACACAGCCAAAGTCGTATTTGAATTGAGGCTTTGCTTGCGTGTAGCTTTCCGCAGATTGGAGATACCACTCAATCAAGGGTGAAGAAAGCAAACTTTGGTGCCCATAGGGGTGCTTTCTCATCCATTTCCGGAAATCCTCCGATTCCTCATAGTCCTTGCTATATGGGTACCAGTCTTTTTTTAGTCTTTTGTTGAGATCATACCAATTCGCCAAAAGGGCAACATACAGCATATTGATAAAATGCTTCACCTTGAGAACGGCTGTACGGGCTTCACCGTTTTCCGTAGTTATCGAAACCAACGCTATGGGGGAGGGGAATTGCTCATCCAAATAGCGGTATGTTGTTTCAACCGTGCTTTCCGGTATATCCGTCAGTTCGCATGCAATGACCACCCCGGAGCCCAAGGCTACGGATGCGTGGCGCTCATCTCGGGCAATGGACTCCATCCAGTCTTTGAGCTGTTGCAAATCATCAGAGGCTGCCCATAAATCACAGGTCACGGGGGCCAATTCACCGAGGGTAATATGGAGGGCCATTTTTCCCCGTTGCGGTTTATCGAGCGTAATATCGAAATCATCCACCTTGCTCAAGGTATTTTGCTCTGCAGATATAGCGTTCTGTGTCTTCATTTCTTTCATCGGAAGTTATGCTGCACGCCCATTATAACAAGCTCGCATCAAAATAGCAATGCCGAATGCATTCTTCTGCTCAACTTTACTTAAGAAATGTAGACTGCCCGACTTCTCTCTATTTGGGCTGAATGACCCAAAAGCCACATGCCTGTTACGGCGTAGAAAGGTGGGCGCGAGCCCGAACTCGAAAACGGAGCTCCGTTTTTGCGCAATCGGCAACAAAAACGCAGGAGCCTCTCAACAAAATGCCCGCCGCGTGCGTCTATTTATTAGAAAAGCTGCTCTTTTCGTAATTTTTTGTTGCGGATTCGGTGCAGAGAAGTATTATTATATGTAAAGGAGATAGAGAATGAAGAAGACAATTTTCCACAAAATCCTTACCACCACAGCCCTGTGCCTTGCGGCGGTGGGAGGAATATTGTACGCAAGCCCTGTAACAAGCGCTTCAGAAACAGACGCGGCAGAGGAAGCAGAATGGAGGCGAGAGCGCAGTGCGGTTGCTCAATACTACAAGCCCTTGCTCATTCAATGGGTGCAATATTATCAACAACTGCTCGCATTGTCGCGGGGTATTCATGATAAAGCCTCGGCAGATGCTGCGGCTGAACCATGGCT
>CAJGCY010000252.1 GCA_904501955.1 uncultured Akkermansia sp. | reverse complement strand
CGCCACCCCGGCTCGGAGCTCCGCTTCGCTACGGTCCTCGCACTATATGCCGCCCTCGTCGCCCTCGCTAGCGCTCAGGCAGCTCGGGCTCTATTTCATTTTTGCTTGTTACCTAGGGCTTACGCCCTAGGCTAAGTTAGACCACCCGCTGACGCGGGTTCTGATTTAGGCTCGCCTACGGCTCGCAATCTATTCTTCAACTTCCGATTTATCGGGTGGTTTGGAGATAATTGAAAAATCATCTCTCTGTTTTCTGGGGGGGGGAGGGGCTGGCGCGTTATTTGCTGAACACCTTCTTGCGTGTGCGGAGGAAGCGGAAGGTAAGGATGGTGGCGGTGACGGTGAGGGAGACGATGAAACTTATCCACGCCCCGACGGTACCCATGGCGGGCACGATGAGGTCTGTGTGGATGAGGGTGTACGCCAGCGGGAAACCGATGAGCCAGTAGCTGAGGATGTTCGACCAGGTGATGATGGCCGTGTCATGGCAGCCGCGCAGGAGCCCGCCCATCAGCGCTTGCGTAGCATCCGGTATTTGGTAGACGGCGCACATGATGAGCAGTAGTGAAGCGGTGCTGATGATTTCCGCGGAGTCCGTGTAACAGCCGACGATGCTCTCGCGGAAGAAGATGGTGAGCAGCATCAGCACCATGACCAGGCCGAATGTGACCAAGAAGAGGGTGCGCACCATAGCCATAAACGCATCCGCCCTGCGGGCTCCGACGTGGTATGCCGCGCGGATGGAGGCTGCAATACTCAGGCTGAGCGGCAGCATGAAGATGATGCCGCTGACGTTGAGCGCTACTTGCTGGGCACTCACGGCGGTTTCCCCGAGTGGCGCAATGATGAGGGTAATGAGGCAGAAGAAGCTCATCTCGCAGAGGGCAGCCACGCCCACAGGTAGCCCGAGCTTGAAAATGCGCCCCACGATTCCCCAATCAGGGCGGCGCAGGGTAAGCATTTGCTTGGCGCGGGCTCTGTGCTGTGTGCTGCCCCACATCATTGCGAGCATGATGCCGAAGTTAAACCAACTGATGATGGCCGTGGCGACGCCGCAGCCCACGCCTCCCAGTTCAGGGAAGGGACCCACGCCGAATACCAAGGCGTAGTTGAGCGGTATGTTCAGCAGGAGTCCGAGCAAGGAGACTATCATGGCGGGGCGGGTTTGCCCGTAGCCCTCAAAGTTGCCGGAGACGACGCGCATCAGCATCATGGCCGGCGCGCCCAAGAGCACGCAGTAGGCATATTGCTGTGCTGCTGCCGCCAGGGCTGGGTCATCCGTCGTCAGTTGGAAGGCGTATGAGCCGGCGTAGATGGCGCCCATGTTGAAGAGGCTCAGCAATATGGCAAGTACTTTGCCGTTGTTGAGGAAAAGCCCCGCTTTGTTATCCACACCGGCGCCGCGCAGGCGTGAGATGATGGCGCTCAGAATAGTGAGCACCGCTCCGCAGGATATCATCATCGTGCCGCAAATGGAAAATCCCATGGCTACGGAGGCCAGGTCAAACTCTCCCTTCCAGCCTGCAACGAGGGTATCCGTCACGCCCATACCCATTTGCAGCAGGTTGGCGATGTAGAGCGGGAGCATGAGCGCGAGTAGCCTCTTGAGCTCGTGTTTGTCTATCCACTTGTTGCCTGTTGCCATGTTGTTGTCTCCTTCCTGCAATAGAAAAAGCTCCATCGTGTGATGGAGCTTTTCAGAGCATCTGGAACGGGATTCGAACCCGTGTTGCCCGCGTGAAAGGCGGGTGTCCTAGGCCGACTAGACGATCCAGACACTGGGTTGTCTGCCATCTCTGGCAGTGCGGAGGAAATTTAGCACATTTTTTTACCCCTGGCAAGCCTAAAATGAATTTTTTGCGCATTTTTTTGAAAAATCTTCCTCTTTGTTTATGTTTTGCTTGATGTTCTATTGGCGCTGAGCGATAAATCGGAAGTTGAAGAGGCGTATGTAGGATAATCTGCGAGCGCAAGCGAGCCGAATTCAGAGCCCCGGAGGGGCGCCATACAATAGCCCGGCGGTGGAGCCCCGCAAGGGGCGGAACCCCGGGAAATGGCCACAAAAATAAATGCGAACCCCGGAGGGGTGGT
>CAJGCY010000251.1 GCA_904501955.1 uncultured Akkermansia sp. | reverse complement strand
CTGGCGGCGGCTCGCTTGGGCTGCAAGGCGCATATTTTCATGCCTCGCTCCACCCCCGCGGTGAAGCAGAACTCCGTGCGCATGCACGGCGGTGAGCATGTGGAGATTGTGCTCACCGGCGACTCTTACGACGCCGCCTCTGCCGCGGCGCATGAGTTTGCAGAGGCGCATGCCCTCACCTTCGTGCACCCGTATGATGACCTTGCCACCATGGGCGGGCAGGGGACGCTGGCGGATGAGGTGGTGATGAGCGGTAATGGCCCCTTTGACCGCGTGTACCTGCAGATTGGCGGTGGCGGTTTGGCATCCGGCTGCGCCTGCTGGTTCAAAAAGTTCTGGCCGGGGTGCAAATGCATCGGCGTGGAGGGTGTGAACCAAGCCTCCATGAAGCTGGCGGTGGAGACCGGCGAGCGCCGCGAGCTGGCGTATGTGGACGTGTTCTGTGACGGTACGGCCGTTCGCAAGGCGGGTGAAAACACCTTTGAGCTGTGCCGTGAGCTGTTGGATGGCTTTGTCTCCGTGACCAATGATGAGGTGTGCCAGGCCATTCGTGCGCTGTGGAACAGCCTGCGCGTGGTGCCTGAGCCCTCCGGCGCGATGGGCTTGGCTGCCCTGCTGCAAGATTGGGATGCCGGCAAGATTACCCCCGGCGAGAAGTGCCTGGTGGTGCTTTCCGGCGGTAATATGGATTTCTCACAGCTGGGTGTGGTGGCAGCCCGCGGTGGCGTGCGCGAGACCAACCGCAGCCTGCGCTACCTGCGCATCCCCATGGAAACCAAGCGCGGGCAAATCCTCAAGTACCTCAGCCACATACCGGATGGCGTGCAGCTGATGGATGTGCAGTACGGGCGCATAGGCGGTGGCATTCAGTACCCGGTGTTCGGTGTGCTGGGTACGGATGAGCAGTTCGAGCTCATTCGCACGCGCTTGTCCACCAAGGGGCTTGAGGCTCAGGATGTGACGGATGATGACGATGTTCGTTTCCGTATGATTTCCTATGACCGCGTGCACATTAACCACCCCGTGTTCTTTGTGATTGAGTTCCCGGAGCGCCCGGGTGCTTTCCAGGAGTTCATGAGCGTCATCGGTGAGTACGCTAACCTGTGCTACTTCAATTACCAGTACTCCGGTGAGTCCGTGGGCCGTGCCATGGTGGGGCTGGAGTTCCAGACGGTGGAGGATCGCGATGCCTGCCGCAAGCGCGCGGAGCAGATGCAGGGCACGACCATTCAGCGCATTCATGAAATGCCGGATGAGGTGCGCCGTCGCGTGCTCTCTTCCATGTCACCGCGCACCGTGTGAGCTTATGCTGATTCTTGCCTCGCAATCCCCGCGCCGCCGTGAGCTGATGGCTCGCGAGGGGCTGGAGTTCCAAGTCATTGTGCGTGACACGGAGGAGCTGCATGATGCCACCATGGCGCCGGAGGCGCTCTGCGCTGCCAATGCTGCGGAAAAGGCAGCTGCCGTGGCGGCGGAGTACCCGCAGGCTACCGTCATCGGGGCGGATACGCTGGTGTTCATTGATGGCACGCCGCTGGGTAAGCCTGCGGATGAGGCGGAGGCGCTGGCCATGCTGAGCAAGCTGCAGGGGCGCACGCACTGCGTGTGCACGGCGGTGGCTGTGTTCATGCCCGGTGGTGAGCGCCGTGATTTCGCGGTGAAAAGCTACGTCACCTTCCGCCCCCTTACGCGCGAGCAAATGCTGCACTACATGAGCTTGGTGCATGTGTATGACAAGGCCGGCGCTTACGCCGTGCAGGAGCACGGCGAGCTCATTATTGAAAAGGTGGAGGGCGACCTCGACAACGTCATCGGCCTGCCCGTGCGCACCCTCGTGCAAGTCCTCGCCCGATAACTCGGATGGGGGGGGGACAACCGCGCGATAAATCGGAATTTTGAGCACCGTTAGGTGCTCCTCGCGTGAGGCCGTTAGGCCGAACGTTCGCGCGAGCGACAGCGAGCGTTCGCGTGTAGGGGCGTAAGCCCCAAGCGTTCGCGTGAGTGATAACGAACGTTCGCGTGAGCCGTAGGCGCTGGCCACGGCGTAGCAAGCGAGCGCAGCGAGATCCGAGCCGTTGTGGGCGCGAGTTTTTTTGTGTTTGCGGCATTTTGAAACATTGCGGCATTTTGGCGCCACGCTTTATGCCACCCCTCCGGGGTTCGCATTTGTTTTTTTGTGGCGGTTCCCGGGGTTCCGCCCCTTACGGGGCTCCACCGCCGGGCTATTTTATACCGCCCCCCGGGGCTCAAATTTAGGCTCGCTGACGCTCGCAGATTTCCGATTTGTCAGAGAATTT
>CAJGCY010000250.1 GCA_904501955.1 uncultured Akkermansia sp. | reverse complement strand
GGGGCGGTTCCCGGGGTTTGGGGCTTCGAGTCTTCGCTTTCTACGCCCTCACAGGCCGCCCCTTACGGGGCTCCCGTCTTCGCGTCTCGCTTCGCTCGCTTGCTACGCCGTGGCAGGCCTCCGCCGGGCTCTATTGTATGGCCCCTCCGGGGCTCCGAGTTAGGCTCCCGTCTTCGCTGCTGCGCAGCTACGCCGTGGCAGGCGCTGACGCTCGCAAAATTCCCCCACCATCCCCCTTTCAACTTCCGATTTACCGCTCCCGTTAGATTCTCGGGAAAGGGAAATAATAAATAATACCGACAACGAGGTAAAACGGGACGTTGACGGCGCAAATGACGGCATTGCCCACGGTTTCCACAAGAAATACGGGCACAAGTGCTATGTTGGCAGCGAGGGTGCGCTGCCCGTTTTTGATGGGTAAAATGGAGGTAGCGCCCACGCGGGTGTAGGTGCGCTCATCGCAGCGGGCACTTTGCGGCACAAGTGCCGTGGGAAACGTGGCTTTCACTCGGTTGGGCACCTTGGTGGCTTTGGCAAAGGGGAAATTCGCCGCGGCAATGGGGGCGGGTTTGGTGGCGGTAACGGGTTGCTTGACAGTACCGCGCTCACGGCCCAAGTAATCCTCCGCCTCGCGGTCGGTCAGGGGGAAAAGGTAGCGCTGCTCCGTGCCCGCAATGGGGGTGTATATGTAAGGCGCTGTATCCGTCCAGAGGGTGCGGCGTGTGGCATACACCACGGTGAGCGGCAGGTAATACTGCCCGTTCAGGCAATAAATTTTGCCCCAATCAGGCTGCTGCATGGGGCGGCTGATGACCGGCACCTGCTTATTCGGCGGGTCCAGCTGCTCCACGAGGTTCAGCTGCTTAGAGCAAGAGGCTGCGCAGAGAGCGCAGCCCATTGCTGCAAAGACTGATAGGCGCCTGCGCATCACTTGTCCGTGCGGATGAAGAGCTTGAGCATCTGGTAGGGGGTGCCGTTGCGCTTCACAGCCTCCTCATGGGTGCCGGTGCAGTAGCGGTCAATCTCCTCACGCACATTCTCCGGCAGGGTGGGCAGCACTTTCTCAGAGTCCGGCGGCATCAGTACCTCCAGCGCGAGGGTGCCCGTCTTCTCCGCAAAGCGGTAGCTGAGCAGCACGTCGCCCTCACCCAGGGTGATGTGGTTGAGAATCTCCTCCGCCAGGCGGATGGAGCACTGAATGGTCTCCTCCGAGAGGAAATACTTGTTGCAGAAGATACGCAGCTCCGTCTCAAGGGCGTAGAGGTCATAATCCGCGCTGTGCACGGTGAAGTGGAAGTCGCGGATGCTGTTCACGAAGACACGCGTGCGCTCTCGCACGGGGGCGTTGAAAATCTGCTCCGGGGTGCCCTCCTCATAAATGACGCCTTGGTCCATGTAGAGCACGCGGGTGCTCACGCGGCGGGCGAAGGACATCTCGTGCGTGACGATGAGCATCGTCATGCCCTGCTTGGCCAGTGCGCGTATCACGGAGAGCACCTCGCTGACCATGGTGGGGTCCAACGCGGAGGTAGGCTCGTCGAAGAGGATAATCTCCGGGTTCATGGAGAGGCAGCGGGCAATGGCTGCGCGCTGTTTTTGGCCGCCGGAAAGCTCGGAGGGCATGCTGCGGGCTTTCTCCGCCATGCCTACCATCTTGAGCAGGCGCATGGCGCGGCGTGTGGCCTCTACCTTGCTCATGCCCAGCAGCTTAATGGGACCTATGCACACGTTCTCCAGCACGCTGAGGTGGTCGAACAAGTTGAAGGACTGGAACACCATGCCCATCTTGCGGCGCAGTTTGGGGGCATCCACCTTGCGGTCGGAGAGCAGCTCCTCCCCATCCACGCTGATGCTGCCGCCCGTGGGCCACTCCAGCAGGTTCAGGCAGCGCAGGAAAGTGCTCTTACCCGTGCCGGACGGCCCGATGATGGAGATGACCTCACCCCGCTTGATGTTGACATTGATGTCTTGCAAGACGGTGAGATTACCGAACTTCTTGTTGAGGTGCTGAATCTGGATCATCTCTTGGAGTTCTTTTCGGAGTTAATCTTGTTGCCCAGGCAATCCATGGCAAGCGCAAACAGCCAGGCGATGAGGAAGTACAACAGCGCCACCATGATGAGCGGGAAGAAGGGCTCGAACGTACGGGCGCGGATGAGGTCCGTCATCTTCGTCAGGTCCTCAATGGCAATGTAACCCACCACGGAGGTGTTCTTGATGAGGGAAATTACCTCGCCCTTGTACACGGGGAGCACACGGCGCACTGCCTGCGGCAGCACAATGTAGAAGAAGGACTGGAAGGGGGAGAAGCCCATGGCAATACCGGCCTCGGACTGGCCGCGGTCCACACTGCTGATGGC
>CAJGCY010000249.1 GCA_904501955.1 uncultured Akkermansia sp. | reverse complement strand
GCGTAGGCCGACATATAATGGCGAGGACCGTAGCGAAGCGGAGCTCCGAGCCGTTGTGGGCGCGTGTTTTATAATGTTAACGGCATTTTGAAACAATGCCGAATTCCGAGCCACGCTTTATGCCACCCCTCCGGGGTTCGCATTTGTTTTTGTGGACTTTTCCCGGGGTTCCGCCCCTTGCGGGGCTCCACCGCTGGGCTATTTTATAGCGCCCCTCCGGGGCTCAAATTTAGGCTCGCTAACGCTCGCAATTACCCCTTCAACTTCCGATTTATCGGACTCAGATGACTTATTAGAAGTTCCCAACTGTGAAAACGGTGTTATGCCACGCGAATGTCTTGACTGACAAGGTGAAATTTGCTAGTCTTTCGGCATGTTCTCACTCCTTTCTGATAAGCTTGATGATGCTTTTCGTAAACTTCGCGGTCTGAGTAAAATCTCAGAGTCGAACATTGCTGAGGCCATGAGGGATATCCGCATGGCTCTGCTGGATGCTGACGTGGAATACAGCGTTGCCCGTGAGTTCATTGCTGAGGTTAAGGCCCAGGCCATGGGTGAGAAAGTGCTTAAAACCGTTAAGCCCGGTGAGCAAATCGTTAAGATTTTCCGTGATGAGCTCGCCAACTTGCTCGGCGGTGATGCTGAGGATTTGAATCTGGAAGCCCCCGGTCGCATTCTGGTGGTTGGCTTGAATGGTGCCGGTAAGACGACGACCAGCGCCAAGCTCGCCCGTAAGCTCAAGCAGGAGGGGCGTAAGCCTTTGCTCGTTGCCTGTGACTTGATTCGCCCCGCTGCTATCGACCAGCTGGCTACACTTGCCCGCCAGATTGACGTGCCCGTGTATACCCCCTCCGCTACGGAGAAGGACGTTATCCGCGTGGCAAAGGATGCGCTGCGTTGGGCTGATTCTCAAGAGCATGATGTCATCATCTTTGATACGGCCGGTCGTCAGGAGGTAGATGATGACTTGGTGGCTGAGCTGAAAAAACTGGCCAAGTTCCTTGAGCCGCAGGAGGCTCTTCTTGTGGCGGATGCCGCTACCGGTCAGCAGGCTGTGCGTGTTGCCCAGACCTTCGACAAGGCTGTAGGCCTCACCGGTATTATTCTGACCAAGTTGGACGGTGATGCCCGCGGTGGTGCTGCGCTTTCCATGCGTGCCGTGACCGGCAAGCCCATCAAGTTCGTGGGTGAGGGCGAGAAGCTTGACATGTTTGGTCGTTTCGTGCCGGTGCGCATGGCGGATCGCATCCTCGGCATGGGTGACATCGTTGGTTTGGTGGAGAAAGCTGCGGAGAAGCTCGATGAGCAGTCTGCCATGAACTCCATGAACCGCATGATGAGCGGTGAGTTCAACTTCAATGATTTCCTCGGCCAGATGCGTATGATGCAGAAGCTCGGTCCCTTGGAGGGCTTGCTGAAGCTGCTGCCCGGTTTCGGTAAATTGCGCAAGCAGCTGCCGGAGGGCGCGCTGGATCCCAAGCGCCTCAAGCGAATGGAGGCTATTGTGCTTTCCATGACCCCGGCGGAGCGTGCTAACTATAAGTTGCTCATCCCCTCCCGCCGCCGTCGTATTGCCAAGGGGTCCGGTGTGTCGGAGATTGAGGTGAACCGATTCATCAAGAACTTCAAGGAAATGAAGGAAATGATGGGTGGTAAGGGTAAGATGGGTGGTCTGATGAAGGCCATGAGCGGTATGCAGCAGGGTGGCGCTATGCCCAATATGCCCGCCGGTGCCAATGGCATGCCGGACATCAATGAGATGATGAAATCCGGCAACATGCCCGACCTCTCTTCCATGATGGGCTCCGGTGGCATGCCTGACCTTTCCTCCCTGATGGGGGGCGGTGGCGCCAAGCCCAAGCAGCCTAAGTCCGGCGGTTTCTTCAATAACCTCTTCCGCCGCCGTTAACCGAATCTTTTTCGCTTAGATTATCACAAAAAAGCTCCGCCTCTCGCAGCCGGAGCTTTTTTGTGTCGCTTTGTTTGGGTTTTCAGTTGATTGCAAACTGCTCGATAAATCGGAAGTTGAAGGGGAGTTTGCGAACCGAAAGTGAGCCTAAATTGGAGCCCCGTAAGGGGCGAAAGACAGTAGCCGGTGGTGGAGCGGCGTAGCCGCGCAACCACCGGTACAACACAAAAAGAAAATGGAGCCCGGAGCGACGGAGCGATGCGACGCAGCGTAGGCCGACAGACAATGGCTAGGACCGGAGCGAAGCGACGCTCCGAGCCGGGACGGGCGCGTGTCTTTTTGGTGTTAATGAGTTACGGGTATTCCAAATCGCCCAAAAACACAATATACACAAAGCATCGCATTCTGTCGGCCTCCACTCTGTCGCTATCGCTCCGTCGCTCCGGGCTCGAATATTAGGGGGGGAGCCTACCGGTGGTTTCGTCGCTGCGCGACTCCACCACCGGCTACTGTCTT
>CAJGCY010000248.1 GCA_904501955.1 uncultured Akkermansia sp. | reverse complement strand
TTGGCTCGTCTGCCGGATATTGCGGCGGATTTGCAGGTACTGGAGCAAAGGCAAGCGCTCTTCACCCCGCTGCGCGAGGGCTTGGGCAACTTTGCGGAACTGACCGCCCTGCTGGAGCGCGCCATTGTGGAGGAGCCGCCCGTCACCATCAAAGACGGTGGCATGATGAAAGACGGCTATGACCCGCGCTTGGATGAGCTGCGCATGGCCTCCCGAGAGGGCAAGGGCTGGCTGGCTCAGCTGGAGGCACGCGAGCGCGAGGCCACCGGCATCGATTCCCTGAAAATCCGCTACAACAACGTATTCGGTTACTACATCGAGGTAACCAAGGCCAACTACGCCAAGGTACCGGAGCGCTACGTGCGCAAGCAAACGCTTGCCAATGCGGAGCGATTCGTGACGGAGGAGCTCAAAAAGATGGAGGGCACCATCCTCGGAGCGGATGAGCGCTCACGCCAGTTGGAGTATGAGCTGTTCTGCCACCTGCGAGATGAGGTGGCGGGCTACATAGACCGCATCCAAATCAGCTCTGAAGCACTGGCGGAGGTGGATGTACTGCTCAGCTTGGCAGAGACCGCCCAGCGCTACCACTACTGCCGCCCCGTGCTGGATGAAAGCCGCGTGCTGCTCATCCAAAACGGTCGCCACCCCGTCATTGAACAGGTGCAGACGGATATCTCCTTCGTGCCCAATGATGTGGACATGCATGAGGAGCACGACCGCGTGCTCATCCTTACCGGGCCGAACATGGCAGGCAAATCCACCTACATACGTCAAGTTGCTCTCATCACCCTCATGGCGCAGATGGGCTCTTACGTGCCGGCGGATGCTGCGCACATCGGTCTGGTGGACCGCATCTTCTGCCGCGTGGGCGCCAGTGATGACATCGCCCGCGGTCAATCCACCTTCATGGTGGAAATGAGCGAGACCGCCCTCATCCTCAACAACGCCACGCAGAAATCGCTGGTCATTCTGGATGAAATCGGCCGTGGCACCGCCACTTTCGACGGTCTCTCCATCGCTTGGGCTGTGGCGGAACACCTGCATGATGAGATAGGTTGCCGCACCATGTTCGCCACGCACTACCACGAAATGGTGGACCTGGAGCACACGCACCCCGGTGTGAGCAACCGCCATGTTGAGGTCCGCGAGTGGAAGGATGAAATCGTCTTCCTGCGCAAGGTGTTGCCCGGTCCGGCGGATAAATCATACGGCATTCAGGTAGCACGCCTGGCGGGGCTGCCCAAGCCCATCATCGAGCGCGCCAAGCAAATACTCACCCACTTGGAGATGAGCGCCGGCACGCGCGAGCCCAAGGAGGTACGCCGCAAAAAATCCCGCGAGCACGGCTTGCCTGTGGCAGAGGCAGCGGATGACATCCTGCAGATGGACATGTTCGCCATGCTCGATGAAGGCATATAACCCTTTCCCCCACATCAAACAACCATGAACTCTCAATACACTCTTAATTACCGCGTCATGTACTACGACACGGACGCCGGCGGTGTCGTGCACAACTTGGCATACCTCCGCTGGGTGGAAGAAGCCCGCACGAAAATGGCCATCGAGCTCGGCATGGACTACGGTGCCATGGCCAAGGAGGGGCGTCACCTCGTGCTCGTCAGCCATGAGGTACACTACCACTCCCCTGCTTTCTTGGCAGACACTGTGCTGGTGAACACCTGCTTGGAGAAGGTGGAGAAGTCCTCCATGTACGTTAAAACAGAAATTCGTCGCGCAGAGAACGACAAACTTTGCGTCAGCGTGCGCCAGCGCCTTGCTTTGGTGCAGATGCCGCAAGGCCGCCCCTGCCGCATGCCCGCGGAGTGGATGTCTCTTGCCGCGCCGCAAGAAGAAAGCTAAGGATAATCCTTCATTTCCCCGCCGCCATGATACGCCGACTTATACTGCCCCTGCTCTTGCTGGGCTGCACAGCCACATGTGCAGTACCGTTCACTGCATTCGCGGATGAAACACCCGCTGCCAAGAAAGACAAGAAAAAACTGAGCGCCAAAGAAAAGCGTGAAGCGGCAAAAGCCAAACGAGAAGCAGCCAAGGCAAAAAAAGAGGCGGAAAAAGCCAAGAAATCCGCCGCTGCCAAGGCAAAAAAAGCGCAAAAAGCATTTGAGGAGGCAGAGGCTACTACCCCCGTGGGCATAGCACTCAAGAAAATGGAGTTTGTGGGGGCAAACCGCCCGGATGTAACGGCGGAGTATTACTTCATCGTGCGCTCCTCTTCCACCTGCCCGCACTGCGTCAAGCTGCTGCCGGAGGTGATGGCGGCTTATGCAGAGATGCGCGCCACCGGCAAGGTGGAACTCATTTATGAAAGCTTTGACAGTGATGCAGCCAAGGCGGAAGAGCACCTGAGCAAGCAGGGAGCCACATTCCCCGCAGCCATGCGTGCCGCCATGGGCAATTTGCCCGGGGCT
>CAJGCY010000247.1 GCA_904501955.1 uncultured Akkermansia sp. | reverse complement strand
GGCGAGCCACGGCGTAGCAAGCGAGCGCAGCGAGACGCGAAGCCGGGAGCGAAGCGCCGCTCCGAGCCGAGACGGGCGCGTGTCTTTTTGTTGTTAATGAGTTGCGGGTATTGCAAATCGCCACAAAAACACCATATACACAAAGCATCGCATTCTGTCGGCCTCCGCGCTGTCGCTATCGCTCCAACGCTCCGGGCTCGAATATTAGGGGAAGCCTCCCGGTGGTTTCGTCGCTGCGCGACTCCACCACCGGCTACTGTCTTTCGCCCCTATCGGGGCTTCAACTTCCGATTTATCGCGCAGTAGAGACTAATTAGAAGTCCCCTTGCGCTTAATTCCGCTTTTCTTTGAACATCCCGCATGCTTCTTGCGTCTATATAATATAACAATCGCGCATCCATGTTCCGTATGACCACAGCATCCACCTTACTGAGAGGGCTCGCCCTCGGTCTCGTTGTGTCCACCCTGCCCCTTGCCGCCGCGGCAGAGCAGGCTGAGAGCACCCCCATCAGCTTTGCAAACACACTGCGCACGCTGACCGCGGAGCAACGTCAAGCCGCAGTGGAGGCTCTGGCAGCCCGCGGTATCACTGCGGACTACCCTTACCTCTTAGCCATGGAAGAAGCAGCGGAGTCCGGTGATGTAGAGCTGCTGCGCACACTCATCATCGCCACGGCGGATGCCGCAGGCAAGCCCACTCACGCGGATGTACCAATGATGATTGCGGTGATGTACGACCAAGCTGCCTGTGCCGAGCTGCTCTTGGCCGCGGGGGCTGACCCGAATTACAAATCCACCGCCTCCCTAAACCTCTTGGGCGAGGCTGCTGCCCGGAACGACATTGCATTCATGCAGCTGCTCATCAGCGCCGGCGCTCACGTGAACGCGGACGCGGAGACGGAATCACCCCTCCTCCTCGCCATCGGCAACGGTCATACGGAAAGCGTGGAATTCCTCCTGAAAGCCGGTGCGAACCCCAACGCAACTTCTTTCGGCAGCGGCCCCGCCCTGCACATCGCCATTCAAAACAATGCAGAGCTCGACATCGTTCGCTTGCTGCTTGCGCACGGGGCGGATGCCAACTTGTCAGACGCTTTCGGCAAAACGCCCCTGCTTTACGCCCTTGAGGATACCAACGCACAGCTCACCGAGCTCTTGCTGGCGGCCGGGGCTTCCGTGCACAGCAAAGATAATGAGGGGTGCACCCCGCTTCACCACGCAGCGGTCTACGCCGATAAAGCTTGCGTAGAACTCCTGCTCGCAGCCGGGGCGGAGGTGAACGCTACTGACAACAACGGCACCCCCCCGCTTCACCAAGCGGCATTGGTCAGCAACCGTGAAACCTTGGCAGCACTACTGGCTGCCGGCGCCAAGCCTGACCCCCAAGCGCTCTTCCGCTCCATCGGCGCGCGACTGGAAAGCGCAGCCTGCATCAAATTGCTCCTTGCCGCGGGCGTGGAGCTTGAGATAACGAGCTCCGCTTTGGGCTACACGCCCCTGCTGAGCGCCATGGCAAAAAATTGTGGGGCTTGCGTAGTAACGCTGCTGGAGGCAGGCGCTAACCCCAACGCCATGGGCAAGGATGGCATGACGCCCCTGCTCTACGCCGTGAGTCTGCGCAACGCCGCCTGCACCAAGGCGCTCCTCGCCGCCGGGGCGGATGCCAACCTCGCACACCCGGAATCAGGGGAAACACCCTTGCACTACGCTGCAAAATTCAGCGCTCGTGAGTGTATAGAGATTCTTCTCGCTGCCGGTGCCGACCCCACCCGTACGGATAAGAAGGGGCGCACCCCCCACCAAGTGGCAACAAAACACACGCGCGAGCAGCTCCCGCTGCCGGACATGCCACAGCCGCCCGTGCTCAAGCATTGAGAAGTGGAATTTTCATCCACCCAATCTGCGCGATAAATCGGAAGTTGGCGAGCAGTTTGCGAACCGAAGGTGAGCCTAAATTAGAACCCGCGTCAGCGGGTGATCTAACTTAGCCTAGGGCGTAAGCCCTAGGAAACAAGCAAAAAAATGAAATAGAGCCCGAGCTGCCTGAGCGCTAGCGAGGGCGACGAGGGCGGCATATAGTGCGAGGACCGTAGCGAAGCGGAGCTCCGAGCCGGGATGGCGCGTGTTTGGTTTGTGTGTTAATATCCCATTGATAATGCAATATCATAAGACGAATTAATGCATGCGGGATTTCTTCGTACTTACGTACTCCGGGCGGGTTATGCCACCCGCATACCGTTTCGGCAAGCCTCAACGGTTCGCGGGTTCGGATTTGTTTTTTACCCATTTCCTAGGGCTTACGCCCTAGGCTAAGTTAGGTCACCCGCTGACGCGGGTTCAAAATTCCGATTTATCGGTGCTTTAATACCGTCCCTGCTGCATCACGGTGCAACGGCGAGAGGCCGGGAATGAATTCGGGGGCATCAGGGCATTGTTTATTCAATGAGCGAAAAACT
>CAJGCY010000246.1 GCA_904501955.1 uncultured Akkermansia sp. | reverse complement strand
GACGGCGCGGAGCTCAGCGCCTACTGCAACAGCGCGGACACCATCGAGCAAGTCAGCATTGTCGCCCCGGGCAAGCCTGTAGAAATCATTGACGTTACCAAGCTTTAATTCGCACCATGAATAACTTCAGCTATTACAACCCGACCCGTTACGTGTTCGGCACGGGAGAATACCGCACCATCGGCACCCTGCTGCAGGGCAGCACGGATAAAGTACTGCTGCACTACGGCGGCGCCAGTGCCAAACGCACCGGTCTGTATGACGCCGTGGTTGAGTCCCTTCGCGCAGCCGGCATCGACTTCTGTGAGCTAGGCGGGGTGAAGCCCAACCCCTCACTGGAGCTCGTGCGCCGTGGTATTGAGCTTTGCCGTGAGCAGGGCATCCGCTACGTGCTGGCCGTGGGTGGCGGCAGCGTGATTGATTCCGCCAAAGCCATCGCCATGGGCGTGGTGCATGAGGGCGATGTGTGGAAACTCTTCACCCAAGAGGAAAAACTGACCGCAGCCCCCCTGCCCGTTGCCACCATTCTGACGCTTCCGGCCGCCGGCAGTGAGAACAGCCCCAACACCGTCATCACCAATGAGGCAACAGGCCGCAAGCTCGGTTACGGGCATGAGCTGCTGCGCCCCGCTCTCAGCATCGTCAGCCCGGAGCTGTTCCTCACGCTCCCGGCGGAGCAAATGGCTTACGGTGCCTGCGATATGCTGTGCCACATCTTTGAGCGCTACTTTACCAACACGCAGGGAACGGAGCTGACGGACGCCCTGAGCGAGGCAACCATGCGCACCATCATGCAGCAGGCAAGCATCCTGCGCCGCGATCCGCAGAATGTGGAAGCTTGGGCGCAACTGGCCTTCAGTGGCACCATCGCGCACAACAACATCTTGGGGCTCGGCCGCGTGCAAAGCTGGACCTGCCATGCCCTGGAGCATGAGCTGAGCGCCGTGTATGATGTTCCGCACGGCGGCGGCCTCGCCGTGGTCGTACCGGCCTATTTTGACGCCGTATGGCAGGCAAACCCGGGCATCTTTGCCCAATGGGCAGTCAGCGTGATGGGTGTAGCCCCCTCGCGCGATACGGAGCGCGTAGTCAAGGAAGGTATTGCCCGCCTGCGTGCGTGGTACCGCGAGCTCGGCTTGCCGCAAACCATGGCGGAGCTGGGCATCCCGGAGGATGCTGACTTTGCAGCCATGGCACAGGGCGCTTGCTCCGTGCGCCCCGGCGGGCTCCTGCCCGGCGTGCGAACGCTCAACCAAGCGGAGGCCGAACAGATTTACCGCAACTGCATCTAACACTATACAGATACATGAAATACCTCATCCCCCTACTGGGCGCCTGCCTGCTGGCACTGAGCTCTTGCCGCCACATGCAACGCAACTACGAAGTAGCCACCCCCATGGCAGACCTCCGATGATGAAGCGCTTTCTCTACACAGCATGCGCCACGCTGGCGCTGAGCTCCTGCACCTCGTTCAACTTGGTGGAGCAGTTTGACGCACCGGATAAAAAGGTACCCGTCGTCATCCCGGAGACCGAGAAGCGCACGTACTACGAGCTGAACAAGGTGCGCTATTTGGCACTCAGGGTGATATATGCCAAGGAGCGCACGCCGCTCTTCACCGCCCGCATGGATGACTTCGCCGCCCCGTACTGCCAAGCGTACAAGACATACACCCCCCTTCCGGAGGAGCAAGAGCAATTATGGCTTTTCCCCCTCACTCGCAAGGAGGAGCAAGCCATTTTCGGGGAGGCCTTGAGCAACACGCCCCTCACACCTGAGCAGCTCCGCCCCATCGCAGCGGTCGACTTCGATTTTCAAAACGCGAAAAAGACGGAGTCGGACAACCCCAAGCTCAAGCGCCTCATCCCCGCCACCTACATGCCGCAAAGCACCGGTGGCGATGCCCTGACAAGCGGCACGCAGCAGCACTTGCGCATGTACCCCACCACTTGCCTGCCGGTCATAGACGGCAAGCGCTCATGGGCAAGCAAAACGGCACTTGCCCCGCTTTATGTGGTGGATACCGCCGGCAATGTGATTCTCTGCTGCGTGGAAGGCACTGCCTTGGCCGCCGGCTCCACCCTCGCCCTCCCCTTTGTGCTCTGGTGGGTCGCAAGGGACTAAGCAGCCCGATAAATCGGAATTTGGAGCACCGTTAGGTGCTCCTCGCGTGAGGCCGTTAGGCCGAGCGTTCGCGCGAGCGACAGCGAGCGTTCGCGTGTAGGGGCGTAAGCCCCAAGCGTTCGCGTGAGTGACAACGAACGTTCGCGTGAGCCGTAGGCGCCAGCCACGGCGTAGCAAGCGAGCGAAGCGAGACGCGAAGACGGGAGCTCCGAGCCGGGGTGGGCGCGTGTTTTGTTTGTGCGTTAATATCCCATTGATAATGCGATGTCATAAGACGAATTGATGCATACGGGATTTCTTCGCACTTACGTGCTCCGGGAGGGTTATGCCACCCGCATACCGTTTCGGCAAGCCTCAACGGT
>CAJGCY010000245.1 GCA_904501955.1 uncultured Akkermansia sp. | reverse complement strand
CGAGTGGAAGCCACGTTTCCCACGGCACTTGTGCCGCAAAGTGCCCGCTGTGATGAGCGCACCTACACCCGCGTAGGCGCTACCTCCATTTTACCCATCAAAAACGGGCAGCGCAGCCTCGCTGCCAACATAGCACTTGTGCCCGTATTTCTTGTGGAAACCGTGGGCAATGCCGTCATTTGCGCCGTCAACGCCCCGTTTTACCTCGTTGTCGGTATAGTTTACTTCTCCGCCCCTGTACTTTGCGAGTTATAGCGGAACCCCGGGAACCGCCCCAAAAAACAAATGCGAACCCCGGAGGGGTGGCATAAAGCGCAGCGTGAAACACACCGCAAATCATTGATAATCGAAGCGCAAGGCAATGGATGAGGCAATCCTGCTGTCGGCCTCCTCAGCTCCGCTTCGTCGGGCTCCATTTCCTTTTTTCTCCATACCCAAGGCTGCGCCGCTACGCGGCTTGCCTTGGGCTATTACACTTTCGCCCCGCGTTGCGGGGCTTTGAATTCCGCTCCCGTCTTCGCTGCTGCGCAGCTACGCCGTGGCAGGCGCTTTCGCTCGCAAACACCCCTTCCACTTCCGATTTATCGCGCGATATCATCGGCATGGGGGGGGATCAAACCGCCCGAGCTGTGGTGGGCTCGGGCGGTGGCGGGAAGATAATGTGCGACTGAACAATCAGTAGCGGTAGGCCTCCGGCTTGAAGGGGCCCTGCACCTGCACGCCGATGTAGTCCGCCTGCTTTTGGGTGAGGGTGGTGAGGTGTACGCCGAGCTTGGCAAGGTGCAGGCGGGCTACCTCTTCATCCAGCACCTTGGGCAGCACCTCCACGGTGTTGGGGCGGGAATCGCGGTCCTGCCAGAGCGCCATCTGAGCAAGCACTTGGTTGGTGAAGCTGTTGCTCATCACAAATGAGGCGTGCCCCGTCGCGCAGCCGAGGTTCACCAAGCGACCCTCCGCCAGCAGGTAAAGGCTGTGGCCATCCGGGAAGGTGTATTTATCCACCTGCGGCTTGATGTTCGTGCGGACGATGCCCTCACGAGCCTGCAGGCGAGCCACCTGAATCTCGTTGTCAAAGTGGCCGATGTTGCACACGATGGCCTGGTCCTTCATCTGCTCCATGTGCTCCAGGGTGATGATGTCGCAGTTGCCGGTGGTGGTCACGTAAATGTCCGCCTGGCCCAGGGTGTCCTCCACGGTGAGCACGCGGTAGCCCTCCATAGCTGCCTGCAGGGCGCAAATGGGGTCAATCTCCGTCACAATCACCTGAGCACCAAGCCCGCGGAGCGCCTGCGCGCAGCCCTTACCCACATCACCATAGCCGCAGATAACGGCTACCTTACCGGCAATCATCACGTCTGTAGCGCGCTTGATGCCGTCCGTCAGACTCTCACGGCAGCCGTAAAGGTTGTCGAACTTGCTCTTGGTGACGGAGTCATTCACGTTGATGGCGGGGAAGAGGAGGCGGCCGTCGCGAGCCATCTGGTAGAGGCGGTGCACGCCGGTGGTGGTCTCCTCAGACACGCCCTTAATCTCGGGCATCCAGCGGTGGAAGACGCCGGGCTGCTCCGCGGCAATGCGCTTGAGCAGGGCTTTGATGACGCCCTCTTCCTCGCTGTCGGAGGGGGTGTTCACCCAGTTGTCACCGTTTTCCATCTCATAGCCCTTGTGCAGCAGCAAGGTGGCGTCGCCACCGTCATCCACAATCAACTGCGGGCCTTGGCCGTTGCTGTGGCTGAGCGCCTGCCACGTGCACTCCCAGTACTCCTCGAGCGTCTCGCCCTTCCAGGCAAACACGGGCACACCTGCGGCGGCAATGGCTGCGGCGGCGTGGTCTTGCGTGGAGAAAATGTTGCAGGAAGCCCAGCGCACCTCTGCACCCAGGGCTACCAAGGTCTCAATGAGCACGGCGGTCTGAATAGTCATGTGCAGTGAGCCCGTAATGCGCACACCGGCAAGCGGTTGCTGTGCGCCGTACTTCTCACGGCAGGCCATCAAGCCGGGCATCTCATACTCAGACACCTCAATTTCCTTGCGTCCCCAGTCTGCAAGGCTGATGTCTGCCACCTTATAATTTGCGGTCTCGTTCATATGCTGCGCCCATTGTACCCTCTTCCGCCCAAAGCGTCAACACCAATCCGCTTTCTGCCCGAGAAATCGGAAGTTGAAGAACAGATTGCGAGCCGAAGGTGAGCGGAATTTTGAGCCCCGGAGGGGCGCTATAAAATAGCCCGGCGGTGGAGCCCCGCAAGGGGCGGAACCCCGGGAAAAGCCCCCCAAAAAGTAAATGCGAACCCCGGAGGGGTGGCATAAAGCGTGGCTCGGAATACGGCATTGTTTCAAAATGACGCAAACACCAAAAACACGCACCCACAACGGCTCGGAGCTCCCGTCTTCGCGTCTCGCTTCGCTCGCTTGCTACGCCGTGGCCGGCCGCTTCGCTACGGTCCTCGCCATTATATGTCGGCCTACGCTGCGTCGCTTCGCTCCGTCGCTCCGGGCTCAATTTTCTTTTTT
>CAJGCY010000244.1 GCA_904501955.1 uncultured Akkermansia sp. | reverse complement strand
CGATAAGTAAACATGCTGCCCGTTATTGCAGGTGTAGAAGGGCTTGTGCTCACGCCGCGTGAGCGCGAGCTCTTCTCGCGTCTGCAGCCTGCGGGCTATATCCTCTTTACCCGCAATATTGCGGACTATGAGCTCACCCGCGAGCTCACCGATGAACTCCGCCGCCTGACCACGGGGCCGGATGAACCCATCATCGCCATCGACCAGGAGGGCGGGCGCGTGGTGCGCACGGCTGAAATCGGCGTGCAGCTTCCCTCTGCTGCCGCTCTGGCGCAGAAGGGCAGCTCCCACCACATCCGCCAGGCGGCCTGTTATAATGCAACCTGCCTGCATACGCTGGGCGTGAATACCAATTTTGCCCCTGTGCTGGACCTGGCCTCGCCGCATGCCAATGCGTTGCCGAGCCGCTGCTGGGGCTATGATACGCAGAGCGTGATTTCTCACGCCGGGGTGTGGAATCGCGCTACCTTCGGCCGCGGTATCCAGACCTGCGGCAAGCATTTCCCCGGCATGGGGGCTGCGGAGTGCGACCCGCACCACGATTTGCCCGTGCTGCATGGTACGCGCGATTCGTTCCTGGCCTCGGCTTCCATGCCTTTTACAGCGCTCATGCCCGAGCTGCCCTCGCTCATGATAGCGCACCTGCTCATCCCCGAGATTGATGCCGAGCTGCCCACCTCGCTTTCTCCGGCGCTGGTGCAGGGATTCTTGCGCGACCAACTGGGTTACGAGGGCGTGGTGTTCACTGATGACCTGTGCATGGGTGCCATTGCCAAGCGGTACACCCCCGCAGAATCCGCTGCACTTGCCCTGCGCGCGGGCTGCGATTTACCCCTCGTCTGCCACGATGCAGTGGAGCACCTCGATGCCGTAGCTGCGGCCATTGCCGAGCTCCCTGCCGATATCCTCGAGGCGGTCGGGCGCCGCGTGGAGCGATTCCGTCTCCACATCTCCACCCAGCGCCCCATGGCCTTCATCGAGTGGAATGATTACTTGAAGAACGTGACCGATTTCACGGCTTCCATTACTGAGGTCTCTGCCACCCCCGGTTCCCCGGTACAGGGGTATTAAAACCCAATGGGGCATGGTGGGTCGTTAATGGGAGTTGAAAGGAATAATGGGCTTTGAGATATTCATATTTAAGAAATTGTGTAAACTTTGTCGTGGCCGGATTGCTAATTAAGCTTATGTTGCCTTTCTGGGTAAACCGATTTTTAAATTAAAGGAAATTGAAATCTATGTCCTGCGGTGTGTCGGGGATGACAATGTTGTCTGAGTTATAATAAAGGCAAAACTGGCACCTTTATATTTTGTGCTGGAAAACAATATGGTCAAGTAGTACAATGCGTATATCGTAAGGCAACATACTCCTCTCATTTCCGGATGCTTTCTGATTATTCCATGCAAAAGAAACAACAGATTCGTAACAGTACAGCAGAGTTCCTGATTTTCGCTATGCAAGGTGATGCGGAGAGTATAGAAGTGCGCCTTGAAGATGATACTGTATGGCTGACTCAGCAGATGATGGCCTCGTTGTATGGCAGCTCGAGAACCAATATCCTGGAGCATATTCAACACATCTATGCTGATGAGGAATTGGAGGAAACGGCAACCTGTCGGAAAATCCGACAGGTTCGAAAAGAGGGAGAGCGAAACGTAAGTAGAGAAGCGCGGTTCTACAACTTGGACGTAATCATAGCTGTAGGTTACAGAGTTAATAGCAAACGTGCTACGCATTTTCGTCAATGGGCTACGGCGGTGCTGAGAGACTTTGCCATACGTGGCTATGTGCTCGACCGCAAGCGAATGGAGAATGGCAAGTTCTTGGGGCATGATTATTTCGAGCACTTGCTGGCTGAGATTCGTGAGATTCGCTTGAGTGAGCGTCGTTTCTACCAAAAGATTACGGATATCTATGCTACCAGCATGGATTACGATGCTCAGTCTCCTGAAACCCGGGCCTTTTATGCCAAGGTACAGAATAAGCTGCACTATGCGGTCCATGGCCATACAGCAGCAGAGCTGATTATGGAACGTGCAGATGCCAAGGTGGAGCACATGGGACTGACGACTTGGGAAAAAGCTCCGCTCGGTAAAATAGTAAAGACAGATGTTGTTGTAGCTAAAAATTACTTGAAAGAAAATGAACTGGAAGAACTCGGCCGTATTGTGAGTGCTTATCTTGACCTTGCCGAGAACCGCGCTAAACGTCACATACCCATGACTATGGAAGATTGGGTTCGCCATTTAGACCGCATTTTACAAGCAGACGATAGAGAGCTTCTGCAGGATGCAGGGAAAATTTCAGCTGAGATTGCCAGGGAGCACGCTGAAAACGAGTTTGAAAAGTATCGAGTAACTCAGGATAGACTCTTCAAATCAGACTTTGACCTCCAAATGGAGCTTCCGATTTTGGGAGAATAGCAGCCCCTCTACCCTCCCTCGACAAGCTAGGGAAAAAAGCCTCGACCTTAACTGAAACGGGGTTTTTTATCTAAAAATCAGGCAGATTTCAAAAACGACAAAGTCCCGCT
>CAJGCY010000243.1 GCA_904501955.1 uncultured Akkermansia sp. | reverse complement strand
TGAGCAGTCATCGGAGAAAATATATTCCAATTCCCCCGCGTAATCTTGCGCAAAAGCGCTTTCTATGGCGCCGCGAATGTACTTCTCTCTGTTGTGGGAGAGCAAGACATATGAAAGTTTGGGAAGCGTCGCCATATAAAATAGCGCCCCGAGCCCGCTAAGGCTCGGGGCTGTGTGCGTTGAATTTACTTGTTGTTCACGCGAGCAAACTGCTTCAAGCGCAGACCGTTGAGGTGAATGAAGCCGCTGGCGTCATCCTGGTTGTAATCCTCATCGGTGTAGTCGCCTTCCATCGTAGCAATCTCGTAGCTGTAGAGGGAGTTCGGGCTCTTGCGACCGGCGTACATGACGTTGCCCTTGTAAAGCTTCAGGCGAACCTCACCGTTGACGGTCTCCTGAGTCTTCGTAACGAGAGCCTGAATCGCCTCGCGCTCCGGGGCGAACCAGAAGCCGTTGTATACCATGGAGGCATAGTCCGGAATGAGGGAATCACGCACCTTCTGAGCCTCGCGATCCATGGTGATGGTCTCAATGTCGCGGTGGGCAGCAAGAAGAATGGTGCCACCGGGGGTCTCGTAGATGCCACGGCTCTTCATGCCGACGAAGCGGTTCTCGATGATGTCCACACGACCGATACCGTGCTTGCCACCAAGGTAGTTGAGCACGAGCATCACGCCGAGCGGGTCGAGCAGGGTATAGCCATCCTTCTCACCGGTGGGCGTGGTGCCCACTTCTGCCATAATTTCGGCCAAGCCTTCCGTCTGCAGACCCACGATGTTGCCCTTCTCGAACAGGCACTGCAGGTACTGCGGGGCATCGGGAGCATCCTCCGGAGCTACGGACAGCAGGTACATGCCGCGGTCCTCCTCCTTTGTGGCGTCATACCACGTATCCTCAAGGATACCGGCCTCGTAGGAGATGTGCAGCAGGTTGCGGTCCATGGAGTACGGCTTCTTCATGCTCTGGCGAATCGGAATGCCGTGGGATTCTGCGTACTGAATCAGCTCGGAGCGACCGGGGAACTGGTCACGCCACTCCTTCATGCGCCACGGGGCGATTACCTGCAGCTGCGGTGCAAGCGCGTTGATGGAAAGCTCGAAGCGCACCTGGTCATTGCCCTTACCGGTAGCGCCGTGTGCAATGGCGTCAGCGCCCTCAGCAATGGCTACGTCCACCATGGCCTTGGAGATGCACGGGCGGGCGATGGAGGTGCCAAGCAGATAACGCCCCTCATATACGGCGTTTGCCTGGAACATCGGGAAAATGTAATTAGCTGCAAAATCAGCCTTAAGGTCACCAATGATGCACTTGGAAGCACCCGTTGCAAGGGCTTTTTCCTCAAGGCCGTCAAGCTCCTCAGCCTGACCTACGTCTGCGCAGTAGGCAATGATTTCAGCATTGTACTTCTCCTTGAGCCACACCAGAAGTACGGATGTGTCAAGGCCACCGGAGTATGCAAGAACGATCTTCATTGTTAACATAGCGCACGGCGGTTTACCGTGCACGTGCGCTATTATACGCTACTTGCCATCAAGTGTGAAGCAAAATGTGTTGCATGCAACAAGTTTTGCCCGTTTTAGACTCAAAATTGCACCCAACGAGTCTTCAAATAGGGCTCGCCGTCAAAATCAAAGGGCATGGAGGCGGCGGTTATCTTTGCCCCCGGAGCACCGCTGCTGACCAACTGTTGGAAATCCCGCTCGCTGACTTTGCGGCAGTTCGTGGTGCACAAAATCCAGCCTCCGGGCGCAACGCAGGCGGCTGCTTTTGCCACCAGCTTACCGTAGTCTTTTTCCACGCGCCATATTTTGCCTTTTTCATCGCGGGAGAAAGTCGGCGGGTCCAGCACAATGCCGTCAAACGTGCGCCCTTGCTTTGCGAACCTGTCCAACCAGTGCAGGGTGTCACCTTTGCAAAAATAGTGCTCCGTGGGATCTATGCCGTTAAGCTGCATGTTCTCTTTGCACCAGTTCAGGCAGGGCTGCGCAAGGTCAAGCGTGGTGGTTGTAGCCCCTGCCAGTGCTGCGCATACGGAAAAAGCCCCGGTGTAGGAGAAAGTGTTCAGAAGTCTGGTCCCGCGGTGGCAACGGCGGCGTACTTCTGCGCGGTTGTTGCGTTGGTCTAAGAAAATACCTTGAGAGTAGCCCGCAGCCATATCCATCAGGTAGCTTACTCCGTTTTCTTTGATGGGGAAACGCAGCGCAGCCTCCGGACCGCACAGGTGCACGGGGGCTTCTTTCACATCCTTGTCCAATCGCTTCAGATAGGTCGGTCTCCCGCTCTCTTCCAGCAGTTGTTTCAGCCCACGGGGCACGCCTGTGTCCCGCACGGATACCAGCAATCTGTCTGCCAGCGCGTCGATGAAAATACCATCCCACGGTGCACCGTCCGCCACGCGGTAGGCATTCGTGTCAGGGGGCAGGGCTGCCTCCTTTTTGCGGATGATTTCACTCAGTAAGGACATCGACTCGCGGGATGGGTTAAGCACTTCGTTCAGATTAAAAGCCCGCTCTTTTCCTTGGCTTCCTTCTGAATGG
>CAJGCY010000242.1 GCA_904501955.1 uncultured Akkermansia sp. | reverse complement strand
GTCCTCGCCATTATATGTCGGCCTACGCTGCGTCGCTTCGCTCCGTCGCTCCGGGCTCAATTTTCTTTTTTTACGCTACCCGGGGTTCCGCGGCTTCGCCGCTCCACCGCCGGGCTATTGTATGGCGCCCCTCCGGGGCTCAAATTTAGGCTCGCTTACGCTCGCAAAAATTTCCCCATCATCACCCCTTCAACTTCCGATTTATCGCGCTGTTTAAATCCAAAAAACTTAAACAGCGCGAATAAAAAAATCAGGCTGTGTGGGGCGCGGGTTACAGCTCGTAGTAGGTGTAACCGTTCAGGCCGGTGCGGTAAGCCTCCAGCGCCTCTCGGCGCTGGCGCGGGGAGATGAGGTTCTCCTCCACGGCGCGCTCGGCCAGGTTGCGGAACTTCGCCACGAGGTCGCGGGTGTCGTACTTCACGTATGAGAGCACATCCGCCACGCTGTCACCCTCCTCTTCCTGGGTATACACAGGGCGACCATTCTCCAGGTGCACGCTCACCACGTTCGTATCACCCAACAGGTTGTGGATATCACCCAGCGTCTCCTGGTAAGCACCTACCAAGAACACCGCCACGTAGTAGTTCTCCTTACCCTCAAACTCATGCAGGGGCAATGAGTGTGCAATATCCTCACGGTCAATGAAATTGTCCACCTTACCATCACAGTCGCAGGTGATGTCCACCAGAATGGTCTTCTGCGTGGGGCGCTCACACAGGCGCTGAATGGGCATCACGGGGAAGAGCTGGTCAATCGCCCAGCTATCCGGCATGCTCTGGAAGAGGGAGAAGTTGCCGTAGTAGCAGTCCACCATGTTATCGGACACCTCCTTGAGGTCCTCCGGGATTTCGCTCATCTCCGCAATGCGGCGGGCAATCAAGCCCATGATGTGCCAGTAAATAGCCTCACCGATACCGCGCTCACGCAGGCTGGCATTGCCGTAGAAGAACTGCATGCGCAGCTGGTCGCGGTAGTAGTTGGCATCATTGTAACACTCCTGAATATTCTTGCGCGTGAGCATGCGGTGCGTTTCATCCAGAGCCTTGAGGATTTCGCTCGGGTTCTCCGGCAGCGCGGGCGGCTGGGCATCCTGACCGGGTGCGCTCGCCACGTCCAAGATGTTGAACACCAACACCGCGTGGTAAGAAACAATCGCGCGCCCGCTCTCCGTCACCAGCGTGGGGTGCGGCACATCGCACTTGGTGCACATCTCACCCACCACCTCCACGATGTCTCGGGCGTACTCCTCCATCGTGTAGTTACAGGAGGAATGGAAGTTAGTCTGCGAGCCATCATAGTCCACAGCCAAGCCGCCACCCATGTCCAGCGTGCCCATGGGCGCGCCCTCGCGCACCAGGTCAATGTACATACGGCACGCCTCCGTCAGCCCCTCACGCACCACGGAGATATTCGGAATCTGGGAGCCTTGGTGGTAGTGCAGCACCTTCAGGCAATGCAACTTACCGGCAGCCTTCAGGGTATCCACCACCTCAATCACCTGCGCCGTGTTCAGACCGAACACGGAGCGATCACCGGCGGACTCACTCCAGTGGCCGGAGCCCTTGGCTGCCAAGCGCACGCGCACGCCGAGGTTCGGCTCAATGCCCAGAGACTCCGCGCGCTCAAGAATGGCGGGCAGCTCATTAGGCATCTCCAAAATCAAGCAAATGTTAATCCCCATGCGCTGAGCCATCAGCGCGAGGTCAATGAACTCATCATCCTTATAGCCATTGCACATCAGGAAAGCCTCCGGATCGCGCATCTGAGCCATGGCGGCAATGAGCTCCGGCTTACTGCCGGCCTCCAAGCCGTAGTGATAACGCGAGCCATAGGAGACGATTTCCTCCACAATCTCGCGCTGCTGGTTCACCTTGATGGGGTACACACCGCGGTACACGCCTTGGTAATCCACCTCGCGGATGGCCTTGATAAAGCTCTGGTTCAGCTCATCAATACGCGCGCGCAGCAAGTCACGGAAGCGCAACAGCACCGGGGCATCCGTACCGCGCTCCGCCAGCCCTTTCATGATGGTGTGCAGGCTCACGGGCTTCTTCTCGCCGTCTGTATCCACCAGATTCACCGTAGCTTCACCATTGCGAGAAACTCCGAAGAAACCGTTACTCCAATTCTCCACGCCGTATAACTCAGCGGAATCTACTGCGGACCAGTTCTTCACCTTTCGTTTGATGGGAGTGTTCTTTCGCTTAATCATGATGGTGTGCTCTGTGAAAATTGACGGCGTGTTATATACTATACAGCCCCGATTGTCAACACCTTGTTGCGTTCTTGCATGCCTAAATGCACCATTCGGAACAAAATTGCCGCATGAAGCCCCTCCGCACCCGCGCAAAACAAGTATTTACGCAAGGCCATGTTTTCGTGTTTTTTTGGGGAAACTGCGCGATAAATCGGAAGTTGGAGGGGGATTTGTAACATTCATTCACTCGGAGCGAGGGACTTTAGTCCCTCTTATGGATTAGCCCCGCACGTATTTGTGGGACTAAAGTCCCACGCTCCGATAGTTTTGTTGCCCTACAACTTCCTATTTATCGCGCTGCC
>CAJGCY010000241.1 GCA_904501955.1 uncultured Akkermansia sp. | reverse complement strand
GGTCGATACGGCAATTTAAGCCACGCATTCTGTCACCACAGGTTCCCTGGGTTCCATTTAAATTTCTTACCCTAACAGGGGTTCCGCGGCTTCGCCGCTCCACCCCTGCCTAACGTCCGTCGCCCCGCGTTGCGGGGCTTTGGATTCCGCTCGCCTACGGCTCGCAATCTGATTTTCAACTTCCGATTTATCGAGCTTGGTTTACACACACTCCCGCGCGGGGGCACGGAAAAGCGCAGCACGGGGTGCGTGCTGCGCTTGGGGGTAAAAAGCTGTTAGTGCTGAGCCTTACAGGCCGATGCCCTTCAGGCCTTTTTTCACGGCTTTGCCGGTAGCCTTACGGGCTTTGTCTTCGGCTGCCTTTTTAGCGCCTGCCTTGGCATTTTTGGCCGCGGCTTTGGCGTCATCCTTAGCCTTTTTTGCTTTATCCGCAGCGGCTTGGGCGTCATCCTTGGCCTTTTTAGCCTTATCGGTAGCGGCCTGAACGTCATCCTTGGCCTTGTCAGCCTTGGCGGAGAGGTCCTTGGCGGTATCTACCACGGAGGAGGCGGTATCGGAGCTACCGGTTACGGCGTCCGTCACGGCCTCTGTAGCGGCTTGCTCCATTTGGTCCTTGGCCTCGGTCACGGCGGCGTCCGTCACGGCATCTACAAAGTCATTGGCTTGGGCGGCACCGGTAAGGGCAGCGCACAGCACGGCGATGGTGGTAATAGCTTTCATGGTGTGATGATGAATGGGTGTTAGTTACATGTTGTTCTGAGTGTTGAGCTCGCTGATGAGCTCGCGCAGGGACTCGCAGTTGAAGAAGTTGTTGCTCTGGAGATTAGAGAGGGCTTTCTCAAAGCGCTCGGCAGAGCCCATGAGCACCGCAATCACCTGGGGAAATACGGCGGCCTGAACCTCGGGGTCGGCGGAGCTGAGGTTGTCCAGCTTGGCCTGCAGGGCAGCAGCGCGGGGCTTGATGCTCTGGAGGACGGCGACAGCCTCCTCGGCGCTGGTGGTGTCCGTTACCTTCTCGAGGGAGGAAATGATATCTTCCATAAACTGAGCGAACTCAGCGACGACGGCCTGAGCATCCTCAGCGGTCATGGCGGAACCTGCTACGGGTGCCAGGGAGTCCTGCGCGGTGGCAAGGGGGCTGCAAAGAGCAGCGAATGCGAATAATGCAGTTGCTTTCATGGTGCGACTAATGGTGAGAGGTTAGCTTGCTCTCATTTCCGCCTGTTGCGGAAGTAAGAGGTCAGCAGCGCCCCGCCCCAGAGGATGTCTATGCCTGCGAAGACATACAGCATGGTGCGGAAGGTGCCGGCATCCAGCATCTGCGCGTAAATCACGAAGAAGATAGCGAGAGCCAGGAAGAGCAGGGCTCGAACCAATAATCCGTTGCCGGGGGTGGGTGCTGCCATGAGTGTGAGTGGGGGTTATTTGCTGAGGGAGATGAGCTCCATCTCGAAAATGAGGGTGGAGTTCGGGCCGATGCTGCCGGGACCCTGCGGGCCGTATGCCAAATCGGAGGGGATGGTCACCTTCCACTTAGCGCCTATGGGCATGAGCTTGAGGGCTTCCGTGAAGCCGGGGATTACCTGGCGAATGTTGAACTTAACGGGGGCTTTTGACCGGTCGAACACGGTGCCGTCCACCAGCGTGCCCTTGTACATTACCTCTGCGGTGGGGGCTTCGCCGTGCACGGCGGCGTCATACTTCTCGCTGCCGCCGGGGGTAATCACCTCGTACTGCAGGCCGCTTTCCGTCGTCACCACGCCCTCGCGCTTGCCGTTTTCCTCCATGTACTTGCGGCCGAGCTCGCGGTTGGCCTCACCCTTGGCGCGGCTGCGCTCCTGCAGGGCTGCAAAGAACACCTGCTGGTGCTTCTCCACATCACCGCTGACGATGTCCTCGTTCACGCCCTTGTCAGCCAAGGCATCCGCCACGCCCTGAGCGAGCATCTCCGCGACAACATCCTCCGCGCTGATGCCGGGGAGCATCTGGGGGAGCATTTGGCTGCCGATACGGTACCCGATGAGGTACCCCATCACCTGTTTTGCTTTTTCCAAATCGGTCATGCGCCTATTGTAAGCTAAACGACGCAGAATGCAAGCATTATGCGAGACATGCGCGTATTAGTTTTCGAGCATGAAGCTTTTGAGCGCGTCGCTCCCGTAGTAATCATTCGCCTCCAGGCGCTGCAGGATTTTTTCCATGCGTTCGCTCAGTGTGGAGAATTAGAGCCCCATAAGGGCGAAAGAGAATAGCCGGTGGTGGAGCGGCGCAGCCGCGCAACCACCGGTACAACACAAAAAGGGAATTAAGCCCGGAGCGACGGAGCGTTAGCGACGCAGCGTAGGCCGACAGACAATGGCGCCTGTGAGGGCGTAGCAAGCGAAGACGCGAAGCCCCAAGGACCGGCGAGCCACGGCGTAGCAAGCGAGCGCAGCGAGACGCGAAGCGACGCTCCGAGTCGGGACGGGCGCGTGTCTTTTTGTTGTTAATGAGTTACGGGTATTGCGAATCGCCACAAAAACACCATATACACAAAGCATCGCATTCTGTCGGCCTCCGCTCTGTCG
>CAJGCY010000240.1 GCA_904501955.1 uncultured Akkermansia sp. | reverse complement strand
AACAACAAAAAGACACGCGCCACCCGGGCTCGGAGCTCCCGTCTTCGCGTCTCGCTGCGCTCGCTTGCTACGCCGTGGCCGGCCGCTTCGCTACGGTCCTCGCCATTATATACCACCCCTCCGGGGTTCGCATTTGTTTTTGTGGCCTTTTCCCGGGGTTACGCCCCTTGCGGGGCTCCACCGCCGGGCTATTATATAGCGCCCCTCCGGGGCTCAAATTTAGGCTCCCGTCTTCGCTGCTGCGCAGCTACGCCGTGGCAGGCGCTGACGCTCGCAAAATTACCCCACCATCCCCCCCCCCCTTCAACTTCCGATTTATCGGGCAATTTGTGGGGGAAGGTCGCGCGGAAATTCAAAACGCATCCACTACCTGTCGGCCGTGCTTGCTGAGCCTCCGTTATGGCGTAGGGGCTGTTGTGGCGGGAGATTCCGCAAATGCCTCTAACAGTAAGAGGTACTCCTCCGGGTTCAGCACATGTGGCTTCCCATTTTTATCCAGCCATGGGGTATCATTTTTCAAGCTATGAGCCTGGTGTAGCAGACTGAATAAGTGATACGCTTTATAGTGCCTGATGGCTGTGTCTCGCGGTGTTTCTCCTCGTTTATTCTTAATGTGAGGGTTTGCTCCGTATCGAATCATCTCTTTGGCCATGCGCACTCCATCCTCAGAGACACAATCTGCCATTTGTATTGCAAGATAGTGCAGGGCAGTATTGCCAGCTACGTCTTGTCGGTTGAGGTCTGCGCCCAAAGATACGAGCTTCGGTAATAGGTCAGAATGCCGGTTCGCGCGCAAGCTCATGAGGGCAGTCTTGCCGTTTTTATCTGCCGCATTCGGCTCAGCCCCGGCATCGTACAGCATCTGCAGTAGTTCTGCATTATTCTCTCCTTGGGCAGCAGCCATTATCGTGGTATCCTGTGGTGCAATGCGTAATCCTTGTTGCAGCAGTTTTTTCAATATATCAGGATTGCGGTTCTTTGCAAGGTGCAGCACGTGCTCCGTTTTTATCTCAGAAATAGGCACCCATTTTTGTATGACTGCGTCTAAATCCGCCTCTGTTTTGACGGTAAAAATCAGGTCGCTGAGCTTCACTCCCTCTGTAGAAGCGCCGTGTTCCAGTAGAATATGAGCGATTTCAAAGTTCTCTCTGTAATAAACAGCTATATGAAGAGCCGATGGCTCTCCGTTGTCGAATTCGGTCTTGGCTCCGTGCTTGAGCAGCAACTTAAGCATCTCTACATTCTCATATCCGTATGCGATAGCACGTTGGAGCAGTATACCTTCGCCGTAATCGCGGTTGATATCCAGCCCGCCTGCTGTCAGCAGCCGTGTTGCTTCCTCCTCATTATAATGCACCGGGTATGCCAGTTCTAACAATCTTTCATAATCAGCCGGAGGTGTGTAGTGGAGTATTTCTTCCGCTGTTTGCCCGCGCTGATTGCGCAGGGCTGGATTAGCACCGTGCTTCAGGAGCAAACGGTAAAGCGAATGGTTCTTGTTGCCCGCTGCAACCATGAGCGGCGTTTCCCCCTTATTGTTGGTGCTATTGATATCCACCCCTTTATCCAGTAGGGCTTTGATTAAACGCACGCTCTCTGCGTTGGAAACCGCTGCGTGCAGTGCCGTGTTGCCACCTGTGGTTCGTACATGTGCATCTGCCCCGTAATTAAGCAAGTGCATAACCATCCTCTCTACTGCTTTACTTTCGCTTCGGTCAGAGGTATACGCTGCTTCCAGCAGGGCGTGTTCCGGAGCGTGCTCTTCCAACAGACTATGCCGCGCGTTGGGATTCGCTCCGTATCTCAGTAATATCTCCACCCATTCATCTTTCCGGCTGGCGATTGCTTGGAATAACAATTCATCCGTGGGGATTGCTCCAGCCTTGAGCATGACTTCCATTGTTTCCGTTGATAGGGTCCAATGATTCATGGCATGGAATAGAATGGAACGCTGTTGCAAGTCCTCCGGTGTTTGCCCGGGACTGATGGTTTCTACCATGGCATTGGGGTTGACACCCTGTTGCAAGAGCGTACGGACGGCCTCCGTATGATTATATGCACAGGCAACAGCTAGTTTCTGCTCCGGTGACAGCACTACCCCGGTGGATTCATCCGTTGTTGCCAGCGTTTCCCGTACGATGAGGTTTGCGTACTTTGCAGCCTCTGCTTCGCGCTTGTCGTTGCAGTTCGTGGTGGCTAGGGTACAGCATACCATTACTCCGGCGGTGATGATGCTTGATATGTTCATAAAATCACGTTTGAATGGGGACTCCACTATTATAAATAACATATCCGGCACCGAATTGCAACAGAAAAACGGCTCTGCTTCTGAAAAAAAAAGATTTTCGCGCGCTTTGCTTATCAATGCTTTGTGAAGATGTGATTAAAAAATATGAAAAATCTTCAATTTTTTGCTTGCCAAGCGCGCCGGAAATGTGTATAATGAGCCCGCACCCCGCAAATGCGGTCTGCAAGAAGTGGCTCGGTAGCTCAGTTGGTAGAGCAGCGGATTGAAAATCCGCGTGTCGGCGGTTCGATCCCGTCCCGAGCCACCATTTTTATGCCCGGATTT
>CAJGCY010000239.1 GCA_904501955.1 uncultured Akkermansia sp. | reverse complement strand
CTCCACGAAGTCGAAGTCAATCTTCTGCGTTTCCTCACCGGCCTGGTGCTTGAGGCGCTCCAGCTGCTCCACGGGGTCATTCTGCTCAGAGTAACCGGGGCACAGCTCCTGGCCGTTCATCACGAGCTCGAACACGTCTACCACCTCCGGATTCTCCGGGTTTGCCTTGGCCAAGGGCACAAGGTCGCGAGCCACGTGGCACACGAAGAGCGGGTTAGCCTGCTTCTCCTCCACCAGCTTCTCGTACACCTGCTGGGTTACAGCGGTGTCATCCAGATCTGCACCGCACTGCACGTGCAGCTCATTCTCCGCACGGTTGCGGCGCTGCTCAGGCGTCAGGTCGAACCAGTCGGTACCGGCCACCTCCTTCACCAGGTCATTGTAATCAGCACGGCGCCACGGGCGAGTCAGATCCACCGTCCAGCGCACGTTGCCGTTCTCATCATACTGGTCAAACTTGAGTGTGCCGAACACCTTCTCCGCCACGTAGGTAATCATCTCCTCCATCATGTTGGCCATGGACTCATAATCACCACCGGCCTCGTACACCTCCAGCACCGTGAACTCCGGGTTGTGGCGGCGGTCGATACCCTCGTTGCGGAAATTGCGGTTCAGCTCGAACACCTTCGGGAAACCACCCACCATCAGGCGCTTCAGGAACAACTCCGGAGCAATACGCAGCGTTACCGGCTTCTTGAGCGCGTTGTAGTAAGACTCGAAAGGCTTAGCAGCAGCACCACCGGCAATGTCTTGCAGCATGGGGGTCTCCACCTCAAGGAAACCACGCTGCGTCAGGTAATTGCGAATCTCCTGAATCACCAAGGAGCGCTTCACGAAGCGGTCGGCACTCTCGGGGTTGCTCATCAGGTCCAAGTGGCGGCGGCGATAGCGCATATCCATGTCAGCCAAGCCGTGGAACTTATCGGGCATCGGGCGCAGAGCCTTGGAGAGCACCGTGAAGGAATCCACGCGAACGGACGGCTCACCCGTGCGGGTCACGAAGGTCTCACCCTCCACACCGATCCAGTCACCGCGCTCCAGCAACTTCCACAGCGCCCAAGTTTCCTCCGTGCAAGCCTTCTTGGTCAGCATGCACTGGATGCTCCCCATCACATCACTGATGGTGAAGAACTGGGTGCGACCCATATCGCGCAGGGCGGAGATACGGCCAAGGAGTTTCACCTGTTTACCCTCCTCGAATGCGGCCTTTGTTTCCCCGGGAGTGGAGGTGACCTCGAATCGGCAACCGTAGGGATTTACCCCAAGAGCACGAATCTTGTCAACCTTCTCGCGGCGTACGGCAATCAGTTCCTCCTCAGAGGAACCCGGAGCGGTATTAACAGTTTGTTCGTCTGACATAGCGCGAGGATTATACGCCTTTTTTACGGAATTTCCAGCCTAATTTTTCATATTGTGCCAGAAAAGCGCATTTTATCCCGGGTGCAACGGGGGAATATTCCACGACTTATGGCGTGATTTTGCGAAATAAAAGCTTGCCAAAGGGTGAGGTAGCTGGTAGGATAGGCGCGCAGCAATGCTCCGGTAGCTCAGTTGGATAGAGCACGAGCCTTCTAAGCTTGGGGTCCCGCGTTCGAGCCGCGGCCGGAGCGGCAGTAACAAGAAAACATCCCCCGTTTTGCGAGTTTCCGCAGAACGGGGGATGTTTTTTTTGCGAGAATGGGCACTTACTCAGGGTGCTGCTGCACCAGTAGCTCAAAGACGGCTGGGGGCACGCAGGGCTGCACCCAGCGCTGCCAGCCCGGCTGGCCGACAAAGCCACGCACAAGCGAGGAGCTGATGGGCTCCAACTCCGGCGGGGGGATGAGGAAGACGGATTGCAGCAGGGGCTCCATGCTGGAGTTCATGCGGGCAATGGTTTTCTCATACTCAAGGTCCACCGTGTTGCGGATGCCACGCAGCAGGTGCGTGGCGCCCCAAGCGCGGGCGGATTCCACCAAAAAGCCTTGCGGTAGCAGCTCCACGCGCACCTGAGAGCAGAGTTCCGAGGCAATGGTGCGGAGCAACTCCCGGCGTTGCTCCATGGCGAGGAAGGATTTTTTGTCCGGGTTGACCGCGAGGGCAATAATGAGCTCATCAAACAAGGCAGCCCCCTGACGGAGCATCCACAAATGCCCGTTGGTGGGGGGATCGAAGCTACCGGCGTAGACTGCGACGCGTTTCATACAAAGGTCAGAGAAAGCGGCCGCGCGGAGTAACACCGCGCGGCCGAATGGAGGCTATGGTGGGGTTATGCACCGCCGGCGTTGGCCAACACGGCCTTGTCCGGGGGCAGGAAGTTCTTGAAGCGGGCTTTATCAATGGCTTTCATGTACGCCTCTTCCGGGGAGACGAGGCCCTGCTGCAGCTTCTGCCAGATGGCGTCATCCATGAACTGCATGCCGAGCGCCTTGCCACCGATGATGACATCCGCCAGCTTTTGCGTGGCGCCCTCGCGAATGATGGCGCCCACGGCGGGCGTAGCGAAGAGAATCTCATTCACCGCGACACGTCCGGGCTTGTCACAGCGCTTCATGAGCAACTGGGCCACCACACCGCGCAGGGAGCCGGCAAGCATGGTGCGGGCCTGAGCCTGCTGCTCTGCGGGGAACACGTCGATGATACGGTCAATGGTCTTGCG
>CAJGCY010000238.1 GCA_904501955.1 uncultured Akkermansia sp. | reverse complement strand
GTTATGCCACCCGCATACCGTTTCGGCAAGCCTCAACGGTTCGCGGGTTCGGATTTGTTTTTTTACCCATTTCCTAGGGCTTACGCCCTAGGCTAAGTTAGGTCACCCGCTGACGCGGGTTCAGAATTCCGCTCGCCTGCGGCTCGCAAAATTTTCCCACCATTCCCCCCTTCAAATTCCGATTTATCGAGCAGCGCAAATAGTGGTGCATCAACCATAAACTTTAACAGAGCCTTTTTTTGGCTTGCCTCGGCCATAGGCTTGGTGTAAAAGGTAGGAATGACGAATATGTTATGCCGGGTATTAAGCGTTCTCTTTCTGGGGGCATGGTGTTGCAGTGCTGCGCAGATTACGGAGCCTACGCAGGAGGAGCTGCTGAAGTCCGTGGCCCTGCTTAAGTATGGTCGTACTCCCGTTTGGGTCAGCCTCGGGCAGGAGCTTGAGAGGCGTGTGGCGGAAATGCGCGAGGTGCGCACGGAAAAGCTGTCAGAGGATGCCTACTTAGTGCGTTTTGAATCGGGACACGATGAGCTGAATGAGGCGCCTTACGCAAACTATGCGCTGGTGCTGCATGAGCGTGGGAAGTGGTGGGCAGTTCAGTATCGTGTTCTTTACATAGCGTGTGATAATGTTGCCACCCATCGCTGGGATGGCACGGTGCTGCACTTGCTCACTGCCACCGGGCATTTGGTGACGGATATGGCGGCGAATGGCAGCTTTGCGGATGCCCCGCAGTATGTGCAGCTACGCTACTTGGGCTTCGAGTCCGGTAGTGTGCGGGTTGAGGTGCAGAACACGCTGGATGTTCCGGTGCGTTTGTTGCCCGGGCTGTTCACCGTGAATGGGCTTGTGGGGCAACCCTCCATGTGCGATATCGTGTATCGGGCCCGGCTGCGTGAGGAGTTTGTGCTGCAGCCGCGTGAAACCCGCCGTCTGGAGCTCTCCCTGTCCATCAACAGCGTTTTTAACAGCCCCTATCGCGAGGAAATCGAGATTTCGGAGCCGTACGTGACCTATGTTGCCCTCCCATCTCGGGACTCTGTCCGGGCCGGGGCGCATGAGTATGTGCCGTATGTCATCCGCCGCGCGGGTAGCCCCACCATGGCATCCTTACCGCTGTGTGAGGACTATGTGTGGAAGTTGGATTATGACCTGGGCCAAACCTCCGGGTTGGATAGCTCTGTGCGCACGGTGCAACTGTGGCGGCGCGAGAAGGGGCGCTGGCATCTGTTGAGTCAGGTGGCGGATAGCGCGTACAGCGAGGCTCGTTTTACGGGGGATGATGATACGTATCGCCTGAGCGGGCAGGTGCTCTCTATGGGGAAGCCCAAGGAGCAAACCAAACCCCGCGTAGATGTGCTGTTACCCCTGCCGGGCGGCTCGCGTGAGGTGGAGCTGCTGCCTGACCACGTGCTGGACATCACCATGTGTCTGAATACCGGTGCCTCGCAGGCGCCGGAGACCTGGTACCTGCGCCATGGCGAGCTGCGCTTGCCGGTGGAGGTGGCACGGGTCTTCCCGGCGGAGGATAAGATACCTCCGTCCCTGCAGCATCTTCCCCGCCCGCATCGCTTGGTTTTTGCGGCCCCTGCGGCGAATGGTGAGCGCTACAGCCTGACCTTGGCGTATCCCGAACTGCGGGTGCTGGTGTGCGATGCGAATGCGGATGGTATTCCGGATGTGAAAATTGCAGATTCGGACTATGTATTATATGGCTTGGCGGAGGGTGGAGGCAGTTTCCGCTGCCCCGTGCTGGATGCCCATGCAGAGCTCACCGCCCGTGGGTTGGGTGATGCGTGGTGGCGGGGTGAGCATTTGAAAAACGCGGTGCAGGCGGGAGATGTGGAGTTGCTGCGCCTGCTGCTGGCAGCTGGCGGTAAGGGTAATGTGTCCACCGGTGAGGCTCTGCTGCTTGCCGCCATGAACGGGCAGGGGGAGTGTGTGGAGCTGCTGCTGGAGGCGAATGATGCATATGCCGAGAGCCGTGGTGACTTGTACCGGGCTTTTGCTGCTGCAAGCGCAGGTGATGTCGCTACCCTGCAAGCCCTGCTGGAGGCAGGGCTGGAGGCTCACAGCACCCTGAAATACGAAGCCGAGGAGCACACCCTGCTGCATGTCGCCGTGCGCCACAATCGCGAGGCTTGCGTGCGCCTGCTGTTGGAGCAGTCCGACACGGATGCTGAGGTGACGGATTCCTCCGGTCTCACCCCCTTGCAGCTTGCTGAGCAACTCGGCCACACCGCCTGTGCGGAGCTCCTCCGCACCGCCTCTGAGGATGAAGAGTAGCGCTCAGGTAGCATATAAAAGAGCCTCTGTTAACGTTTATGGCTGATGCCACCGCTTGCCCTGAGCGATAAATCGGAAGTTGGAGGGGGGATGGTGGGGGAATTTTTGCGAGCGTAAGCGAGCCTAGATTTGAGCCCCGGAGGGGCGCTATAAAATAGCCCGGCGGTGGAGCCCCGTAAGGGGCGGAACCCCGGGAACCGCCCCAAAAAACAAATGTGAACCCCGGAGGGGTGGTATATAATGGCGAGGACCGTAGCGAAGCGGAGCTCCGAGCCGGGGTGGCGCGTGTTTTGTTTGTGCGTTAATATCCCATTGATAATGCGATGTCATAAGACGAATTGATGCATACGGGATTTCTTCGCACTTACGTGCTCCGGGAGGGTTATGCCACCCGCATACCGTTTCGGCAAGCCTCAACG
>CAJGCY010000237.1 GCA_904501955.1 uncultured Akkermansia sp. | reverse complement strand
TAGTTAGTAATGTTTACAAAAGACGTGAGAACGTAATTTGTGAAAAACAGAATACCATATATTGATGATTAGTCAATATAAAAAATTGTCAGTATATCGGCTTTGGGGAGAAAAGACGATAATTACTCCATAAGCAGCCCGCGCGCGTGCGCCTCCGCCGTGGGACCACTGGTGCCCAGCATGCGCATGAGCTCCGCCACGCGGGCGTCATCTGCCACCTCGTGCAGGCGGGACACGGTTCTGCCATCCGCCACGCCCTTGGAGATAAGGTAATGGTGGTTTGCCAGCGCTGCCACCTGCGGGAAGTGGGTGATGGCAATAACCTGGTGCTCTTGGCCGAGCTCACGCATTTTCATACCCACGGCGCGGGCAATCTCTCCGCCCACGTTGGCGTCAATCTCATCAAAGACGAGCAGGGGAGTATCATCTTGCTTGGCAAGTGCACTCTTGAGCGCCAGCATGACGCGAGCCAGCTCACCGCTGGAGGCAATGAGACGCAGCGCTTTGAGCGGCTCACCGGGGTTTGGCCCGAACAAGAAGTCCGTGGTTTCCGCTCCGTGCGGCCCCGGTTCATCCATCGGGCAGAGCTGCACCTCGAACAGGGATTGGCGGAAGCCGAGTTGGCGCGCATGCTCCAGGAAATCTTGCTGCAATTTGGGCGCTGCCTTTTTGCGGGCTGCGGACAGGGCTGCTGCGGCAATCTTGAGCTCTGCCTTGCGGGCGCGCTCCTCCTCGGCAAGCTCCTGCAGCTTTTCTTCGCGGTTATCAATGGCATCCAGCTTATCACGGCAGGCTTGCAGGTGTTCGCAAATGCTCTCAAAATCCGCGCCGTACTTGCGCTTGAGGTTATCCAGCAGGCTGATGCGTTCTTCCAGCCGAGCCAGCTCTTGCGGGTCGCTGTTCAGATTGCTCACATAGTCCTCCACATTGGCGGAGAGGTCGCAAAGCTCATCCACAATACCCTCCAGCGGGCTCAGCATGGCGGCGGTCTCGGCGTCCAGTCGCTCCAAATCACGCCCGAGGCGCACCAGCTGCCGCAAGCGGCTCAGCACGGAGCTCTCATCACCATCCAAGAGCTGCGCCATGGGTAGCGCCGTGTCGCGCAGGCGCGAGGCATTGCGCGCACGCTGCCAACCGGCCTCCAGACCGGCTACTTCATCAGCGGTGAAGGCGGCCTGCTCAATCTCATCCACTTGGTGGCGCAGGAAATCGAGCTCGCGCTCATTAGCCATTTCGCTTTCCTGTAGCTCGCGATACGCGGCTCGGGCATCCAGCCATGCGCGGTAGGCGGCGTAGTATTTCACCAGCAGGGGAGCGTGTTCCCCGTAAGCATCCAGCAGGTCGAGCTGGCGCTCCTGCGAGGTGAGGGAGCGGTGTGCCTCCGGGTGGTGCATATCCACCAGCCCCTCTGCCACTTTGCGCAATAATTGCAGGGTAACGGGGCTGTTGTTGATGAACTGGCGGTTTGCCGTGGCGGTGATGGTTCGGCGAATCAGCAGCTCTCCGTCTTCACAGGGAGGCACGCCGGCCTCCTCCAGCACGGTGTTGATGTGCGTTACTCGGTTCAAATGGAACGCTGCCTCCAAGCTGCACTGTGTTTCGCCACTGCGAATGCGCCCCTTATCCGCGCGCTCTCCTAACAGCAGCGAGATGCCGCCCATAATGACGGATTTGCCGGCGCCCGTCTCACCGGTGATGGATAAAAATCCACCCTCGGGTTCCCATACGAGTTCATCCACCAGAGCCAGGTTGCGTATCTTGAGCAGTGTGAGCATAATTTGCTTTGCGTTCCGCGCTTATTATGGCATAATATCCCCCGAACTTCAAACGGAAAAATCGATGATGAAAGTACTTTTTCTCGGTAGCGGAACCTCCACCGGCGTGCCGGTCATTGGCTGTCAGTGTGATGTGTGCCGCTCTGACAATCCCAAAAATAAGCGTCTGCGCTCATCCGTGCTGATTCAGAGTGCTACCACGCGCATTTTGGTGGATTCTTGCCCGGATTTGCGCCAGCAAGCTCTGCGCCATAACCTGACCGCCATCGATGCCGTCCTCTACACTCACGAGCACTTGGACCACACCGCCGGGTTTGATGAAATGCGTGCTTTCTGCTGGCACCGCGAGGATCGTTTGCCGCTCTATGCCTCTACCGCTTGCTTGCAGCAGCTCAAGCGCATGTTTGCCTGGGCTTTTTCCGAGAAGAACACATACAAGGGGTACATTCGCCCCGCTGCGCACGACCATGAGGGTCGCTCGTTCACAGTGGGGGATATTCATGTGACTCCTGTGCTCGTGCAACACGCCGCAGTGGAGACTTACGGCTATGTGTTCCGTTGCGACGGTAAATCTTTTGGCTATGTGCCGGATATTAAAGTGCTGCCAGAGGCGTCGTTTCCTCTCCTGTGCGGGCTGGATGCCTTGGCGATGGATGCCCTGACCACACGTGAGCACCACACACACCTCACCGTTGACCAATGCGTGGAGCTGATGCAGCAGTTGAAGCCCGCGCGCGGGTATCTCACCCACTGTGGTCACGCGGTGGATTACGATACCGCCTGCGCCCATACCCCGAGCTTCATCGAACCCGCCTATGACGGCTTGGAGCTCGGCCTCTAATCAACCCGATAAATCGGAAGTTGTAGGTGAGATAATGATTATTTTAGTTACAGGAGCATCGCATACGGGCAAAACTGCACTTGCTCAAAAACTGCTTGAAAAATATAAATATCCATATCTTTCAATAGACCATCTGAAAATGGGTTTAATTCGTAG
>CAJGCY010000236.1 GCA_904501955.1 uncultured Akkermansia sp. | reverse complement strand
CGCCATGAACGGTGTGCGCCACATTGAGGTGGAGTACGACGGCAAGACCATGGAGGACGATGTGATTGTGGACGTGGTGATGCAGTACAATGACAGCGACCGCTACCAGATTCAGTGCTATGCCAACTCCATTTTCAATGCAGATGGCGGTACGCACCTTTCCGGCTTCCGCAGTGCTCTTACCCGTGCCATTAACAACTATGCTAAGGGTAACAACCTGCTCAAGGATAAGGACCCCAGCCTGAATGGCGACGACGTACGTGAAGGCCTGGTGGCCGTTATCTCCGTCAAAATGCCCAACCCTCGCTTCTCCTCTCAGACGAAGGATAAACTCGTGAACACCGAGATTGAAGGTGTGGTGAGCAGCGTGGTGTACGAAGAGCTCAAGGAGTTCTTTGAGGAAAATCCGCAGGTGGCTAAAACCATCATCGACCGCTGCCTTATCGCCTCCCGCGCCCGTGAGGCAGCCCGCAAGGCCCGCGAAAGCGTGCGTAAGAGTGCCATGACGGTGGGCGGTGGTTTGCCCGGTAAGCTGGCTGACTGCTCCTGCCGCGACCCGAAGCTCAGCGAGCTCTTCATTGTGGAGGGTGACTCTGCAGGTGGCTCCGCCAAGATGGGACGCGACCGCCGCACGCAGGCTATTCTTCCGCTGCGCGGTAAGATTCTCAACGTGGAGAAGGCCCGCTTGGATAAGGCTTTGGGCAGCGAGACGATTCAGAACATCATTACTGCCATTGGTGCCGGTATTGGTGATGGCGAGGGTGAAGGCTCCTTTGATATCAACAAGGTGCGCTACCACAAGATTATTCTCATGGCTGATGCCGACGTGGACGGCTCCCACATCTGCACCCTGTTGCTGACGCTCTTCTGCCGCCACATGCCGCAGCTGGTGCGTGCCGGTTATCTGTACATTGCCCAGCCGCCGCTGTACCGCGTGATTCACCGCAAGGTGGAGCAGTACGTGCAGGATGAAGTCTCCCTCAACCGCAAGCTCATTTCTTTGGGCGCCGGTGATGTTACCCTGCGCACGCCGGATAAGAGCAAGGAGTTTGATGCAGACTCCCTCATGGCTATTTTGGAGACCCTCATCAACATGCAGAAGTATGAGGGTAGCGTAGCCCAGCACGGTGGCGACTTTAAGGACTTGCTGCGCCACCGTACAGAGGACGGCGCCTTCCCGCAGTACCTCGTTAAGGTGCGTTGCGGTAACGATGAAGAAGTGGTCTACTTCCGTAATATGGAAGAGCTGTCCGCCTTCTCTGATGAGAACCGCGACCTCTTCCTCTTTGGCGAACCGACAGAAGAAGAGCTGGCAGCCAATCCGCTGCCCGTGCGCGAAGGCCCCAGCCGCCGCGCCCTGCTGCACGAGCTGCACGAGGCCATGGCTATTACCCGAGTGCTCTCTCGCTTGGAGGAGTTGGGCATTGAGCCCTCTCGCTTGCTCTCCGATGATGAGCCCGTGTACGAGCTGGTGGAAAACTCCCGCAATACAGTCACCCCGGTTCACTTCGTGGGCGATATTTTGGCTAAGGTGTTGGAGATTGGCGGCCGCAGCGTAACCATCACCCGATTCAAGGGTCTTGGTGAAATGGACGCAAAAGACCTGTACGCCACAACGATGGACCCCGAGAAGCGTGAGCTGCTTCGTGTGCGCTTGGACGACGACAACGCCGTGCAGGCAGACAAGATGTTCACCATCCTCATGGGTGATTTGGTGGAGCCCCGCCGCCGCTTCATTGAGGACAACGCTCTCAACGTTCGCAACCTCGACGTGTAACCCCTAAACCGATTTTATCTGAATTATGAGTGAAACTAGAATTCGCCCGGTGGATGTGGCAGAGGAGGTCTCCCGCAGCTTCCTGGACTACTCCATGTCGGTGATTATCTCCCGCGCCTTGCCCGATGCCCGAGACGGCCTTAAGCCCTCTCAGCGCCGTGTGCTCTATGCCATGCACGAGCTCGGCCTTATCCCCTCCAAGGGCACCATCAAGTGCGGTAAAATCGTGGGTGACACCATCGGTAACTACCACCCGCACGGCGACCAATCTGCTTACGGCACGCTCGTCACTATGGCTCAGCCGTGGAACATGCGCGATGTGCTGGTGCAGGGGCAGGGTAACTTCGGTACCCCGGAAGGCGACCCGCCCGCAGCTATGCGTTATACGGAGGCTAAGCTCAGCCACCTGGGTGTAGCCCTCATGGATGACTTGGATAAGGATACCGTCGACTTCCAGCCCAACTACGACAACCGCCTTACCGAGCCCGTTGTGTTCCCCTCCGCCTTCCCCAACCTGCTGGTCAACGGCGGCACGGGTATTGCCGTAGGTATGGCCACCAATATGGCACCGCACAACTTGGGTGAAGTGGTGGATGGTATTTGCGCTTTCATTGATAATCCGCTCATCACCTCCGAGGCCCTGCGTGCCTACATCAAGGGCCCGGACTTCCCCACCGGTGGCTACATCCTCGGTTACAAGGGGATTGATAACTACTTCCGCACCGGCCGCGGCAGCGTGCGCATGCGCGGTAAGATTGAGGTGGTAAGCAATGAGAACGGACGCGAGTTCCTGCACATATCTGATGTGCCCTACGGCGTGAACCGCGCCGTGCTGCAGGAGCGTATTGCTGAGTTGGTGCGCGATAAGGTGATTACCGACATTGCCGGCATGCGCGACCTGACGGACTACATTGAAATTGAGCTGAAGCGCGATGCCCGCCCGCAGGTGGTCATTAACCAGCTCTACAAACTCACCAGCATGGACACCTCTTTCTCCGTGAACATGCTGGCTATTCACGAGGGGCGCCCCAAGGTGCTCACCATGAAGGATGCCATCAACTTCTACGTGGAGCACCGCCGCGAGGTGGTCATGCGCCGCACGCGTTTCCTG
>CAJGCY010000235.1 GCA_904501955.1 uncultured Akkermansia sp. | reverse complement strand
GCGAGAATGAGAGCGGACATGGAAAAGAGCGAATACATACCGAGAAAAGCCCTGGCAACAGTAGCAGAAATGACGAAAAGCTTTCCGTGCGTCATGGTAACGGGTGCACGGCAAGTTGGCAAGTCCACTATGCTTAAACAAATCATGCCGGAAGGGATGAAGTATGTATCGTTGGATGACTTCCGCAAACTACAGCAGGCAAAAGAAGACCCCATCGGCTATCTGGCAGAGCTGGGCACACCGCTGTGCATCGATGAGGTGCAGTATGCCCCGGAACTCCTGCGCGCCATCAAGCTGATGGTGGATGAAGCAGACCGCCCCGGCATGTACTGGTTGACCGGCTCACTGAGATTCCACATGATGAAAGGCGCCAGCGAAAGCTTGGCGGGAAGAGTGGGCATCGTAGAACTCAGCACACTCTCGCAGCGAGAAGCAGCGAGAGACGCGAACGCACCGGATTTTTTCCCCTCCATCGAACGGCTGCGCGAGATGACTCCAGATCGTCGCTCCTGTGACATCAATGAATTATACGCGCGAATATGGCGCGGTGGCTACCCTGCACTGCACCGCGACTTGAACCGCAACATCAACCATTACTTTGACTCATATTTACAGACCTATTTGGAGCGAGATGTGCAAGCGCTCACCCAAGTGGGCGACAAGAATGCCTTTTTGACCCTGATGCAGTCCGCCGCCGCCCGCAGCGGGCAGCAGCTGGTGTATGCCGATTTGGCGCAGGATGCAGGCATCTCCCCCAAAACGGCCAAGAGCTGGGTCTCCATACTGGAAGCCAGCGGCATTGTAGCCCTGCTGCAGCCATACCACACCAACACCATCAAACGCCTGAGCAAAACGCCCAAACTTTACTTCATGGACACCGGCTTGTGCGCTTGGCTTTGCAGCTGGAGCAGCCCTGCCACCCTACAGAACGGAGCCATGAGTGGTGCAATCCTGGAGACATGGGTATTCGGGCAACTATACCGAGCCTTAGGCAATAGGGGACTTCGCACACGCCTGAGTTATTACCGAGAAAGCAACGGAGCAGAAATTGACTTCTTGCTGGAGCACGAGGGCAAGCTGTATCCCATGGAGGTGAAGCGCAACAGCAATCCCACGGCTGCGGATTTGAAGGCTGTGGAAAAACTGCCGGTAGGCAATGCGGAATTGCAACCCGGCATCGTGCTCTGCACCACGCGTGAGATGCTCCCCATCGGCAAGGGGCACTATTCGTTCCCCATATCCGCCATGTAAGCACTACTGGCACAAAGCACCTAAAAATTGGCTTGAAATCAGGGAGGGTATTCATTATAATGGGGTGGCATGGCAACGGATAATAAAATAAGCCCGATGATGGATCAGTATCTGCGCATGAAGCAGAGCTTACCGGAAGATGTGTGGCTTTTTTTCCGCTTGGGGGATTTCTATGAAATGTTTTTTGAGGACGCGGTGGAGTGCTCTGCGTTGCTGGGGCTTACGCTGACCAAGCGCCAAACCATCCCGATGTGCGGTGTGCCGTACCATGCGGCGGAGAACTACATCGGCCAAGTGGTGAAGACCGGGCGCCGCGTAGCCATAGCGGAGCAAATGCACACGCCCGTGCCCGGCAAGCTGGTGGAGCGCCAAGTGACCCGCATCATCTCCGCCGGCACCTTGGCGGATTTGTCCCTGCTCAATGAGAATGAGCACAACTACATCGTCGCCTGCTACAAGGAGAAAAAGACTTGGGGCTTAGCCTGTGCGGACCACACCACGGGCGAGCTCACCGTAGCGGATTACAGCAGCTTTGAGGCGCTGGAGGACGAGGTAGCGCGCATACAACCGCGCGAGATGCTGGTAAGCGATGAGCAGAAAGAGCTCTTCCCCGGTCTGCCCGTTACCCAGTTTTACGATGGTTACACCTTTTTGCCCGGCGTAGCAACGCCCTTCTTGGAGAGCCACTTCCGTGTGCACTCGCTGGCGGGATTCGGCTGCGCGGGACTGACCGCCTCGCTGGGGGCTGCAGCAGCCATTCTGCACTACCTCAAGCACCAGCTGCGCCGCAGCACGGACCACCTGCGCCGCATCTCCCTGCGCCCCACGGACAACGCCGTGCTCATCGACACGGCCAGCCGCGCCAACTTGGACTTGGTGGAGGCACGCGGTGGCATGAAAAACACCCTGCTGGGCACGCTGGATGGCACATCCACCCCCATGGGTGCGCGCAAAATGCGCGATTGGATACTCCACCCCATTTGTGACCTGCGCGAGCTGACGCGCCGCCAAGAGATTATCGCCACTTTCCTGCAGGAGTCATTCCTGATGAGCAAACTGCGCGACAGCCTGAAAGGCGTGCGTGACATGGAGCGCCTGACCTCACGCCTGGCGCAGAACGCCGGCAACGCTCGCGATTTACTGGCGCTGGGTACCTCCTTGGCTCGTCTGCCGGATATTGCGGCGGATTTGCAGGTACTGGAGCAAAGGCAAGCGCTCTTCACCCCGCTGCGCGAGGGCTTGGGCAACTTTGCGGAACTGACCGCCCTGCTGGAGCGAGCCATTGTGGAGGAGCCGCCCGTCACCATCAAAGACGGCGGCATGATGAAAGACGGCTACGACCCGCGCTTGGATGAGCTGCGCATGGCCTCCCGAGAGGGCAAGGGCTGGCTGGCTCAGCTGGAGGCTCGAGAGAGAGAGGCCACCGGCATCGATTCCCTGAAAATCCGCTACAACAACGTATTCGGCTACTACATCGAGGTAACCAAGGCCAACTACGCCAAGGTACCGGAGCGCTACGTGCGCAAGCAAACGCTTGCCAATGCGGAGCGATTCGTGACGGAGGAGCTCAAGAAGATGGAGGGCACCATCCTCGGGGCGGATGAGCGCTCACGCCAGTTGGAGTATGAGCTGTTCTGCCACCT
>CAJGCY010000234.1 GCA_904501955.1 uncultured Akkermansia sp. | reverse complement strand
CAACGGGGTGGACATCCTTTGCGTGCGCGAGCTCACGGGCGGTATGTACTTCGGTGAGCCCAAGTTCTACGGTGAGCGCGCGGGTGAGACCGTAGCGCTGGATACCCTCGTCTACAAAAAGAGTGAGGTGGAGCGCATCGCGCATGTGGCGTTTGAGGCGGCGCGCGGTCGCAAGGGTAAGCTGTGCAGTGTGGATAAGGCGAATGTGCTGCTCTCCTCCGTGATGTGGCGTGAGGTGATGAATGCCATTGCCCCGCAATACCCGGATGTGGAGCTCACGCACATGTACGTGGACAATGCTGCCATGCAGCTGGTGCGCAACCCCAACGGTTTTGACGTGATGGTCACGGAAAACACCTTCGGTGATATCCTGACGGATGAGATGGCCATCGTTTGCGGCTCTTTGGGCATGCTGCCAAGCGCCTCCCTCTGCCAAGACGGTGACAGCACCTTCGGCCTGTATGAGCCCTCCGGCGGCTCCGCCCCGGATATTGCAGGGCAGGGTATTGCCAACCCCATCGCGCAGATTCTTTCCATGGGCATGATGCTCCGTTACTCATGCCGTGAGACCGCCGCTGCGGATGCCGTGGACGCCGCCGTGCGTAAGGCCATTGCCGCAGGGTACAGAACCGGCGACCTCTGCCACGGTGCTGCGGGTGAAATCCGCGTCGGCACTGCCGGTATGGGGGATGCCATTATCGTCGCGCTGGGCTGAAGCCGCTGCTGTGCAGACACACTCCTCACCCGCTGAACACCATGCCGATTTGCCCCCATTGCAACGCTTCCATTCATGCCGGCGCTGAAGACCAGTGCCCGGCCTGTGGCTATGGCATGGAGCGAGCGGATGCGATTTTCGGCCGCAATGAGGTGGAGTTTACCCGCGTGGTGGATTCCGCCGGTGCTCTGACGCACCGTGAGCGTATGGAGCTCATCCGCGTGCTTGAGGATTTGGAGTGCGACTTGCTGCCCGTGGCGCTTTGTGTGTACATAACGGACCACGGGCAAACGCGTGATTTTCGCCCCCATGCGCACTGGATTCTCAACCACGCGCGCATACATCACCCCTCTTTCGGCCGCCGTGAGCAGCGCCGCGCCATTGAGGATGCCGCCATGGTGGAGATTCGCCCCGGCGAGTACCGTGAGCGCGAGGTGGAGAAGCGGCCGGGCTTGCTGCAGCGTGCCGTGGCGTACGTGAGGGATGCCTTCCGCACCTGCCCCCCGCCCGCCCGGCAGGAGTGGATGCTCATGCTCGTGCTGGATGTGCAGCTGGAGCTGGCGTGTTTTTCTTGGGGCTACATGCTGGACCCCTACGTCAACGCGGACAACATTACCTCCAGCATTGTGAAGGCACGCCTCAAGTTCCGTGAGCGTGCCATGGTGCCCGCCATCAAAGAGGTGATGCGCGATGCCGTGCGAACCATTGCTGCTGCCTCTCACCGCACGAACAACAGCCTCCGTGCCTCCGCCGGGCGCAAAGTGGCGCGCAGCGTGGCGGTGGCTTTGGGCGCTTCCGTGCTGCTGGCTCAGCATGCCGGTATGGCTGCCCCTACTCAGTTTGAGGATGATGACTACGCGGAGCCGGTGGAGGAGGACTCTACCCCCGCCACCACGCCCGCCACACCCGCAGCGCCTGCCACGCCGGCCACTCCTGCCGTGGTGCCTGCGCCCCAGCCTGCAGCCCCGGCGGTGGATAAAGGGGCTCCGGCCTCGTACTTCGGCCCCCCGCGCTGGTCATCCCGTGATTTTGAGTACCTGATGTCAGCTCAAATCAACTCCGCCTACGGCATACTGGTGCCGCAAGAGCGCCGCGCCGGTACCGCTGCGGGCAGAACCACTCCGGAGACCGGCGCCTACGGCGAGAGTGATACGGACGTGCGTGGCCGCTATACGGAGGAGTATAACCCCCGCCCGGGGCGTCGTGTGCCGGATTTGAATGACCCGCAGAAGCTGCTCACGGATATGGAGCGGCAAGATGCTGCCTACGTGCTCAATGGCTTGAATGCCCACAGCGCCTTCCGCGTGTACGTGGCAGTGTTCAAGTCCGGGCAAGATGCCTCACGCCATTTCCCGGTGGATGCCTTGGTGGCCTCCATTGCTCGGGTGGATGAGTACGCCGTGTTGCTGCAATACTGCACCGGTGATACCCCCACGCTCGACATCGGCTACAAGTCCATTGAGCTCAGTAATGAAAAGCGCATGGCCATCTTGGCGGAGGCTCAAGATTGCGCCGTTGCTGCCGGCGGTGGCAATGAGGGCTTGATGGCTGCCATGCGCTTGGTGCACTCGCGCATTGCTCCGCTTTCCTCCGGCTTTACTCCGCTGACGGCAGGCACCGCCTACAAGCTTGACCACGTGAAACTCAGCGTGCCCGAGGAGGTGAAGGAGGAGGAAGAAGAGGAGGGTGACTTTAAGCAGTGGTTCGCAAAGCAGTGGGAGACCTACGGCATACCCGGTGTGGTCATTTTGTCCGTTGGCCTGGCAGCCTTGGGCTTGTGGGCTTGGCGTAGCTATTGCAAGCACTTCAGCAGCAAATTGCTTGATACCAAGCCCGATTACCGCTTGGGTTCCCCCTATGGGGCGGGCGTCTCGCGCTACGTCAAGTACCTGGAAGGGCAGGAAATCGCTAAGGAAAAGCAGCTGTTCTGACGCTTGTTAACGTTTTCGCTTGATGTAAAACAGCGCGATAAGGCGGAAGTTGAAGGGGTGATGATAGGGGAATTTTTGCGAGCGTAAGCGAGCCTAGATTTGAGCCCCGGAGGGGCGCTATAAAATAGCCCGGCGGTGGAGCGGCGCAGCCGCGGAACCCCGGGGTAGCGTAAAAAAGAAAATTGAGCCCGGAGCGACGGAGCGAAGCGACGCAGCGTAGGCCGACATATAATGGCGAGGACCGTAGCGAAGCGAAGCTCCGAGCCGGGGTGGGCGCGTGTTTTTGGTGTTTGCGGCATTTTGAAACAAT
>CAJGCY010000233.1 GCA_904501955.1 uncultured Akkermansia sp. | reverse complement strand
TTAGTATTCTAGTCAGGTAGCGCAAGGGAGCAAAGGGCGCAGCGCTTGACAGGGCATAACACCGTGATACAATACAGCGCAGATGCAAACATACTCGATAGACCAGGACAGCCTTTGGATGTCACGCGCACTGGAGCTCGCCCATAAGGGGCTGGGTACTACCAGCCCGAACCCGCCCGTGGGAGCCGTCATCGTCAAGGACGGAGTCCTGCTCGGGGAGGGGTGGCATGAGGTAGCGGGAGAGGCACATGCCGAGCGCCGCGCCCTGGCGAATGCCTACATGCGCGGGCATGCGGAAGAACTGGCAGGTGCTACCATCTACATCACCCTGGAGCCCTGCTCCAGCCATGGCAAGACCCCGCCGTGTACGGATGCCATCATCCAAGCGGGCATCAAGCGTGTGGTATACGGCGCGGTGGATCCGGATGAGCGGCACCGAGGGCGCGCGGATGTGATTTTGCGCCGGCACGGTATAGAGGTACGCAGTGAGTGCTGTGCCGCGACGTGTGAGTTGTTGCTGCGCCCGTGGGCGTACTCCGTGCTGCACAGGCGCCCGTGGGTGACGGCGAAAGTCGCCTGCACGATGGATGGGCGCATGACGCGTGCGGGGTTGAAGTGGCTCAGCTGCGAGGAATCCGTGCGTTTTGCCCACCAAATGCGGTTAGAGAGTGATGCCATTCTGGTAGGCGGTAACACCTTGCGCATGGATAACCCGGCGCTGACCATCCGCCGCCCGTACCGAGAGGTGCCCGGCATCAAAAAACAGCCGTGGCGTGTGGTGATGACGCGCGATGCCTCCACCCTGCCGGATACGGCAACGGTATTCACGGATGCCTATGCGGAGCGCACCCTCATCCGCGAGAATGTGGGGGATTTGAAGGCTATGCTGAGCGCCTTGTACGAGCAGCAGGGGGTGGTGAACCTCATGTTGGAGTGCGGCGGGCAGCTGTTGCGGCGCTTTTTGGAGGAGGGGCTGGTGAATGAGTGGGTGCAGATTATCACCCCGCGCCTCACCGGCGGGCCGGAGCATGTGTTGCCGGGGTATTTTATGTCGGAGGAGCGTCATTTTGCGCAAGAAGAGCTCATCCCCAGTGGGTGTGACATTATTTTGCGCGGTTTATTGAGCTGAGATGAGAAAAAGCCTCCTTTTGTTATTGCCGGCGCTGACCGTGGTTGTGGTGGTAGTGCTGCTGTGCTATATGCGGTGGGTGGCGCGTGAGAATTTGGAGCTCACGCAGCACTGCGTCGCGATGGAGCAGTGGCAGGAGGGGGACTCGGTTAAAATTGCCGTGCTGACGGACATACACGCGCGCCCTGTGGATGGTGCATACTTGGATGCGGTGGTGCGCCGCACGCTGGAGGGAAAGCCGGATGCCGTGTTGCTGCCGGGGGATTTCATGAATGGGCACCATGCGGAGGAAGCCATGCCGCCGGAGGAGCTGGCGGAGCACCTGCGCCCGCTGGCAGCCCTGCCCTGTTTTGCCGTGCTCGGGAATCATGATTATTACCACGGGGCGGAGCGCGTGAAGCTCGCTTTGCAGAGCATAGGTGTGCAGTTTGTGGAGGGACGCCGTGCGGAGTTGCGTGTGGGAGATGCCGTGATTGACATAGGAGGCATACGCTGCTGCTACACCTATGATACCCCCGGCCCGGTGCCGCAGGCGCGTGCAGGGGTGCCGCTGCTGATGCTGTCACACACGCCGGTGGGGGCTCAGTACGCGCCCGAGGAAGCAGTGCTTACGCTGGCCGGACATTCACACGGAGGGCAGGTGTGTTGGCCCACCGGCAAGCCCATTTGGATGGCGGATGGCAAAACCCCGGCGGAATGGGCGGCGGGCTTGGTGCATGTGCATGGCCGCCCCTGTTATGTGTGCCGCGGCATAGGCACCAGCAGCCTGCCCATACGCTTTTTCTGCCCGCCGGAGCTGTTGTTCCTGCGCTTGGAGGGGGCTCAGCGGAAATAGATATACCGAGGGAGCCGGTAAGTGTTCCGATTTATCGCGCTGTTTGGCATCAATGGAAGATTGGGGCTGAGGGCGCTCTTTTCGTGCGCGCGCGCGCGTTGGTGACGCGTGCGGAATTCTTTGCTTGCCATGGGGAGGTGAAAATGGTATAGTATGCGAGTATGAATATGCTCAAGACCATAACCGCGACCTTGGCGATGGCCGGGGTGGTGGCAACAGGACAAGAGGCCTACCAGCCGCACCCGGACTGGGAGAACCCCGAAAACCTGTCGCAGGGACGCGAGGATGCCCGTGCATTCTTTGTGCCCTTTGCGAATAAGGAAGAAGCGCTGAAGGGTAAGCGCAAGGATTCATCACTCGTTATCTCGCTTAACGGTGATTGGAAATTTCACTGGGCGCCCTCACCGGCTCAGCGTCCCGTCGATTTTTATAAACCGGAGACAGACGTCAGCAGCTGGGCAACGATAGATGTGCCCTCCAACTGGCAGATGCGCGGCTACGGCATCCCGATTTACAGCAACCAGCGCTACACCTTTGTGCGCGACTGGCCGCGCGTGATGACTCCGCCCCGTGACAAGACGGAAGAGAAGTACACCACCCCGAAGACGGAGCCGAATGCCGTGGGCTCCTACCGCCGCGACATCGAAATCCCTGCCGATTGGGATGGCCGCCGCGTGTTCATTCAGTTTGACGGTGTGGATTCCTTCTTCTACTTGTTCGTGAACGGGCAGAAGGTCGGTTTCTCCAAGGACAGCCGCACGGCAGCGGTGTTCGACATCACGCCGTATGTGAAGCCCGGCAAGAACGTGATTGCTGCCGAGGTGTACCGCTACAGTGATGGCTCTTACTTGGAGTGTCAGGACATGTGGCGCCTGTCCGGTATTTTCCGTGACGTGTTCATGTACAGCACCCCGCAGGTGCTGGTGCGTGACTTCTTTGTGCACACGGATTTCCCGCAGAATGCCGATGGTACCTCTGACTACTCCAGCTCCGACCTGCG
>CAJGCY010000232.1 GCA_904501955.1 uncultured Akkermansia sp. | reverse complement strand
TTCGCTTCGCTACGGTCCTCGCCATTATATGTCACCACAGGTTCCCTGGGTTCCATTTCCTTTTTGTTGCTATACAGGGGTTCCGTTCGCTTACGCTCACTCCACCGCCTGCCTAACGTCCGTCGCCCTGAAGGGCTCTGAATTCCGCTCGCTTCGCTCGCAAACTTCCGATTTATCACGCTGCATGAAACCAACTGAAAACTTGGCTTGACGGGGATAGCATTCCATGGTAGAGTAAGCTCTACCATGGAAGACCTCAACATCACACACTGCGTAGCCAGCTACGAATGCGGGGCGGACCACTGCCTCAAGTCGGATAGTTTCATGCACTATTGCCAAGAGGCTGCGGAATCACACGCCTCGCGCAACAATTTGGGCTATGAATGGGGGGCTTCCAACAACCTCATCTGGGTGGAGGTGCAAGGGGACTTCCGCTTCATCCGCCGCCCGCAGTGGAAGGAGGAAATCACCATCCGCTCCAACACCGGCAAGGCCTCTGCCCTGCAGGCACGCCGTTTCGTGGAGTTGCTGGACAAAGAGGGCAATGTGCTCGCTCAGGCAGATTTGCTGTGGGTGCTCATCGATGTGAACACTCGCCGCCCCATGCCCTTCAAGCGCCTGACCAACGGCATCAACATACCGGAGGCTTGCCCCGCCATCATTGACCAAGTGCTGGAGCCCGCCACCGAGTTCATCCGCACCGAGAGCGCGGAGTTCACCGCCCCCCGCCGTGATGTAGACTTCAACGGCCACATCAACAACAGCGCTTACCTCACTTGGGTGCTCGACACCCTGCCGGAGGATATGGCGCCCGGCGCTGCCCCTGCCCGCGTGCGCATCAATTTCAAAAAAGAAACCTTCGCCGGCCAGCCCATCCGCATCGAGCACCACCTCGCCGACGGTAAGCAGACCCGCCACACCGTCACCTCCGACGGCGAGCTCCGCGCCGAGCTCATCATCCTGTGGGAGTAACACGCGGCTTCTTCCCTTTTCCCCTCGCGCCCCTCATTCCTCGGGATGAGGGGCGCTCTGCTACCCTCCCCCGGCACCTTATCTTAGGAAAATGTGTAAAATTGCCATTTTTATCTTTCTAAAATGTGATAAATTGCCATTTTTATCAAGATAAAATGTGATTTTTATCTTGCATCTTTCACCGTTAGAGCGTATAACCTTTTCAGGAAAGGAAGATTACAGCAAATCATCATGGAACGCACAGCATTCACCGAATTAAAGCGCTGGAAAGAGCGCTCCAATCGCAAGCCGCTGATTATACAGGGAGCTCGCCAAGTGGGGAAAACGTGGCTCATGCGCGAGTTCGGTAAAAACTTCTACCGCACAACGGCCTACCTGAACTTTGCGGACACCCCACAAGCAGCCTCTTTGTTTGAAGGGAGGTACGATGTCAGCAGCATCATTCAGGGAATCGAAATCCTCTGCAACTGCGAAATACAGGCGGATGATACCCTCATCATATTAGATGAAATTCAAGAATGCGAGAGAGCGCTGAACAGCTTAAAATTTCTGCGGGAAAATGCCCCCCAATATCACATCATGGCAGCCGGCAGTCTCTTAGGCGTGGCAGTACGGCAGCGGCGTATGTCATTTCCCGTTGGGCAGGTGGATATCTTAAACTTGCGCCCACTTTCTTTCCATGAGTTTTTGCAGGCTCTCGGAGAAAATCAAATCATCAAAGCCTTGGCGACACGTCAGACGGCCATGCTCCCGCTAATGCATGACACCCTGGTGTCACGCCTGAAGGAATATATGTACGTGGGAGGCATGCCCGAAGTTGTAAAAGCATATGTCGATACGCGTTCATTCACTGAAGCTCGCCGCCTACAGCTCCAAATCATACAAGGTTATGAAAATGATTTTGCCAAATATACCGAGCCGAAAAACGTACCGCGCATTCACGCCGTATGGAAATCCATTCCCGTGCAATTGGCAAAAGATAACCGCAAGTTTGTCTATAAGCATTTGGGGGAAGGTGCACGAGCGCGCGAATATGAATCCGCGGTGGAATGGCTGATCATTTGCGGATTGTTGCACCGGGTCAACCGTGTCAACAAACCCGGCATACCACTCAGCGCCTATGAGCAACCCAATTCATTCAAGCTGTACACGCTGGATTGCGGATTACTCGGGGCTTTATCCCGCTTGGACGAAAAGACTTTAATTACCGGCAACTCCGTGTTCGAAGAGTTCAAGGGCGCCTTGACAGAACAGTACGTCTTCCAAGAGTTGTTATGCTCTACGGACTGCTACCTCGCTTATTGGGAACCGGAAAGCGGCACCGCGGAGGTTGATTTTATCGCGCAGCGAGGCAATGATGTTATCCCCATCGAGGTAAAAGCCGGCATCAATTTACGCGCTCGCAGTTTGGCCTCTTACCGCACCCGGTACGCCCCCCCCTACGCCATCCGCACATCGCTCGCAGGCTATGAGGAAAACGCAGGTCTCTTCAACATCCCCCTGTATGCTCTTGTCTCGTTTTTCCCGCCCGCTTAGTGAGGTGCGATAAGTCCCGCCGTGCTCGATAAATCGGAATTTGAAGGGGTGATGGTGGGAAAATTTTGCGAGCGTAAGCGCCTGCCACGGCGTAGCTGCGCAGCAGCGAAGACGGGAGCCTAGATTTGAGCCCCGGAGGGGCGCCATACAATAGCCCGGCGGTGGAGCCCCGTAAGGGTCGGCCTGTGAGGGCGTAGAAAGCGAAGACTCGAAGCCCCAAACCCCGGGAACCGCCCCAAAAATAAATGCGAACCCCGGAGGGGTGGTATATAATGGCGAGGACCGTAGCGAAGCGGAGCTCCGAGCCGGGGTGGCGCGTGTCTTTTTGTTGTTAATGAGTTGCGGGTATTCCAAATCGCCACAAAAACACCATATACACAAAGCATCGCATTCTGTCGGCCTCCGCTCTGTCGCTAACGCTCCTGCGCTCCGGGCTCGAATATTAGGGGGGGAGCCTACCGGTGGTTTCGTCGCTGCGCGACTCCACCACCGGCTACTGTCTTTCGCCCC
>CAJGCY010000231.1 GCA_904501955.1 uncultured Akkermansia sp. | reverse complement strand
GCGGAACCCCGGGTAGCGTAAAAAAGAAAATTGAGCCCGGAGCGACGGAGCGAAGCGACGCAGCGTAGGCCGACATATAATGGCGCCTGTGAGGGCGTAGCAAGCGAAGACGCGAAGCCCCAAGGACCGTAGCGAAGCGGCTGGTCACGGCGTAGCAAGCGAGCGAAGCGAGACGCGAAGACGGGAGCTCCGAGCTGGGGTGGGCGCGTGTTTTTTGTGTTCGCGGCATTATGAAACAATGCGGCATTTTTGAGCCACGCTTTATGCCACCCCTCCGGGGTTCGCATTTGTTTTTGTGGCCTTTTCCCGGGGTTCCGCCCCTTACGGGGCTCCACCGCCGGGCTATTCTATGGCGCCCCTCCGGGGCTCAAATTTAGGCTCGCCTACGGCTCGCAATTTCCCCTTCAACTTCCGATTTATCGCGCTTTTTCCTCTGTTGTTGACTCCTGCCTCGGTTTGTGGTAGACTCCCATGCACACACACGCGCAGATGGAGAGCAACACGGAACATAAAATTCACCGCATGAGCGATGTACTCGCCAGCCAAGTGGCTGCCGGTGAGGTGGTGGAGCGTCCCGCTTCCGTGGTGAAGGAGCTGGTGGAGAACAGCATAGATGCCGGCGCCAAGCAGGTGCGTGTGGAAATCCAACGCGGCGGCGTTTCCCTCATCCGCGTGACGGATAACGGCAGCGGCATGAGCGCGGCGGATGCCGCCCTGTGCCTGGAGCGTCATGCTACCAGCAAGCTGCTCAGCTATGAAGACCTCTTCGACATTCAGCAGCTCGGCTTCCGCGGTGAGGCTTTGCCCAGCATTGCCTCCGTATCGCAGATGAGCATCACCACCCGCCGCGCGGAGGATGTGGAGGGCACCCTCGTTACCTGCCACGGCGGTGAAATGCAGCCCATCATGAATGCCGGTTGTGCCCCGGGCACGGAAATCCGCGTGTGCAACCTCTTCTTCAACACGCCCGTGCGCCGCAAGTTCCTCAAGAGTGATGACACGGAGGCCGGCCACATAGAGCACCAGCTCAAGCTGCATGCGCTGGCATTCCCCGCTGTGCGCTTCATTTTTGCGAAGGATGGCAACGTGGTGTTCGATGTTCCCGCCACGACGGACCTGCGGCAGCGCATCTCCGAGTTCGTGGGGCGTGAGCTTGCTGCCTCGCTGCTGCGCATTCGCCCCACGCATGGCCCCGGTGTGCAGGTGAGCGGTTTCCTCATGCCGCTGTCCGAGGCTCGCCGCAACCGCCGCCTGCAGTTCGTTTTCCTGAACGGTCGCCCCATTGAGGACAAGATTGTTGCCCGTGCCGTGCGCGATGGCTACGGCGGTTTCCCCACCGGCTTGCACCCCGCGCTCTTCCTGTATCTGGAGGTGGACCCCGGTTTGGTGGACGTGAATGTACACCCCGCCAAGCGTGAGGTGCGTTTCCGCCGCCCGTCGGATGTCACCACCTGTATCATCGATGCCATTGCGGGCACGCTGTCCGCCCATGCCCGTGGTGAAGACACCCCCGCGCCTGCGGAGGAGCCCGCCCCCGCCTTGGTGCTGCGCCCCGTGCTGGAGCCCACGCAAAAGGAGCTGCAGCTGCCGCCCGCCCCCACGCCTCCGGCCATGCGCCCCACGCCGCAGCCTGCTCCCGTAGCGCTGCGCCCGCAACCCGCACCTGCCGCCAAGGTGGAGCAGGGGGGCAGTGCCATCCCAGTGCCGCCCCCCCCCGCCGTGCAGCCTGTGCCCGCGCCCAAGCCCACCGTGGCAGAGCCGCCGCGCCCTCAGCCCTCGCCGCAGCCTGCCCCCGTGGCGCCGCAGCCTGTTGCCCCGCCGCCTGCGGTGGTGCCGCCATGCCCGCAGCCTGCGCCCCCGGCGGTGGAGCACCCCAATTTCCGCTACATCGGTGAGCTGGCGGACTCATACCTGCTTTTTGAGAACAAGGACGGCCTCGTGATGCTCTCCCCGCGCTCCGCGCGCGAGCGTATCATCTTCGAGCGCCTGCTGGAGAGCAATCGCCGCCCCGTCTCTTCCCAGCGCCTGCTGGTGCCCGCCCTGCTGGAGCTCGACCCCCGCGATATGGGCATCGCGCTCGAGGTGCGCGAGCAGTTGCAGCAAGCGGGTTTCCTCATCTCCCCCTTCGGGCAGAACACCCTGCGCATCGAGGCCGTGCCCATGATGCTCAGCCTCCCGCGGGTGGAGGAGTTCATGCTGGAGCTCATCCGCAGCTTCACCACGGGTGAATCTAAGTTCAAACGCTCCCGCAACCCCTTCGAGCCCTACGCCATCCGCATCGCTCGCCAATATGCCGCGCGTGAGGATCTGCGCCCCTGGATGAAAGCCCCCATCCCCTTGCTCACGGACCTCCTCCGCTGCGAAATTCCCTACTGCACCCCGGATGGCAAGCCCACCATGGTGCCCCTCACCCTCAACGAGCTCAACCGCAAATTCCGCGCCCTCTGAGCCCCGCCCCACAATGTGGAGGGAATGTGCCCGATAAATCGGAATTTGGAGGGGTGATGGTGGGGAAATTTGCGAGCGTCAGCGAGCCTAATTCGGAGCCCCGGAGGGGCGCTATAAAATAGTCGGCGGTGGAGCGGCGAAGCCGCGGAACCCCGGGGTAGCGTAAAAAAAGAAAATTGAGCCCGGAGCGACGGAGCGAAGCGACGCAGCGTAGGCCGACATATAATGGCGAGGACCGGAGCGAAGCGACGCTCCGAGCCTGGACAGGCGCGTGTTTTATCATGTTCGCGGCATTTTGAAACAATGCCGTATTCCGAGGCACGCTTATCGAGTAGGGGGCTTTCGCCCCCTCTCACACCACCGTACATGCGAATTACCGCATACGGCGGTTTCTAAACTCCTGACAGCTCAATTCTTCCTTCCACGTCTCGAATTTTCGTTGCTCCCGTGTCAGACTCTCGCCAGGCGTTCCTATCCTCCACGAGGCCACACAGGCTCGTCGTTCCGCTCTTGCTGGGCGGCCGACTTCTTGGTTCTGTAACTTTACATTCATGAGTTTTAGGTTGTGCTG
>CAJGCY010000230.1 GCA_904501955.1 uncultured Akkermansia sp. | reverse complement strand
TTGTTTAAGCATAGTGGACTTGCCAACTTGCCGTGCACCCGTTACCATGACGCACGGAAAGCTTTTCGTCATTTCTGCTACTGTTGCCAGGGCTTTTCTCGGTATGTATTCGCTCTTTTCCATGTCCGCTCTCATTCTCGCCCTTCTTTGTGCTTTTGTCAAGATGAAAAGTATGCAAATCGGGAATTGAATTCCCGATTTGCATGGAATTTTGCCTGTTTGGGGCGTTTTTTTATGAAATTCGGGAATTGAATTCCCGATTTGCATAAAAATGGCTTATGTGAATTCTTCGCCGGAGGGGGCTGCGGGTGTCTTCTTTTTGAGCATATCGCGGTGGGCACGGCGAAGGAGTTTCAGAGCCTCGGGGAGGGAGCAATAGGTGGCCTGTCTGATGAGTTTAACCAGTATGCTTTTGGTGATGTCAGCGCTGAAAGCCTCCAGAAGAAGCTGAAGACAAGCTGCGCTCTCGCTGGATATAGCTCGTTGAAGGATGAAATGCAGATTGTCGTGCAGTGGCGCTTTGGCTTCGAGCATGAGTTTCAAGCACAACGGTTGGTTAAAGCGGACAGCACAGAATAACGGGCTTGCTCCGTTGGCAAATGGCTTGGCCGGCGAGGCTCCTGCTTGTAAGGCCGCATGATAACGAGGAATGTCTCCGTGGGTGATGGCGTAGTGTAGTGCTTCCTGCGCATCGTTTGACGGTTGCGGTTCCTCAGGTGCCTGAATTTCAGATAAAGGCTTTTCCAACAATTCCAAGCATTCCTTGCTGTGGTATTCCCGAGCAATGTCTGCAGCGGTTTGTCGTATTGCATTACTCATCGAGGCATAGGCGCCGGAATGCAGCAACAGCGCTACTGCTTCCGGAATGTTGAATTTCGCCGCAGACATGAGGGGTGTTACGCGCTCTTCATCAAAACTGTTGATGCGAGCCCCGGCTTCAATTAACCGGTGCATGGTATAGATTCTCCCGAACTCCGCCGCTATGGATAAGGGGGTGGCTCCTTGCCCGTCTTCTACTCCGGCATCGGGGTGAGCACCTGCTTGCAACAGCGCTACGATGATGGGTTCCATGCCCGGTAGGGTATCACCGTGCAGGTACATAGCTTGCAACAGGGGCGGCTCTCCGGCATGATTTCGGGCGTTGGCATCTGCCCCCTTGGCTAATGCATCGAGTGCGGTTAGGGTGTCGCCCTTGTGGATGGCGGTGTGTAAACGGCAGTTTTGCAGAGTTTGCTCCGGTGGTTCTGCTGCTCCGTGTTTCCTCAATAAGGCTGCGGTTTGTGTTTGTTCTGTGGCCAGGGCATAGCACAGAGCCGAGAATCCGCCTGCGTCCGTTGCGTGGACGCAGGCACCGTTGCGGAGCAAAAATCCGGTAATCGCAGCAGGCGTGCTCGTGCGTACGGAATATATCAGCGGTGTTTGCCCGCATGCATCCGCAAGGTTGATGTCCGCTCCGGCGGCCAGCAGCAAACTCAGCGATTGAATAGCTTGGTTGCACTCGTTTTCATCTTCTCCGCAGCTGTATATTACCTTCATGATAGGCGTTGTTCCGCTTACTTCTTGTCTGGCGTTCACATTTGCCCCGGCTGCAATGAGCAGTGGCAGTGCTGCGCGGTTGCTGTAGCAGGCGGTTACTATGTGCAGCGGCGTATTTCCTTGTTTGTCGCGAGCTTCGATATCTGCCCCGGCGCGCAACAAGTAGAACGCATTGAGCATTTGTGAGCTGTAGCATGCGTGAAACAGCGGTGTTTGCCCGGAGCGGTCGGGGCTGTGCACATTGGCTCCTTGTTGCAGCAGGTATTCCACTGCTATGGGGGATTCCGCTGCTGCTGCATGGTGCAGCGCCGTCAGTCCATCCGCATCCTGCGCATGGATGTATGCCCCATTGCGGAGCCAATATCGTATTTGGTGTTTATTACCTTCTTCCGCAGCTTTGAGCAGTGCGGTATCAGGTCCATTCAGCGTGGCCGTTTGCTCGGCCGTGTGTGTGTTGCTTTGTTGCATGTGAAAGAAAATGTTGAAAAATGTCCTTCAGTTGAGCAGCTATTCCGAGAAATCGAACCACTCGCGGTAGCTTTCATCGGAGGGGTGGAGGGCTTCCACCGGCATTTTTGCGGGGATAATGAGCATTTGGTGTGCAAAGTAGGGCACGTGCGTGGGGTTCATGTCGAAACCGTCCCGGATTACCGCTGAGCTGATGGTGGGGGCTTCCGGTATGGCTGCGTGGGGGATTACTCGGATGGTGGCGAGGTGCTCGGCATCGCCCACTCCACCGTCATCATACAGGTACACGCAAGGGGTGAGTTCTTCTCCTTCCAGTTTGGCTGTCAGCTCAGTGAGCCAATCTTGGGAGAGCAGGGCTTCTTTCTTACATCGGCGCTTGAAGCGGAAACACAGTGCCCCATGCCGCAAGGCTGTATTTTGTTGCGGGGCCAGGCGGTAGTAGTGGCACCGCAACCGGTAGGTGCGGAGGCGCATCAGGTAGTGCATTTTCATGTTGCGCTGCCGCCCCTGCATGGTGTGGTGCGGGTTGAGCGGTACCACTACCGTCAGCATGCGGTAGCCTTGGTATGCTTGCTGTTGTTCTGTATCCATCAGAATTGCCGGGGGGTGAAGTTAACGAGTTTTGCCAATTCGGGGTATTCTTTGTCACTCAAGTGGTCTTCGATGAGGCATGCAATGGAATAGTGGTTTTCGAACAGTTCGTGCAGCCACGCTTTTCTGCTCTCCCAATTCGGCTTGTAGACGATGGGCTTGGGCTTGGTGCTCAGCGGAATATGAGGCAGGGCTTTGCTCTTTTTCTTGCGTCGTTTCGTACGCCGGTGCAGGGTTTTACGCCTTTTGTTGGGTTCCGGTTCCGGTTTGGGCGGGGGCACATTGTTCCCTCGTACCAGCAGGGAAAACTGCTCCGCCGGCTCTTTGCCTACCACGAGGTGCAGCGTGCAGTGCCGCTCGAAAGTGAGCTTGCATATATCCGGCAGCTTGATGGGGCACCACCGTGCCGGTTGGCGGAATTTCTGCGTGCACGCCGGGCTTTTCTGCAAG
>CAJGCY010000229.1 GCA_904501955.1 uncultured Akkermansia sp. | reverse complement strand
GCAAAAATGCCGCATTGTTTCAAAATGACGCAAACATAATAAAACACGCGCCCACCCCGGCTCGGAGCTCCGCTTCGCTACGGTCCTCGCCATTATATGTCACCACAGGTTCCCTGGGTTCCATTTCCTTTTTTGTTGATATACAGGGGTTCCGTTCGCTGGAGCTCACTCCACCACCTGCCTAACGTCCGTCGCCCCTACGGGGCTTAAAGTTAGGCGGGCATGCGCCCGCGGTAATACACATTTCAGTTCGCCTACGGCTCACGCGAACGCTCGCTAACGCTCACACGAACGCTTGGGGCGCGCGACCCTACACGCGAACGCTCGCTGTCGCTCGCGCGAACGTTCGGCCTAACGGCCTCACGCGAGGAGCACCTAACGGTGCTTCAACTTCCGATTTATCGGGATGAATGCCGGGAGAAGCACGCCGGGGCGGGCAACATGGCGTTTACTTGATAAATTGACATAATAATTGCTTGCTAATGGGCGTGAATGTGGTAAGCTAGAGAACGGATGAGGCATTATATATACCTGTTGATTCTGGTAATGAGCCAAACGGTGATGGGGCAAATGTTTGACCCGCCGCCACTCAACCCGGACCCAATGCTTGCCGGCACCCCGGTCATGGAGAGTGCCACGGCAGCTGTGCCTTCACGACCGGAGAATACAGGCGGGGTACTCCCACCGATGCAACGCTTTAAGAAGCCGTTGGTAGCGCGAGAAAAAACGCGCGTAGCCGTGCTGGGCTACCACAATTTCAGCGAGACGAAGCCCGTAACGGAGATGCTGCTGCGCACCTCTGAGCTGCGCAGCCAAATGGAGGCCATCCGCAACTCTCCCTACTCCGTCATCAGCATGCAAGAGTTCTTGGAATGGCGGTTCGGCACACGCTTGCTGCCGGAGGAGTGCATCCTCATCACGCTGGATGACGGCTGGAAGAGCGTGTACACGGATGCCTACCCGATATTCAAAGAATACGGCTACCCCTTCCACCTGTTCCTGTACACGGACTACCTGCACGGCAAGGGAGAGAGCATGAATCACGACATGATACGTGAGATGCTGCAGAATGGCGCCAGCATAGGCAGCCACTCCCACACGCACCCCTACCCCTCCGACTGGAACAAGCACCGCGCCCTGGGGGAAGATGCCTACTACGAGTTTATTGACAAGGAAATCGGCGAGTCCAAAGTCAAGCTGGACAAGCTATTCGGCACGGTCAACACTTATTGCTACCCCGGTGGTTTCAATGACCAAGAGATGCTCAGCCGCCTGCCGAGCTACGGCTACGTGGCGGCATTCACCGTGATACCGGGCAAGGCCACCAGCACGGAAATCCCTTTCCAGATTCACCGCTACATGGTATTCGGCACGGATCCGTCCATCTTCAACAACGCCATGGATTTCAGCGTGGCTGAGGTAGGCTCCGCCATCTCCACCGGCTCCCAACCCGGCACGCTGCCGAAAAACACCGCCAAACCGCCTTTCGCCGTCACTCCGCAGCCGGATTCCACCGTGAGCTGCACCATACCGGCCATTACCGCACAGCTGAGCAGCGTGCCCGGCATCAACATGAGCACCGTGCGCATGAGAGTCAGCAGCTTCGGCCATGTGCGCCCCACCATCAACACCGCAGAGCGTACCGTTACCTGGACCCCGCCCTGCCGCATTTACATGCCCAACATCTCCGTACACCTCACCTGGGAAACAACTGACGGCGCTAAAGGCCATGCAGAATGGTCTTTCAGCATCGACCGGTCGGTGACGGCTGAATAACACATCGTAACACACCATCGTTTCAAAACAGAACCATGGACGCAGAAGAAAAACAGACCCCCGCACAAGCAGAGGAGAATGCTACGCCCAAACAGCGTGCACCGCGCAAGCCCTCCGTTCGCAAGAACAGGAAGCAGGCAGCCGAAGCCGCACCGGAGCAAAGCTCTCCCGCCGCAGCCCCGAAATCTCAGCGCAAGCCCCGTAATAAGAAAGAGGCAACCGCTGCTACGCCGGCAGAAAGCACCGGCACCGACGCTGCAGCCCCCGCAGAAAAGCAGTCCCGTAAGCCCCGCAACAAAAAAGCCCCGAAGACTGAGCAAACGCCTGCCGAGGTGAAGACTGAGCCCACGCCCACGCCCGCCCCTGCACCGGCACCTGCTCCCGAGGCCAAACCGCAAGCCCCCGCCCCGGTGGAAGCCCCTCAGCAACCCAAAGAGCAGCCCCAGCAGCAGCCCAAAGAACACCGGCAGCCCCACCGCCATGAGCAACAGCCCCAGCAGCAGCAACAGCAGCCCGCACCGGCCACCGCTGCTCAGGACTTTGACCCCGACATGCGCGAGTTCCGCGCCCCGGAGCCTGCCCCGGGCTTCAGCGCCCCGGAAACCGTGGGAGGCAATGAGGGCCAAGGTGGTGGCAAGAACCGCCGCAAGCGCCGCCGCAACCGCAACCGCAACCGCGACAATGAGCAGAACCAGCCCCAGCCGCAGGCTCAGCCCGCCATCGATGCGGATGAGCTCGTGCGCCGTGCTTGGAAGATTTACCTCGGTGAGGTAACGGAGGAGGGCTTAGCCCTGATGGATGACCGTACGGCTGCAGAGGCCTCCCGCCGCGCCTTCCGCGTGGCAGAGCTCTTCTTGATTGAAGCCGCTCGCCATCGTCAGGCAGCCACCCCCGCCCCCCAAGCTCCCACCGCGGATGCCATGGAGGACATGGACGACTCCGACGCCGAGGCCTGATACGCGCCTCGCAATAAGTCACACGAACGCCGTGCACCCTAAGGGAATGCGCGGCGTTTTGTTTACCGGAGGGGGAGCTTCTCATAAGTTTAGCCCGATAAATCGGAAGTTGAAAAGGTGTTTGCGAGCGAAGCGAGCGGAATTTTAAGCCCCGATAGGGGCGAAAGACAGTAGCCGGTGGTGGAGTCGCGAAGCGACGAAACCACCGGTAGGCTTCCCCCTAATATTCGAGCCCGGAGCGTTGGAGCGATAGCGACAGCGCGGAGGCCGACAGAATGCGATGCTTTGTGTCTATAGTGTTTTTGTGGCGATTTGCAAT
>CAJGCY010000228.1 GCA_904501955.1 uncultured Akkermansia sp. | reverse complement strand
GTAAAAAAGAAAATTGAGCCCGGAGCGACGGAGCGAAGCGACGCAGCGTAGGCCGACATATAATGGCGAGGACCGTAGCGAAGCGAAGCTCCGAGCCGGGGTGGGCGCGTGTTTTTGGTGTTTGCGGCATTTTGAAACAATGCGGCATTTTTGCGCCACGCTTTATGCCACCCCTCCGGGGTTCGCATTTACTTTTTTGGGGCGGTTCCCGGGGTTCCGCCCCTCCGGGGCTCCGAATTCCGCTCGCTTACGCTCGCAATTTCCCCTCCAAATTCCGATTTGTCGCTCAGTAGAGACTAATTAGAAGTTCCCCACTATGCATCCGGCGCTTTATTTTTTGCGCAGGAGGTTGATTTTGTCGCGCAGCACGGCGGCGACCTCGAAGTCGAGGCGGGCGGCAGCTTCTTTCATTTCCTTTTCCAGCTTGCAGATGACGCTCTGCACGTCTTCCTCGCCGTCGTCATCCGCGGCCATGAGCACGGGTTCATCATCCTCCGGGTAGCCATCATCCGGGGTGTAGAGGCGCAGGGTACTTTGGTCTGCGCGTGCCACGGTGCGCGGGGTGATGCCGTGCTCCTTGTTGTACGCGAGCTGGATAGCGCGGCGGCGGTCGGACTCCTCCACCAGTGCGCGGATGGAATCCGTCACCACATCGCAGAAGAGCACGCACTCACCATGAAGGTGGCGGGCGGCGCGCCCTGCCGTTTGCACCAAGCTGGTTTCATTGCGCAAAAAGCCCTCTTTGTCCGCATCCAAGATGCACACAAGCGATACCTCCGGTAGGTCCAAGCCCTCTCGCAGCAGGTTGATGCCCACCAGTATGTCCACCTTGCCGCTGCGCAGCTTGCGCAGGATTTCCACACGCTCGATGGCATCCACATCCGCGTGTATGTACTCCACATTCAGCCCCACATTGCGCAGGTAATCCGTCAGGTCCTCCGCCGTGCGTTTGGTCAGCGTGGTGACCAGCACGCGCTCGCGCACGCTCACGCGTTGGCGGCATAGCTCGATTGTCTTGTCGATTTGCCCATCCAGCGGCAGGAGGGTAATCTTCGGCTCGGGCAGACCGGTGGGGCGGATGAGCTGCTCCACAATGAGTGGCTGCCCCAGCGCGCGCGGGTTGAAGCTTGCTACCGGGGCGGAGGATGAGTGCGGGGGCACGCGCAGCTCCGACAGCTTGTGGAAGAAGACACCGCGGAAGTCATCCGGCGCGTGGGTGATGGCTTGGCTCGCCTTCTCGTGGCGTGAGTGGGTGTTACCCCGCTTGGCCTTGAGGGTGGGTATGTAGCTCTTGTTACCGGGCACGCAGTTCACGTACTCGAACGCCCCCGGGGTGGCGCTCACGTACACAAGCTGGTGCTGGCGCTGCATGAATTCATCGAAGCGCAGCGGGCGGTTGTCCAGCGCAGAGGGCAGGCGGAAACCGTGGTCGATGAGCACTTGCTTGCGGGAGCGGTCGCCCTCATACATGCCGCCGATTTGCGGTACGGTGGCGTGAGATTCGTCGATGATGGTCAGGTGATCCGCCGGGAAGTAATCTTGCAGGGTGGAGGGGGTGGAGCCCGGTGCGCGCCCTGCCAAGTGGCGTGAGTAGTTCTCAATCCCCTTGCAGAAGCCTATTTCGTTGATGAGCTCCAGGTCATAATCCGTGCGCATTTTGAGGCGCTGCGCCTCGATGAGCTTGTTCTCTTTCTCGAACCACGCCACGCGCTCCGCCAGCTCCTTGCGGATGGACATGATGGCGGGCACGCGCTTCTCCGGGGAGGAGACGTACTGCTTCACCGGGAAGAAGAGGTAGCTGCTCATGCGCTCGCGCGTGCGCCCCGTAGTGGCATCTATCAGGCTGATGGCGTCTATCTCATCCCCGAAAAACTCCACGCGTATGGCCTCGCCATCGCTCTGCGCGGGGTAAATCTCCACCACGTCGCCACGCACGCGGAAGGTGCCACGGCGAAAATCATAATCGCTGCGCTCGAACAGCAGCTCCGTCAGGCAGGCCAGCATGGCATCGCGGTCCAGCTCTTGCCCCGTGCGGATGGAAAGCGTGAGCTCGCGGTAATCCTCCGGCGAGCCCAAACCGTAGATGCAGCTCACACTCGCCACCACAATCACATCTTTGCGCAGCAGCAGGGAGCGCATGGCATTCAGACACAAGCGGTCAATTTCCTCGTTGATGGCGCTGTCTTTTTCAATGTAGGTATCCGTGCTGGCTATGTAGGCCTCCGGTTGGTAGTAGTCGAAGTAGGACACGAAGTACTCCACCGCATTGTGCGGGAAAAAGCTCTTCAGCTCGGAGTACAGCTGGGCTGCCAGTGTTTTGTTGTGGCTGAGCACCAGCACGGGGCGGTCTTGCGCGGCGATGATGTTCGCCATGGTGAAGGTCTTGCCGCTACCCGTCACGCCCAGCAGGCACTGGTGGCGGTTGCCGGCATCAAGCGACTTGAGCAGTTTGCCGATGGCCTGCTCTTGGTCGCCCGAGGGCTTGTAATTTGTTACCAGTTGGAAGATGGACATATCTGTGCGTGTGCGTTTTCTCGCCCCGCAGGTATTGTAGCCCCTACGCGCTCTTTTCTCAAGCCAAAATCGCTGCATCCCGCCCGATACCCTCCCCGAGTTATGTTTGCGCTGCTCGATAAATCGGAAGTTGAAGGGGGGATGGTGGGGAAATTTTTGCGAGCGTAAGCGAGCCTAGATTTGAGCCCCGGAGGGGCGCTATAAAATAGCCCGGCGGTGGAGCCCCGTAAGGGGCGGAACCCCGGGAACCGGCCACAAAAATAAATGCGAACCCCGGAGGGGTGGTATATAATGGCGCGGACCGGAGCGAAGCGACGCTCCGCGCTGGTGGGCGCGTGTTTTGTTTGTGCGTTAATATCCCATTGATAACGCTATGTCATAAGACGAATTGCGGCATGCGGGATTTCTTCGCACTTACGTGCTCCGGGAGGGTTATGCCACCCGCATACCGTTTCGGCAAGCCTCAACGGTTCGCGGGTTCGGATTTGTTTTTTTACCCATTTCCTAGGGCTTACGCCCTAGGCTAAGTTAGGTCACCC
>CAJGCY010000227.1 GCA_904501955.1 uncultured Akkermansia sp. | reverse complement strand
GCTTAAATTCGCTAATGTATCACCCACCATGAGGCCGGCTTGCGCTTGCTGCACCAGGGTGATATTGTTGAGCTCAAGCACCTGGTTCTGCTTTTCGAAGGCGCCGCGCGTCTCCGCGATTTCCTGCTCCACGGCGCGGTACTTCTCCACGTCCTGAGCTTCGGCAGCGGCCTTGAGTTCTTTTTGCAAGCGCTTGAGGGTTTGTATGAGCTCATTGCGGGATTTGGTGGCGAGCTTCATGGCGCGCTGCTCCTTGGCATCGGCTGCGGCATTCTGTTCTTTAACCTCCACTAATTCTTCCACCCCCTGCGCCTCTGTGGTCAATAACTCTTGCACCTGCAAACCTGCCTCGGCAGCCTGTTGCGCGGCCTCGGCGGACTCTTCGCGGGCTTTCGTCAGCTCACGTTCCGCCTCCGTTGCGGCTTGCGTTGCCGTGGCATCCGCGGGTTTCAGCTTTTCGAGCTGCTGCTGAGCCTGCTCAAGCCCTGCCGGGTCAAAGCTGGTACCCAGAGCAATGTTAATTTTGTAATCGTTCTCTGCCATAGTTTTAATTTTTTTTGCGTAATAAAAGGGGGAGAGCACGGCGCACCGTTGCGCCTGCCACCTCTGACAACACCTCCACTGTCGGCATTACTCGCGGGTTGGGGGAGTGCTCAGTAGCATCCACCAGTCGGAACATGAGCTGGCCGTTAGGTTTGGGCACAATGATGGCGCGCCCGGCGGGCTTGTCCTTGTGTTTGCGGGCGGCGGTTTTCTGCTCGCCCTCCATCAACAGGCCTTTGAGGTGTGGGCGTTTTTTGATGGGGATGAACGCAAGCGGTTTGTAGCGGCCGGGGGCTTCCATGCGCTTGGCTGCGGGTATGGCGAGCAAGCGCGTAGGCTTGCCCGTGTGGCTGCTGGTACCTTTGCCAGCTTTTACCACACCGCCCGGCAAATCGCCGCTACCCTTCCAGCGCAGGCGTACGCCACGGTGCTCAACGGAGATGAGGGCGGCATCGCCCTGCATCTCCAAGCGCGTAGCCTCGGCTGCGTCTTTGTAGAATCGCTCACCGGGTAGGCTCTCAAAATTCTCTTTCACCGCCTGCTGCACCTTGGTGCCCGCGTGCCGGGTGAGGCGTTGCAGATCTTTGGGCTCCAGCAGGGATATGCGGGCATCGCCCTCAATGTTGACGGATAATGAAATCATGGCTTGCTTTTCTGTTGATTTTATGCTAATTTTCCCCCATGAAAGGGCGAGGCAAGAAACATCTGCACGAAACCCCGGCAGAGTTTGCCGAGGCGGCGGAGGTGCGTGCCGCCATTGAAGCGAGAAAAGGTCCACATGCTTGGCGGGATGAATGGGAGCGCGAGCAACGCCGAGAGCAGATTCGCAACATGAAAATGCCTGCACACAGACCTCCCTCGCCCAAAATTGTAGGTAGAGCTATGGCGACAGAAAGGCTTTACGAGTCCGAAACAGCCTACCGCAAACGACTCGCTAAGTGGTACAAGCGCTATGGAAAGGGTAATCATACTTCCTCTACGTAATAAATATCTCGTTTACCACCGCTTGGCAAATCATAGCGCTGGACGGACAGCAGTTTCAACCGAGTGCCACCCATAAAGATGAATTCACTTTCCAAATTGAGGGGGTGAGCCAGATTTTCTTTGTGTTTCATAGCCGCATAAAAGGGCCGCAGGTCTTTTGCCGTTTTACTTTTGCGACATATAAAAATTGCCTGATATTTATCACCTTCCTTGGTTGCATAATGCTCCGTATTGTGTTCGCTGCTAGACCAAGATTCCCCCACACGGTCTGGCAGGGGAGTATAAAAACCATTCTTACGGACGATGTCCCGCAAGTCATTCATTTCTTCTTTTGTTCCCCAGTGCATAGCACGATAGAGAGGCTCTTCGGTAGGCTTAGGAATCAAACGCCCGAAAAATCGAGCTAAGTCTTCCTTTTCATCCAAGCCGACTCGTGGCTTTTTACCATTGAACCACCTGCTGTCCATGGTAAAATCTTCTACCGCTTTTTTTTGTGGAATAGTTACCCCTTGCGGAACCGGCTTACTGAAAGCGTCAGCTAAATCCTCCGAGCTGATGGGGCTTGTTCCGTTCAGGTCGGTCATTCTCAACACATCACCATCGGGTGTCCGCTCTCGTCTTACCAGACCACCCAGCTGATTCTGTACCGCATCAATCAAATCCTCACCCAGCCCCTCAATGGAGGCCTTCACATCCGCATTCAGGCTTTCTTTCTGCGCTTGCATTTCCGCCTCCAGCGCGTCCATATCGTCAAGGGAGACAAGCCCCAGCTCCTCGCACACCTCAAAATCCACGGGGCGCACGCGCATACCGCTGCCGTAGTCAAAGGGCGGGTAGGGAGTCCCGAAGCGCGAGAGTTTCACCCAGATGGGGGAAGTTACCAGGGCAATCATCTGCCCGTTGCGGGCTACACCCTGCCAATTGACTTTCTCCGCAGCATCTTTCCAGAGTTTCGTCCAGTCTCTTTTCACCCGGCTGTTGCGCTGGCGGTAGAGCTCCTGCCCGGGGGAGAGGACATCATCCAGCGCTTCCATGCGGGCAGCCCAGCCACGCGCCATGGCCACATTGGTATCAATGCTCACCTTCATGCGCTGCACAGTGCTGCGGTCTTTGATGGTATCGGCAAGGCCGGGGTCGGGGGAGTAGCCGATTTTCTCTAAGTAGCGGCGCATTTCCTCACGAGCTTGGCCGGGGCTCATGGCACCGCTTGTCACCTGCTCCATCACGCTGCGCCACTTGTGGAGTTCTTTGGCATTCGCCACGGAGGCCATGAAGAAGGCACGCTCACGGATTTGGGCTTGCACGTCTTTCCATTCCTTGCTGCGGAGCTCGGAGGGTACATTCTGCTTGCGGGATATGTATTCGGTTGCGGTAGGCATAAGGGGATTTACGATTTTCGATTTATGATTTGAGCGAAGCCCCGGGCAAGGGGGCAATCGCCCATTATATTTCCTCCGGGTGGGTGAGTCGGAAGGAGAGGGAGAGCGCGCCCCAAGAGCCGGGGGAGCCCGGGGCTTCCTCCAGCGGCAGGCGGCGCACGGTGCAT
>CAJGCY010000226.1 GCA_904501955.1 uncultured Akkermansia sp. | reverse complement strand
GCTCGCCAGCTGACGGACAAGTTCATCAACGAGGGCCTCATGCGCCTGCGCAAAATCGACGCGACGCACTCCCTCGCAGAGGTGAGACTCCCCTCCGAATGGGAGGGCAAGACCCTCATGGGTGTCAACATGCGCAAAGAGCACAAAATCAACCTTTTAACCATACGCCGCGGCACACCTGCACCCGCTGCGGAATATCAGGACGTGCTCAACGAGCCCGAGCAGCCCGTCATCGACAGCCCGGATCCCTCCCTAGAGTTCAGACCGGATGATGTACTGGTGGTTTTCGGCAAAGATACGGACCTGAAAGCCTTTGTAAACAAATTCAACCTCTGATTCCACAACTCCATGACTCCCCGCTGCATTTTACCGGAAAAAGTATACGCCGGCTACATTTTTGACTTGGACGGCACGCTTGTGGACAGCATGCCCCTGCACCACCGCGCGTGGCGCATGGCTCTGAAAAACAACGGCGCGCCCGATGAGGCCTTCTTGTGGGATGAGTTTGTAGCCCACGGCGGCATGGCCGCGCCGGATATCGTGGCGGATCTCAACCGCATTTATGGCTTGAGCATGGACCCGGAAGCCGTAGCAGCGGAAAAGCGTGCCCACTACGACGCCCTGTTAGAGACGGAGCAGCTCCCCATCATCCCGGAAACGGTAGGCTTGGTGCGTGACTTACAGGCAAAGGGCATTCCCTACGCCATCGGTACCGGCAGCGTGCGCCACGGTGCGCTCAACACCCTGCGCTCCGCCGGCATTGAGGCGCTCTTCCCCATCATCATCACCCCGGATGATGTCCCCCCGGGTCGCGGCAAGCCCAACCCGGACATTTTCCTGCTCGCAGCAGAACAAATGGGGGTTGAGCCCACCGCATGTGTCGTGTTTGAGGATGCCGAGCCCGGTTTGCAGGCCGCAGCTGCTGCCGGTATGGACGGCATCACCGTCGGGCCTGCTCAGGGGTGATTACTCCGCCGCCTTGAAGTTATAGACCGGCTTGAAAAGGTCTACAACTTCCACCGTCGCGTCGATATGCCCGAGGATGGCATCCATCCCCTTATAGGCCATCGGCGACTCATCTAAGGTAGCGCGCGTAATACAGGAGGAGTGAATTCCGCTCATGCTTGCCTCAAAATCCGCCATCGACAGCTTTTTGAAAGCCTGCGTACGGCTCATGAGACGGCCCGCACCGTGCGGCGCGCTGTAGTTCCAGTCCGCATTCCCCTTACCCACACCGTAAATACAACCGTCCCTCATGTTGATAGGTATGAGCAAGCGTTCACCGGCACGTGCGGAAATAGCGCCCTTTCGCACGATGTTGCTCTCATGGTCAATGTAATTATGCGTGGTATGGAAAGCCTCCTGCACGTTCAAGCCCAGTCGCTCCACAATCACCTCTGCCATCACCTCACGGTTTCGCAGGGCAAACTGCTGGCACACACGCATGTCATCCAAGTAATGACGGCGAGCCTCACCCTCCAAGTAACACAACTCGCGCGGTACCGTAGGCTGCGCTTTCTCCCACTCAGCCTTCATACGCTTAATGCTTTTCATGATTTCGGATGCGCGTCCCTGTGCCTTCAACTCAGCAATGAGCTCAGCGATACGCTGCTGCTTATTTTCCGTACCGGAGTGCACGTCGATAGCATCCTGTTGGTAAATATCACACACCTGCTTACCCAGATTTCGAGAACCCGAGTGAATGATGAGGTAATAATTACCCGCAGAGTCAACATCCACCTCCACAAAGTGGTTACCACCACCCAAGGTACCAAGGCTTCGGTACAAGTGCGGCAGCTTCTTCAGGCGGCTCAGGCAATGCAGCGACTCCATGAGCGGGAAATCCTCCACCGGATGACGGCGCACCCACTTTCCGCTTGGTATGTTGCGGTTCATCACCTCATCCAAGGCGTTAAAGTCCGGCTTCTCCTTACCGAGTTTTACCGTATACATACCGCAACCGATGTCCACCCCGACGATGTTCGGTATCACCTTGTCTCCCAAGTCTGCGGTAAAGCCAATCACGCAGCCCTTTCCGGCGTGCACGTCAGGCATTATTCGTACTTTCGCTGCAGCAAATGCAGGCTGCGCTAACAGGCGCGAGATTTGCTTCTGCGCCAGCTCATCCACCGTATCGGCGTATATTTTCAGATTATTCATTGTGTTTATGTGCTTGTCTGTTTGCTGTCTCACGACAGCGATTGTTATTGCCCCCGTGAGGGGCGCCCTTATGTCAGGCTATTTGCTTGCCTTGCGAAAAGTGCGTGCGCGGCTACTTTTCTCTGGCGTTCGGATGTCTTTTGTTATATAGATGATGCCCTATGAGTTCTGATAACACCAAAATCAATTGGCTGACCGGGCTTCTCTCCGGTTGGGGCATTAAGGAGTGCTGGGCAAAAATTCTGGCGGGGGCCATTATCGGCGCGCTCAGCGCTGCCGGCTTGCTCTGCACCTCCGCCTGCTCTACCACCTACAGCCAAACGGCTGATGGCGCAACGGAGTTCAGCAACCGCATCATCCTGCCGCTTCGTGGGATGGACGGCAAGTAAACGCGCTCATTCCCGGCGGGCATCCTGTGCGGTGCCCGCCATGTTCGTCCTGCGCTCACTTTGTTTTGGTTCACTTTACTCATTGTTTATTATCCTGTACAAAAGAAAAACCGCCTCGGCTTCCGTGGGGGGAAGCTAAAGCGGCCTACTGTTCATCCGGCATTTTACCGTTCTTGCCTACTCGGCAAATTCTGCTTCCCTTGATATCAGCACCCACGCATCCATCGGCATACAGGCATCTGTACGCGGATTTTTGGTGTATAGCTGTTATCTCTGTGAAGCATGTGCGTTCAAAATCGCACATCTCACCCCCATTCGTCAAGACTTTTTTGAGACATTTCCCCATTTTTTCACAATTTTTTATAAAAAAGCAGTCAGTGAGCAGTGTTTCAACGTTCAAAAAAACATGTACTCTGTTTTAGTTTCAATTGTTTTCAAACGGCTCGATAAATCGGAAGTTGGCGAGCGAAGCGAGCGGAATTCAGAGCCCTTTAGGGCGACGGACGTTAGGCAGGCGGTGGAGTGAGCGTAAGCGAACGGAACCCCTGTATAGCAACAAAAAAGGAAATGGAACCCAGGGAACCT
>CAJGCY010000225.1 GCA_904501955.1 uncultured Akkermansia sp. | reverse complement strand
CCTCGACTGGCTGCGGGTTCTGAGTTTCTTTTTCTTTCGTTTCCTAGGGCTTACGCCCTAGGCTAAGTTAGGTCACCCGCTGACGCGGGTTCAAAATTCCGCTCACCTTCGGTTCGCAACTTTTCAAATTCCGATTTATCGGCTTGCCGAGGCAGCTCTTACATCTTGCCACCCGCGGCGAGGATGAGGTCCGCGCAGGCGGAGTGCCCTTTATCGCGGGCGACGGCGAGGGGGGTGCCCCACACATGCTTTTTATTCACATCCACCCCCGGGGTGGCCAGCAACAGGCGCACGCAGGACTCATGGCCGAGCGTGGCAGCAGCGGCCAGCGGGGTGATGCCGTCGGCATCCGCCGCATTGACATCCACCCCCGGGGTGGCCAGCAGCACCTGCATGCAAGCGGTTTCACCGCAGTAGGCTGCCCAAAGCAAGGCCGTGCGCCCCAAGGCTGCGCGGGCATTCACATCCGCCCCGCCGGCCAGCAGCTGCTGCAAGCGGGCGGCATCACCACGGCGTACGGCCATGCGCATTTTATCCGCATCCGAGTAGCTGATGCGGCAGGGGTCCTCCGCGGAGCGTGCGGCCGGGGCCACGGCAGACGGTTCAGCGGCATCTGCCGAGCTGAGCTGGAAAGCAGTGAAGGTGATACCGGCGAGAGCGACGAGCGGGAGGATGATGCATTTGGCGTTCATGGCGTGTGTAAGTGGTGAAGTTCGTGTTGCGTTACTCAGTAGACGCAGCCTTGTGACAAATTGTTTTGTATTTTCTGCAAAAAAAGCGAGAAAAGAGAGATTTTTTGCCATCTTTGGCTCCGACATTCGACTTTCAGGGCGCAACATGTCCTACTTTTTACTTGCAAATCCAATAAATAATGGTATTTTAGGGCACGTGCATGCCAAGGGTATGCTATGCAAGTTTTTTTAATCACAACACATTAAGACAATGGAGATACTTCATGACAAGGACGCCGATGTGAGCGTTCTGAATGGCAAGACGGTGGCCGTTATCGGCTACGGTGCACAGGGGCGTGCTCAGGCACTTTGCATGCGCGACAGCGGTGTGCACGTTATCATCGGTATTCGCCCCGGCAAGAGCTGGGACGCCGCCGTACAGGACGGTTTTGAGGTGATGAGCGTGGACGAGGCTGCCAAGGTGGCCGACATCATCCACATCCTCCTGCCGGATGAGATGCACGGCTCCGTATACGCCAACCAGATTAAGCCCGGTCTGTGCGCCGGCAAGACGCTGTGCTGCTCCCACGGCTTCGCATACGTGTTCAAGACCATCGAGCCGCCGGCAGACGTGGACGTCATCATGGTAGCTCCCAAGGGTCCGGGCACGGAGGTTCGCCGCGTGTTCGAGGAGGGCTTCGGCTGCCCCGGCCTCATCGCCGTATTCCAGAACCCCTCCGGCAACGCCAAGAACGTGGCACTGGCCATGGCCAAGGCTGAGGGTCTGACCCGCGGTGGCGTGCTGGAGTGCACCATGCAGCAGGAGACCTACGAGGACCTCTTCGGTGAGCAGAACGTGCTTTGCGGTGGTCTGGTAGACCTCATGAAGTACGGTTTCGAGACCCTCATCGAGGCCGGCTACCCCGCTGAGATGGCTTACTTTGAGTGCGTGCACGAGGCGAAGCTCATCGTGGACATCATCTACAACAAGGGCATTCAGGCCATGAACGGCGTCATCTCCAACACCGCTGAGTTCGGTGAGTACTACAACGGCCCGCAGATTCTCGGTCCGGAGGTGAAGGAGAAGATGAAGGAGAGCCTCAAGCGCATCGAGAGCGGCGAGTTCGCCCGCGTATGGCTGGAGGAGGCTGCCGCCGGCGCCCCGAACCTGCTGGCCAAGCGTGCCGCTCTGGCTGAGCACCCGGTGGAGGTTGTGGGCAGCAAGATTCGCGCCCTCTTCGAGCGCAAGTAAAGCGCCCCGGCTAAATAAAGCCAAGCATTTTCAGCGGCTCTCACTCCTCGGCGCGTGAGAGCCGCTTTTCACCCCTCCCCGCCACGCCGTATCACTTTTTTTCGCACCATGCACGCCGTCAACATCGAGAACGCCACCGTCTTCCTCTCCGGGCAGGAGATTTTGCATAACATTCACTGGCAAGTACAGCGCGGGGAGCGCTGTTTCATCCTCGGCGCAAACGGCGCCGGCAAAACCACCCTCGTGCGCATGCTCATGGGCTATGCCTGGCCGGTGTTCGGGGCTAAGGTGGAGGTGCTGGGGCACCGCTTCGGCACGGTGAACCTGCAAGAGCTGCGCAAACGCATCGCGTGGGTGAGCCCCCTCATGCACCGCTGGCTGGGGGACCGCGAGTGGACCGCGCGCGAGATGGTTCTCTCCGGGCCGGATGCCACCATCGGCCTGTACCGCGAGGCCACCGCCGAGGAAGAACAGCGCGCCGCCGAGCTGATGGAATCCCTGCGCGCCACCCACCTCATGGAGCGCCCCGTGCACACCATGAGCAGCGGTGAGCAGGTGAAGGTGCTCATTGCCCGCGCCCTCATGACCAACCCCGAGCTCATGATTTTGGATGAACCCAGCGTGTTCCTCGACATCGCGGGGCGTGAGTTCTTGCTGCACACCATTGAGGAGCTCGCCGCCACCCACCCGCAGCTCACCATCATCTTCATCACCCAGCGAATTGAGGACATCCTCCCCGCCTTCGACCGCGGCATGATTCTCCGCCAGGGGCAAATCATCGCCCACGGCGCGCGAGACACCGTGCTGACGGAGGATAACCTGCGCCGCGCCTTCGACCTCGACATCCGACTCATCCACGCCCGCAACGGCCGCCTCTGGACGGTGATTGAGTAGAGTGGCTTCCAACAAGTCAACTCGCGCCCGATAAATCGGAAGTTGAAGGGGGGGTAGGATAATTTGCGAGCGCAAGCGCCTGCCTCGGCGTAGCTGCGCAGCAGCGAAGACGGGAGCCTAAATTTGAGCCCCGGAGGGGCGCTATAAAATAGCCCGGCGGTGGAGCCCCGTAAGGGGCGGAACCCCGGGAAAAGGCCACAAAAACAAATGCGAACCCCGGAGGGGTGGCATAAAGCGTGGCTCGGAATTCGGCATTGTTTCAAAATGCCGCAAACACAAAAAAACACGCGCCCACCCCGGCTCGGAGCTCCCGTCTCCGCGTCTCGCTACGCTCGCTTGCTACGCCGTGGCCGGCCGCTTCGCTACGGTCCTCGCCATTATATGTCGGCCT
>CAJGCY010000224.1 GCA_904501955.1 uncultured Akkermansia sp. | reverse complement strand
GTGGTAAGCTCCACTACATCGGAATTCAGGTTTTCAAAGGCTTCCGTATCGATGGGGAGGGCACCGGAGTGGTCGTTCTTGAAGCTCTCGATGCCGGCGACGATGTCCGTGCATGCCTTGTTAGCCGTGCTGATGTCTGCTTTTTCCATCATGCCCATGATGATGGGATAACCCACGCCGGCGAGTGTTGCCATAATGGCAATAACGACCAAGAGCTCGATGAGAGTGAACCCTTTTTTGATTTTAGAGGTAAAAGTTGTCTTCATACGCCATTAAGATACCATACAAGCCCCTATGCCCGCAAGCAAAATCAGCGCTTTGCCCGCAATAATCCGTATTTTGGGGAGAAAATGTAGCTCAACAGGAAGATGCAGCCCAGCACCACAATGATGGTCGCCCCTAAGTGCCACCCAAGCGGGTAGGAGAGGAAAAATGCCGCCACTGAGCCCAGCCCGCCGATGAGCCCGCCACCCCAGAACATCCATTCTGCGCGGTCGGTCAGCTGGTACATGGTGGCTGCCGGGGCTACCAGTAAGCCCAAGGTCAGGAAGGCGCCCACAGCCTGCAGTGAGGATACTAACACCAAGATGATGAGCGCAAAAATGCCGTAGCTGAAGGCTCGCGTGGGGATGCCCATGGCTGCAGCGGCGCGGGGGTCGAAGAGGTAGATGAGCAGCGGGCGCTTGAGTGCCGTGATGCTGAGCACCGCTAAGGCACTGATGGCATAGGCAATCCACAAATCAGCGTTACCCATGCTCATGATGCTGCCGAACAGCCAATCATCCACCTTTTGCTGCAGCCCCAGCTGCACCAAGATGATGTACCCGATGGCAAAGCCCGTGGTGTGGATAATGGAGAGCGCCGTGTCGTGGTCCACCTTTGAGGTGCGGGATACAAACAGTGAGCCCAAGCCGACCAGCAGCCCTGCCAGCACCGCGCCGATGAGGATGCTCACCTGCATGAGCCCGAAGAGCAAAATGGCCAGGGCGATGCCCGGCAGCAGCGCGCAGGATATCGTGCCGATTTGCAGGGAGGAGCGCTTCAGCACCACCAGTGCGCTCACAAAACCATTCGCAAAACCGATGACGGCACACGCCCAAAGGCTGCGCTGCGCAATCGGTTCGCCGAGAAACTGTAAAAACTCATTCATGAGAGGTGCCGGTGAAGTGTTGTTTTCCGAAAGCGGTGAGGAGATTCTGCGGCGTCAGTACGTCCGAGGTCTTGCCAAAAGCGATGCTTTTCTTCTTGAGCAACAGGCAGTGGCTGAAAATACGCGGTGCGCTGTTCAAATCATGGTGTGAGGCAATAATGAGTCGCCCCTCACTTGCCAGTGAGCGCAGTAACTTTCCGAGCGATTCCATGCCCGGAACATCAAGCCCGGTGAAAGGCTCATCCAGCAGCAGAATGTGCGCCTCTTGCGCCAATGCCCGCGCCAAGAACGCTCGCTGCTGCTGCCCGCCGGAGAGCGCCCCGATTTGCCGTTTTTGCAGGTCTGTGAGTTGCAGTGATTCCAGCGCTTTGTCTACGATTTCGCGGTCATGTGCATTTTGCTTGCGCCACAAGCCTAAGGACGGGTAGCGCCCCATTTCCACCAACTCTCTCACCGTGATGGGAAAACGCCAATCCACCTCCGTGCGCTGGGGCATGTAGGCTATTTCATGTCGTGTATGGTGCAGGGGAGCTTCATTCCACAGAATGCGCCCCTCCGCCGGTTCTTGCAGGCCTGCCAGTAGGTTGATGAGGGTGGATTTGCCGGCGCCGTTAGGCCCCGCCAGAGCCAGCGTGTGCCCACAGTGCAGGGCGAAGTTGATATCCTCCAGCGCAGTGACCTCACCGTAGCGGGCGCTGAGGTGCTGCACCTCCAGCAGGTGGCCGCCGTGGTGGTGGTGGCTGTGGTCGCTGCCCCAGCATATATGCTCGTGAGTGCTTACCATGTGAAAATGAAGAGGTCATGCAGCAGTGAGCCGTCAGGGCCTGTCCAGCGGGTATCTGTGCTGCTGTTTTGTTGTGCGGGGGTGAGTGTGACGCTCACGGCATTTTCCGCAGAGCCTTCCGGCCAAAGGATTTCCGCCTCGAGTTCAATGCGTTTGCTGTTGGGTAACTGTAAGGCAATTTTCCAAGGTGATTCGGCGCCTTCGGGCATGGTGGCTACATCATTCCCCTCATAGCGCAGGGTGCAGGCCGTCGGTTTCCCGGTAAACTGTACCTCCGCATAGGTGAGGGTGGTGCTCGGTTTCTCCAAGGCGGGGTCTACCTGCACCTCCCTGCGAGGAGGCTCTGCCGTGAGGTAGAGCAGGGGCACCCCCGCTAATAATACTCCGAGTAGAGCGAGGGAAAATGTGACAGCCGGACGCATTATTTGAGGTGTTTGCTGATGGTATTCACATTGTGCATGAAGATGGCCTCATAGCTTTGCTTGCCGGGGAATACGCCGTCCAGCACCAACGGTGCCGTGGGAATTCCCAGTTGCTCTGCGATGACTTCCAGTATCTTCGGGGATGCCCCTACCTCCGTGAAAATGCAGCGGATGTCCTTGCTGCGCAGGTCACTGAGCACAGCTGCAAGGGTGGCGGTGTCGCCCTCGCTCTCTTTGGAAATGCTGTGAATGGTAATCGGCGTGAATGCAAACTCCTCACAGAAATGGCAGAGTGCGGCGTGCCCCGTCACCAAGTATCGGCGCTCTTGCGGTATGCGGCTGAACATCAGGCGCGCTCTGCGGGTCAGCGCATCCATGGCGGAGGCGTACTTTTGTTGGGCTGCGGTGAAATCCGCGGCGTGCTGCGGTGCGCGTTGCGTAAGGACATTCAAGAGCGTGCGCGAGGCTCGCTTCATGTTTTCCGGCGTGTTCCACCAGTGCGGGTCTACTCGGCGTGAGTTCGGCAGGTATACGTTCGGAATGTCGATGCCTAAGCCGACGATAAGCGTATCTTCCGGCATGGATTCTGCCAGCTCTGCCAAATAGGGCTCTATGCCCTTGCCACATGCCAGCAGCATGTCGGCATCCGCCGCTGCTGCCAGCTGGCGGCTCCCCGGGGCAAAGGTGTGCAAATCGCCGTTAGCCGGGAATAAATCCACGACCTCCACGTGCTCGCCGCCCAAGCGCTTTGCCATCTCACTCAGCAGCGGGTGCAGACTCGCCACCTTCAGCTCTGCGGCTTGCGCTATGCTCAGCCCGAACAGCATCAACACCAAACACCATATCTTTTTCATG
>CAJGCY010000223.1 GCA_904501955.1 uncultured Akkermansia sp. | reverse complement strand
AATGCCGTATTTCGTGCCACGCTTTATGCCACCCCTCCGGGGTTCGCATTTGTTTTTGTGGCCTTTTCCCGGGGTTCCGCCCCTAGCGGGGCTCCACCGCCGGGCTCTATTGACTATTTTATACCGCCCCTCCGGGGCTCCGAATTAGGCTCCCGTCTTCGCTGCTGCGCAGCTACGCCGTGGCAGGCGCTGGCGCTCGCAAATTATCCAACAAACTCCCCTTCAACTTCCGATTTGTCGCACACTTAGCCCCATCTGAATTCTCCCGCATTTTTTTCATTGACCCAGGCAGTGGTGTGGTTGTATAATGGCTGTATGATGAACGGCGTGCGAGTGTTGTTGCTGAGTGTGTTTTGCTGTGTTGTAGCCTTGGCGGAGGGGGTGCCCACCTTGCCGGTGGAAGAGGTGTTTGCTCGCCTGAATGCGGAGGACGGCGCGGGCAACATGCGCATCAGCCTGGCGCGCGAGGGGGAGTACCATTGCTCTGCGGCGCGCTTGCGGGTGACGAACGCTGCGGGTACCCCCATGCAGGTGCATGCTTTCCCCCTATCCGATAGGTCTCATGCGCAGGGGTGTTTGGGGTTAGAGCTGCACACCACCGCGCAAGATGCCGCCTTGACTGTGCAGGGTGAGGTGGATTTGGTGCGCTTGGGTGATGCCACGGAGCACCGCTACACCGTGCAGCGTGGGCAGGCTCTGCGCCCTGACCTGCCCGGGGTGGAGGTGGAGCTCGTGCTGGAGCCCGTTACGCCGCGGGATGCTGAGTTCTACGGCTCTTCCATGCCCGCTACTTGGCTGCGCCTGCGCTATGGCAGCACGGATATGCGGCATTTGAGCGGCATTTGCGTGATGAATGCCGCCGGCGAGGAGGTAGCGGCGTGCTCGTGTGTATGCCGCAGCGAAGGCGAGGTGGCCTATTTGCTGGAGGGTGAGCTGCAGCAGTGCTGCGTGGAGTTGGATTTTCACCCGGTGGTGGAGCGGGTGACGCGGGCGGTGTCCGCGCGTGTTTCGCTGCTCGGTATTGAGTATCTACCCGTAGCCTCGGCGCAAGATCTTACTCCATTGCCTTTGCACGAGAGACCCCGCTATTTTGCAGAGGATATTCGCCGCAGCACGTATGCCGCCGGGTATTATCGCCGCACAGCGGGTGACCCGCGCCCGGAGCAGCTGCCGGAGGGCACCCCGCCCGCCGGGGTACGCTATTTGGAGATTGAGCTGCACCCGCGCGGCAACACCCGCTACCCCTTGCTTGTGCTGCGGGCGTGTTTCGAGGCGCGCTTGTTTGCTTCACGGCTGCAGTATATGGAGGTGGAGGTGCTCTCCCTCAGCATGGAGGGTGGTGCGCCCCTGCCGTTCAGCCGCCGCTTAACGGAGTATGAGCAGGCCTTGCAGCAGCTGGGCATCCGCTGTGAGCCTGATAACTCCGTGCGCCTTTCCGCCCATGGCCTCCCCACGGTGGAGCCCCTGCTGCTGCGCGGCTGCGTTTCCGCGGAGCTGCTGCGCAGCTATTGGGATGCGGAGCCAAGCACGGAGGAGCTCTCTATCCCCTTCCTCCTGCGTTTTAACCTCACCGGGCTCTTGCCAACGCCCTGATTTCATTCCCGAGCGGGAATAAAATGCGCGCATCCTGCCCGCAGTAGGTAAAAATATTCCCGAGCGGGAATATTTTTCTTGCGAATTGCTGTGAATGTGCTATTTTATTACCGAGCGGGAATAAAATATGAAAGAAATCAAAGGAATCAGGCTGAGTAACGCTGCTGAGTGGGGCAAACTTGTGCGGGCCACGCGCAAGGAGCAGGGAATTTCGCAGGAACAGCTTGCCGGCGTGGCCAATGTGGGGGTGCGCTTTATTTCCGATTTGGAAAACGGCAAAAAGACCTTGCAACTGGACAAAGCCATCCTCGTGCTGGAAGCTCTGGGGCTTGGGGCGTATGCTTTCAATAGATGGGAGATGAAATAATGCAAACGCTTTACGTCTACCTGCGTGGCAAGCGCATCGGTTTGCTCTGCTCTGATAAGGGGAGGCTTTCTTTCCGTTATGATGCGGACTATGTGTCAAGCGGGATAGGGGAAGCGATCTCCTACACCCTGCCGGTGCGACTCGAGCCCTACAGTGGGGGTGAGGTAGTGGCGTTTTTCTCGAACTTGTTGCCGGATGAGTCTGTGCGCGTCAAAATAGCGCAATATCTGGGAATATCGCACACCAACATATTTGCGTTATTGAAAAATATCGGTGAGGATTGCGCCGGTGCTGTTGTTTTGCTGCAACCGGAGCGTGAATTTACAGCGCAAGAGCAGGCCATTTACAGACACTTGAGTGATGATGAAGCTCATGATATATTGCAACGCTTGCCGGAACGCCCGCTGAATGTAGGGGAAAAAGATTTTCATATTTCCGGGGCCGGTGCTCAAGATAAATTGGTGGCATGCGTGCAAGATGGGCACATTGTATTACCGCTGAACGGCACTCCCTCCACTCATATTATCAAACCCGGTATACCACGTTTTCCCGAGAGCGTGTTCAATGAATTTTACTGTATGCGGTTGGCCAAAGAATGCAAGCTGGACACTGCGGATTGTGATTTGCTGTACCTGAAGGGAATCCCCTATTATGTGACCCGTCGCTACGACCGTGCTCTTGATAAGTCCGGCTGTACGCGCTTACATCAGGAGGATTTTTGCCAGTTGTTGTGTTATGAACCCAGCGTCAAATATGAGTCGGAAGGTGGTCCCCGCTTGCTGCAATGCTTTCAACTCCTGCGTGATATGGCATTGCCTGCTGCGGATATGATAGAGTTTTTAAGGCGCATTATTTTCATATTCCTCATCGGGAATGGTGATGCTCATGCCAAGAACTTTTCCGTCATCTATCGTGGGAGCGGTGCTCGTTTATCTCCGGCGTATGATCTGCTTTCCACGGCCGTCTATCCCAATCTTCCTGCCAAGCTCGCCATGAAAATTGAGGGTAGAAATGGCTTTCCGTGGATTACCCGCAACAAATTCCTGCGTATGGGCAGCAAGGCGGGGTTTACTGAACGCTTGGTCAATGCGGAAATGGATAAGTTACTCAAGCTTCTTCATCGGATACTCGGCGATTTTACCGACAAAATGAACCGTGAGCATCCTTCTCCCATTTACGCCCTTATTGCTGAGGGAATTCGTAAACGCATGCTTCAATTGGCTTCCTATGCGCCACTCGAATGAGGGTGAAATGTGAGGCCCGCTTATAAGTCTTCCGATTTT
>CAJGCY010000222.1 GCA_904501955.1 uncultured Akkermansia sp. | reverse complement strand
GCCGCTTCGCTACGGTCCTTGGGGCTTCGCGTCTTCGCTTGCTACGCCCTCACAGGCGCCATTATATGTCGGCCTACGCTGCGTCGCTTCGCTCCGTCGCTCCGGGCTCAATTTTCTTTTTTACGCTACCCGGGGTTCCGCGGCTTCGCCGCTCCACCGCCGGGCTATTATATGGCGCCCCTCCGGGGCTCCGAATTAGGCTCGCTTGCGCTCGCCAATTATCCAACAACCACCCCTCCAACTTCCGATTTATCGGGGAGAAAGCACGTGCAGCATCAGGCGAGCGGAGGCCTGATGCTGCACTGGGAGGGGCGGGGCGTGCTCAGGCCGGTGTGGAGAAGACCAGCTTACGCGGGCGGAGGCCGCGGGGGTAGCGGGTGAGCTGCTCTTCCGCACGGTAGCGGGCAAAAATCTGCTCCGGGTCCGCCGAGGAAGAATGCAACTCCTCCAAGATGCGATTGCGAACGGAAAGAGCAGCCTCCAGCGAGGCCTGCTCACTGCCGTACTGCTTGTCCGAGAAGTAACGGGTAAAGTGCACTTGGTTGCGGCACAGGGTAACACGCCACCCCTGGAATGAGGTGAACTCGTAGGTGAATCTGGTAATGTTGCGCATGTTGGTCATAGCGCCGGCATTGTAGCGCGGAGGCGAACGGTTTTCCACTGAAATTAGCCGTAGCACACATAACGCAAGGGTATTAGTTGTAGCACGCATAACACCGCTTGCAAAGAGACAACAAGCTGCTATGCTTGCTGCACCATGAACCTCAAATCCGTCACATTCCGTTGCTCCGCCGCGCAAGTTGCCCGTATGGAAAGCGCCCTGCACGCCGCCCACCACAGCACCCGCACCGAGCTCATCGCCACCGCGCTGGAGGATTTCCTGCACTTTGCCGAGCAAGATGAAATCGCGCAGCTCGACCTTTTTGACCTCGTGCAACAAGTGGACAGCCTGTGCGCCCCCCACCGCTTCCGTGAGCATGCTTGAGTGCCCCGGAATAATAATCAAGCATGCTTAAAGACCCACTTTATGACACTACTGACAAAAAAGGGGGGCTTTTTGCGTCAACTCCGCTTTTTTTTCTTTTCTCAGCAGGGGAGTTAGTGTATAAGGATATACGAATTTCCGCTTTTGGCTGCATCGGCTCTTATAAGCAGAGGAATTCGCACTCACCACAATTCACAGATTATTATATACAGCAAAAAGATGAGCACATCCTCTTTTCTTCCGGCTCAGTACGCACATCCGTACGAGATTGACCCCAAGTACAGCAAGTCCGTTGCTTACTTCTGCATGGAGTATGCCATTGACAACGTGTTCAAGATTTACTCCGGCGGCCTCGGTTACCTGGCAGGCTCACACATGCGCTCCGCAGGCGCACTCCGCCAGAACCTTGTAGGCGTCGGTATTCTTTGGTCCTATGGCTACTACAACCAGATCCGTGCGGAAGACGGCTCCATGGCCGTGCAGTACCGCCGCAAGGAGTACAGCTTCCTGGAAGACCACAACATCAAGTTCCTCATCCACATCTGCAATGCACCGGTATGGGTAAAGGCCTACTACCTGCGCCCGGAGACCTTCGGCACGGCTCCCATGTTCTTCCTGAGCACCGACCTGCCGGAGAACGACGCCATCAGCCGCTCCATCACGCAGCGCCTGTATGACTCCAACCCGATGACGCGTATCTCACAGTACATCGTGCTGGGTCAGGGTGGCGCCCGCCTCTTCGAGGAGTTGGGCGTAGAGCCGGAGATTTACCACATGAACGAGGCACACGCCATCGGCGCAGCCTTCAACATGTTGGCTCGCAACGGCGGTAATGTGGAAGAGGTGCGCAAGCGCTTCGTATTCACCACCCACACCCCCGAGGAGGCAGGTAATGAGAAGATGGACATCAACCTGATGGCTAACTTCTCCTTCTTCGACGGCCTTTCCCTGGACCAGGTGCGCAGCATGCTGAAGCTCGACCCGCATGAGCAGACCTTCAACTACACGCTGGCTGCCCTGCGCTTGTCCCACATCGCCAACGGTGTGTCCGAGCTGCACGGCGAGGTATCCCGCCAGATGTGGCAAGGCTACTCCGACATTTGCCCCATCACGCACGTGACCAACGCGCAGAACTTGGAGTACTGGCAGGATCCCGAGCTGGCAGAGGCATTTGCCGCCCGCGACAAGAAGGCATTTGCCGCCCGCAAGCGCGCCCTCAAGAAGGAGCTGTTCCGCATGGTGGGTGAGCAGACCGGCCACCTCTTCGACCAAGACACGCTCACCATCGTATGGGCACGCCGCTTTGCGGCCTACAAGCGCCCTGCCCTCATCACGGAGAATCCGGTGATGTTCGAGCGCATGCTGCAGCGCACCAACCGCCCCGTGCAGATGATTTGGGCAGGCAAGCCCTACCCCACGGACTTCGCTGCGGTGGATATCTTCAACAAGCTCAACAAGCTCAGCGAGAAGTACCCGCGCTGCGCCGTGCTGACGGGCTATGAGCTCGGCCTGAGCCGCCTGCTCAAGAACGGCTCCGATATTTGGTTGAACAACCCCGTGGTAACCCGCGAGGCCTCCGGTACCTCCGGCATGTCCGCCGCCATGAACGGCTCCCTCACCATCTCCACCAATGACGGCTGGGTGCGCGAGTTCGCCCGCGACGGTGAGAACTGCTTCATGATTCCCGAGGCTAAGGCCGGGCTTACCCCCGAGGCACGCGACCGCTCCGACCGCGACAACTTCTACAACGTACTGGAGTCCAAGGTGCTGCCGCTGTACTACGACAACAAGGACGGCTGGTATGACCACGTGTTCGCTGCCATGAACGACATCACCCCTGCGTTCAACTCCGACCGCATGGCTGATGAGTACTACACCAAGATGTACAACGTGCAGTAATACGCACACCTCACCTCATTTTCAAGCCCCTGCAAGATACCTTGCAGGGGCTTTTTTTCGGACGACATGTTTCATTTCAAACAGCTCGATAAATCGGAAGTTGAAGAACAGTTTGCGAGCGACAGCGAGCGGAATTCAGAGCCCTTTAGGGCGACGGACGTTAGGCAGGCGGTGGAGTGAGCGTAAGCGAACGGAACCCCTGTATAGCAACAAAAAAGGAAATGGAACCCAGGGAACCTGTGGTGACATATATTGGCGAGGACCGTAGCGAAGCGGAGCTCCGAGCCGGGGTGGCACGTTTTTTCAAAGCATTTGTTTTGTGGTCGATACGGCAATTTAAGCCACGCATTCTGTCACCACAGGTTCCCTGGGTT
>CAJGCY010000221.1 GCA_904501955.1 uncultured Akkermansia sp. | reverse complement strand
GTTCCATTTCCTTTTTTGTTGCTATACAGGGGTTCCGTTCGCTGACGCTCACTCCACCGCCTGCCTAACGTCCGTCGCCCCTACGGGGCTTTAAGTTAGGCGGGCATACGCCCGCAGTAATACACATTTCAGTTCCCGTCTTCGCGTCTCGCTGCACTCGCTTGCTACGCCGTGGCTGGCGCCTGCGGCTCACGCGAACGCTCGCTAACGCTCACACGAACGCTTGGGGCTTGCGCCCCTACGCGCGAACGCTCGCTGTCGCTCACGTGAACGTTCGCCCTATCGGGCTCACGCGAAATCGCCCCTTTCGGGGCGATTTATCTCTCAAAGCATCTGCACTTCAACATTCGCCTGAAAAAATCGCTTGAAATCGGGCATGGAATTGCTAAAATAGCGGGAAACAAGGAGAAAATCTGATGAAATCGTGCCTGATAGCAGCCTTTGCCATGTTGTTGGCTCCGTTTGCGGATGCCGCGCCTAAGGGAAAAGCCCCGCAGACCCTGCCGGGAGGCTGGGTGTACGAGTGGGGTGATGAGTTTAACGGCACAAAGCTCAATGAGAAAAAATGGGCTTATGAGCTCGGCGTGGTGCGTAACCACGGCTGCTCGCAAACCTACACCAAAGATTGTGTGAAGGTGCGCAACGGCAAGCTGATTCTCATCTCGAAAGCCAAGACCACCCCCAACAGCACCTACAAAGAAGGCTCTGATGTGTGGTATGAGAAGATTAAAACCCAGCCCTTTGCCAGTGGCTCCGTCACCACCCGCGATGTAAAGCACTTTGAGGCTCCCGGTCGCTTGGAGTTCCGCGCCAAGATTCCCAAGGCAAAAGGTGTGTGGCCTGCCATTTGGACCATGCACGTCAATGACTTCGGCTGGCCTGCCAATGGTGAGATTGACATTCTGGAGCACATCTCACAAGAGCCCGGCACCTGCTACTCCATTTTCCGCTGGGGTAAGAACGGCACGCATGAGGAGCACAAGGTGATTCGTACCACCAACTTCGCGGATTACAGCAAAGATTTCCATACCTACGTGCTGGAGTGGGATGACTCCATCATGCGCATCCTCATTGATGACAACGAGGTGGGGCGCGTCAATATATCCGACGCGGATTACCCGAACGGCAAAAACCCGCTGCGCACCCCCTGCTACATCATCATGAACACCGCTCTCGGCGGGCAGGGTACCTGGCCGGAAACGGCCGCCCCCAAGGATTACCCCGTGCAGTTTGAAATTGATTACGTGCGTTACTACACCCGCAAAGACGGCGCTGCCGATGCCGCTGCTGATGCAGATGAACAACCCGTCCCCGACAAGCCTAAAAAGAAAAAGGGCAAGAAAAAGAAGAAGAAGTAACACCGCCCTCGTGAGGGGGAATTACCGGGCTGCTATTGCCTCATCTTATCGTCCCTCCGGCCATTGGAGCTCGAGGCGCTTGTGGTGACGGATGGCCAAGATACCACCGGGCAGGCAAATGCGGGAGTGCTCCGCTCCGGGGGGCAAAATAGCATCTACCGCGAGCACGGTAGCCTCGCTGAGATTCGGCACGCCGCGCGAGCGCAGGTAGTCATGGATGATGGCCTTGCGCAGCGCAGTGCTTTGTTGCAGCACAAAGGGGAGGTACAGGCGCCCCTGGGGGTCGAGCGTCGGCAGGGCATGGATGGCTTCGCTCAGCGCATCATGCGTTTCATGGAACAAGCTTGCCGCGCGGCACAGAGTCGGGGTAACATCCCGCCCCAGCGCATCGTTGAGCAGGGGGAGCACCTCATGGCGCAGGCGGTTGCGCGTTACATCTGCAATGGCGTTGGTGGAGTCATCACGCCAGGTCTCGCCGCGCGCCACCAGCCAGTCCGTAATCTCGCGGCGGGTTACATTCAACAGCGGGCGCAAGATGCCGCGCTTGGTGTCAATGGCGCGCATGCCGCGTGGTCCCGTGGCGCCGCGTGCCATGTTGAACAGCACGGTTTCCGCCTGGTCATCCGCATGGTGAGCCAACACAATGAAGCAACCGGATTGGTTTTCAGCAAAGGCCTGATAGCGGGCGGCACGCGCGGCTTCCTCCAGCGACATGCCCGTCTGCTCCGCAAGCGCAGGCACATCCACCCGCTTGCAGAAAAAGGGTACATCCAGACGCTTACACAAGTCTGCGCAGAACTGCTCATCCGCATCCGCTTCCGTTCCGCGGATGCAGTGGTTAACGTGGCAAGCTGCCAAGTGGGGGAACTTCAACACCTGCTTGAGCATCAGCAGCAGCGCCACGGAGTCACGCCCACCGCTCAGGCCGATGAGTCCGCCGTTCTCTTTTGCGAAAACGGCGGCTTCGTCATTAAAATTCTTGGGCAGCTTGTCGCACATGAGGCGAGCTTACGCGTTTTTGAGCGCATCCACACAGATGGCGGACCAGGTCTCGAGCTTGTCGTACAGCGGACCGGAGAGCTCCTCGAGCGTGCAGAACTTCAGGTTGGCAAGCTTTTTCTCCAGCGGCACAACCTCATCGCTGTCCAGCTCGAACTTGTGCACAATGCCCAAGTGCACGGAGCCGACCTCGTTCGTGTCGTCATTGATGACGGCGTAAAGCTGCTGCGTGGCGTTGCCGGAGAAGGAGATTTCCTCACGAATTTCGCGCTCCACACCTGCCAAGTAGGTGTCGATGCTGTCCGCCAGACCATCCACGGGGTTGATGTGCCCACCGATGCCGAGCGACCACTTGTCATGCAGGCGGGTTTCGCCGCCCTTGGCCGTGCGGGCGTATGCCAGCACCTTGCCCTGATAGCAGAAAATGGCGTAGGCGATAATTTGCTTCCACTGCGGGCTTTCCTCCGCTATGTCGCGGTCCAGATACTGCGCCACACCTCCCTTAAAGAAAGCGCTCAGGTAGTCCTGCGCGTTGAGGCGTACTCCGTTGAATGCCCCCACAGCCTCGAATACCTCGCGGGGGACTACCAATACCTGTTCTCCGTTATAGCGTGACATGCCGCCAGTTTACGCCAATAAGCCTCATTTGTCAAGAGCTTGTCGCGCCCCGGGACTAGGTGCATGAGCGAAATCGGCAGCGTTAGTTTCCCGCTGCGAGGGGGCGGGCAGTTTCTCCCGCCTATCGGTACACCGCCCGATAAATCGGAATTTGGAGGGGTGATTTGTAACATTCATTCACTCGGAGCGAGGGACTTTAGTCCCTCTTATGGATTAGCCCCGCACGTATTTGTGGGACTAAAGTCCCACGCTCCGATAGATTTTGTTGCCCTTCAACTTCCGATTTATCGCGCCGGG
>CAJGCY010000220.1 GCA_904501955.1 uncultured Akkermansia sp. | reverse complement strand
TGTCGGCCTACGCTGCGTCGCTTCGCTCCGTCGCTCCGGGCTCAATTTTCTTTTTTACGCTACCCCGGGGTTCCGCGGCTTCGCCGCTCCACCGCCGGGCTATTTTATAGCGCCCCTCCGGGGCTCAAATCTAGGCTCGCTTACGCTCGCAAAAATTCCCCCATCATCCCCCCTCCAACTTCCGATTTATCGAGCCGTTGGCAATCAACTAAAAACGCGAACAGGGCGGGTATGAGAACAGAACGCCCCCGAAGAGCTCAGCGAATTGCACCACTGAAAAGGGCGAACCGTTATGAACGATTCGCCCTATCAGTACCCCCTCGCGGACTCGAACCGCGGACAAATTGATTAAGAGTCAACTGCTCTACCAACTGAGCTAAGGAGGCATTCCTTATATGTGCTGCACTCAGATGGAACCCACAGACTGGTACCCCCTCGCGGACTCGAACCGCGGACAAATTGATTAAGAGTCAACTGCTCTACCAACTGAGCTAAGGAGGCACTATGTCTGTGAGCACCTACACCCACGCCTACAGAAAAGAGGCAGCCGCTGGTCAGATTTGAACTGACGACCCACGCATTACGAATGCGTTGCTCTACCCCTGAGCTACAGCGGCAGGTGCTGTGTGCGGGGGCAGTTTACCACGTTTCGCGACGTAATGCAAGCTAAATTTTGAAAAAACTTTATTTTTTTTGCAAATTTGCATTTTAGGATTGATTTTAGAGGGGTATCGTATAGAATAATGTCACCATGACATACGAAGTTTTCGAGACACAGCAGGCAGCTGTAAAGCAGCTGGCAGCAGAAGTGGCAGAGCTCATCCGCAGCCGCGCCGCTGAGGGCAAGGGTGTAGTACTTGGCTTGGCCACGGGTGCATCTCCCCTCGGTTTCTACGCTGAGCTTATCCGTCTGCACAAGGAGGAGGGTCTTTCCTTCAAGAACGTGACCACCTTCAACCTTGACGAGTACTACGGTCTGCCCCAGGATCACGTGGAGTCCTACTGGTACTTCATGCACACGAACCTGTTCAACCACATCGACATCCCCGCTGAGAACATCAACCTGCCCAGCGGCACGGTTGCTCAGGAGGACATCGAGGCTCACTGCCAGGCCTATGAGGACAAGATCAAGGCTTGCGGTGGTCTGGACCTGCAGATTCTCGGCATCGGCCGCACGGGTCACATCGGCTTCAACGAGCCCGGCTCTGACGACACGACCCGCACCCGCCAGGTACACCTCGATGACCTGACCAAGACGGACGCCGCTCCGGCTTTCGGTGGTTTTGAGAATGTGCCCTGCTACGCCATCACCATGGGTGTGGCTACCATCATGGACGCCAAGAAGCTGCGCCTGATGGCTTGGGGTGAGAAGAAGGCCTCCATCGTGAACAAGGCCATCAACGGCCCCATCACGGCTGACGTAGCTGCCTCTTACCTGCAGAAGCACCCGGACGCCAAGTACTTCTTGGACGCTCCCGCTGCTTCCGAGCTGTAAAGAGCTGAGAAAACGAATTGTTCAGGGAGCCGGTGGAGGAATTCACCGGCTCCTTTTTCCGATAAGGCTCCCATGCACCTCTACATCCACGTCCCGTTCTGCAACCAAATATGCCCCTACTGTGCGTTTTACAAGCACAGGCTGGCGCATGTGGACATACGCGGCTATGTAGCAGGTGTAATAGCAGAGGCCCGGCTGCGCATGCCGCAAGGCTACGCGCCGGAAACCATCTACTTCGGCGGGGGCACGCCCAGCATGCTCTCCCTGAGCCACCTGAACACACTGGTGGAGGGGCTGCGCGAGTGGGTGGATTTCTCGCGCGTGCAGGAGTGGAGTTTTGAGGCGAACCCCGCCACCTTCACCCCGGCCAAGGTGGAGCAATGGCGGAGACTGGGTATCACGCGTGTTTCCCTCGGGGCGCAAAGCTTTGAGCCGGAGCTGCTACACCTCCTGGGGCGCGAGCACAGCCCGGAGCAAATAGCCCACAGCGTGCGCATGCTGCGCGAGGCGGGCATACCGCAGGTGAACCTGGACCTCATGTTCTCCCTGCCCGGCCAAAGCCTCAGCCAATGGGAGCACACGCTGCATGAGGCCATCGCGCAAGAGCCGGACCACATCTCCACCTACAACCTCACCTATGAGGAGGACACTGCCTTTTTTGAAGCCTACGGGGCGGATGCCGGGGATGAGGAGACGGACGTGGCCATGTTCACCATGGCGGACAGCATGCTGACGTCGGCGGGCTACCGCCATTATGAAATCTCTAACTTTGCGCGCGGGGGCGCGGTGTCCCGGCATAACTTAGCCTGCTGGCGTGGGGAAGATTATTATGGACTCGGCCCGGGGGCATGCGGTACGGTGAATGGCATGCGCTACCGCAACACGGAAAACACCGCCCTTTATTCCGCCGCGCTGGCTCAGGGCAAACTCAGTGAGGCGGAGCGTGAGCAACTGAGCCCCGAAACCCGCCGCACTGAGCTGCTGGGGCTGCAACTCCGCACGGATGAAGGCTTGCCCGCCCACATGCTGCGCCCGCAAGATGCGGAGTTCGTGCGCATGCTGCAGCAAGAAGGGCTTGCTGAGCAGCAGCCCGACGGGCGCCTGATGCTCACCTTGCGTGGCCGCCTGCTGGCGGATGAAATAGCTGCCGGGTTAATGTAAGGCAGCGGTGCGTTTTTTTTGAGGGGATACCATTTGCGCAGCGAGGTAAATCGGAAGTTGGAGGGGTGATGGAGGGGTAATTTTGCGAGCGTTAGCGCCTGCCACGGCGTAGCTGCGCAGCAGCGAAGACGGGAGCCTAAATTTGAGCCCGGGGGCGTTATATAATAGCCCGGCGGTGGAGCCCCGCAAGGGGCGGAACCCCGGGAACCGCCCCAAAAAATAAATGCGAACCCCGGAGGGGTGGCATAAAGCGTGGCTCAAAAATGCCGCGAACACAAAAAAAACACGCGCCCACCCCGGCTCGGAGCTCCCGTCTTCGCGTCTCGCTTCGCTCGCTTGCTACGCCGTGGCCGGCCGCTTCGCTACGGTCCTCGCTTTTATATGTCACCACAGGTTCCCTGGGTTCCATTTCCTTTTTTGTTGATATACAGGGGTTCGGGGCTTCGAGTCTTCGCTTTCTACGCCCTCGCAGGCCGTTCGCTGGCGCTCACTCCACCACCTGACTAAGAGCCGTCGCCCCTACGGGGCTTTAAGTTAGGCGGGCATGCGCCCGCGGTAATACACATTTCAGTTCCCGTCTTCGCGTCTCGCTGCACTCGCTTGCTACGCCGTGGCTGGCGCCTACGGCTCACGCGAACGTTCGTTGTCACTCACGCGAACG
>CAJGCY010000219.1 GCA_904501955.1 uncultured Akkermansia sp. | reverse complement strand
GTCGGCCTACGCTGCGTCGCTTCGCTCCGTCGCTCCGGGCTCCATTTTCTTTTTGTGTTGTACCGGTGGTTGCGCGGCTACGCCGCTCCACCACCGGCTACTGTCTTTCGCCCCTTACGGGGCTCCAATTTAGGCTCGCTTTCGCTCGCAAATTATACAAAAAATTCCCCTTCAACTTCCGATTTATCGCGCTGATGTTCGACGCGTGCATCACAAAAACTGCCTTGGGGCGGCGGCGGGGATGGCGTACATGAACGAGGCGCCGTACCATTTGCCGGTGACGCGGGAATCCAGCAGGGTGATGGTGCCGGTGTCCGTCTTGGAGCGGATGAGGCGGCCGATGCCCTGGCGGAACTTGAGGAGGGCTTCCGGCAGGGAATAATCGCGGAAGGGGTTGCCGCCACGGCGTTCGATGTCCTCGGTGCGGGCCTCGGTGAGCGGGTTGGAGGGTGACTCGAAGGGGATTTTGGTGATGATGACGTTGGAGAGCGCCTCGCCGGGCACATCCACACCGGTCCAGAAGCTATCCGTGCCGAGCAGCACGCTGGAGACATCGTTCTTGAAATCCGCCAGCAACTGGGTGCGGCTGCTGCCATCTCCCTGCACGAGGAGGTTCCAGCCGTTCTCCACGCAGAAGGGGCGCAGTAGGGTGGCCATTTGGCGCATGAGGGAGTAATTGGTGAAGAGCACGAAAGCGCGCCCTTGAGATTCCGCCAGCGAGCGCATCACCCAGTCGAGCAGGGCGGGCATGTACTCTTCTTCCGGGGTGGCGGGGGGCGGCGGGGGCAAGCTACGGGCTACCACCACGCGCATTTGCTCCGCAAAGTTGAAGGGGCTGCCGATTTGGAGGGTTTCCGCGCATTCGGCGCCTACGCGCCCGGCAAAATAGCCCATTCCCTGCCTGCCGGTGGAGAGGGTGGCGCTGGTGCAAATGCAGGTGTTGCCGGTCTCGAACAGCTTTTCGCGCAGCAGGTCCGCCACGTTGATGAGGGCGGAGCGCAGGGTGGTGTAGCGCTGCTCTTGACCGGAGGATTCCGCCCAGTACACGGAGGTGTCCGCCTCGCTCAGGCGGATGAGCTCCGTAGCGGCGCTGCGGTATGCCATCAGGCGCGCAGCTATGTCCATGAGCTCCGCGCGGCTCAGCTCGTTTTCCTCCACCTGGGCCATTTGCTTGACCTCCACCTCCAGCGTGTGCAGGGCGGGGGAGAGGATGTCCTCCGTCCACTCCGGTTGGCGCAGGCGCACGCAGCCGTGGTGGTCATCCAGCTTGCAATCCAGCCGCGCGCAGCGGAAAAACTCATCCGCCGCGGTCTGCGCCTCCTCAATGTGGTGCAGCAGCAGGGGTGTGGCAAAGTGGCGCAGCGAGCCCTTGTGTGTGTGGGGGTTATAGAGGCGCAGTAAATCGTACTTCAAATCCGCCTCCGACAAGCTGAGCCCGAACTGGTTGGCCGCCACGGTTTCGATGGTGTGCGCCTCATCCAGAATCACAAAATCATTCGGGAAGATGAAGGAGGGAGGCGCATAGCCGGTGTCGGCGCTTTCATCCTCCTCGCGGGCGAGCTCCGCCATGGAGAGCAGCCCGAAGAAGAGCGTGTGGTTGAGCACCACGACTTGGGCTTGCTCCACCCGCAGGCGGGCGGCTTGGTAGGGGCAGCCGGTGCCACAGTTGCGCGGGGTGCACACGTGGTTCTCACTGCACACCTGCGCCCACACCTTGGGGGTGATGCCCAGCTCCGGCGGCAGCTCCGCCAAGCTACCCTCACCACAATCGCGAGACCAAGCCAGTAGGTCATGCAACTGCTTGGTCTCCGCTTGGTTAAAGAGGTCCGTAGCCTGCTCCAGCGCGCGCTTGAGTCGCGTGCGGCACAGGTAATTCGCGCGCCCCTTGAGCAGGGCGGCGTCAAAATCGCGCTGCAGGGCTTTGGCGACGGTGGGTATGTCTTTGTGGAAGAGCTGCTCTTGCAGGTTGATGGTGTGGGTGGAGATGATGGCCTTGCGGCCGTGCTCCAGCGCGTAGCGCACCGCCGGTATCAGGTACGCGAGCGATTTGCCCACGCCCGTGCCCGCCTCCGCCAGCAGGGAGCCGCGGTTTTGCAGGGCGGCGGCCACGGCAATGGCCATTTTTTGCTGCTCCGGGCGGTACTCAAAGCCCTTACCGCCGGACAATATGCCCGTGGGGGAAAAATCCGACTCTGTTTGGCTGATTAACACGCGCGGCGGTGCAGGGTGGTTGGCTCAAGGCTTGATTACAGCGGGCGGTCACCGGTGTCCGGCACGCTGATGTTGAGCGGCAGGGTGGGGAAGTAGGTGCGCAGGGTGTTCACGTCCGTATTGCTATCAATAAAGTACCACTTATTGAGCTTGGTGCCGCGGTAATTGGCCTTATTGTTGCTGAAGTACTCATCCCTCACGGCAAAGATGTAGTCCTTGCGCTCCATGCGGGTGGTGCGGCCCGTTTTCGGGTCCGTCACGCTGATCCACAGCGTGGTAGGCAGCACGACCAAGCGGCTGCGGTCGCCCTCAAACTCGATGTCCTCCGCGTTTCGCACGCCACGGTCGCCGGTGGAGGCGGCTCTTACTGAGCGCGCGGCACTGCCGGAGCTCACCAGCTCATATTCCGCATAGGGCGCACCCACCACAAAGCGCTCCACCTTGAGCCCCTGTGCTTTCATTTGCTGGCCCATGCGTACGTACTGCATGCGCAGCGCGGCCATGTTCTTTTTCATGCGGGCCTCCGCCTCCTCGGCGGATTCGCGCTCCAGGCCCATGATGCGGCGGGCGTCCTTGCCCTCCTGCCCCGGCTGGCGGCTGGCGAAGCGGTCTGCCAGCGTGCGCTTGATGGGCGGGTACATGAAGTCGAAAGCCCAGCCCATGTCGCAGGCCATTACAGCGGCGCGGTATTCACCGGCTGCGCTCTGTGCCTCACGCCCCGCTTTGCTGATTTCCGCTGCGGCGGCCACGTGGCACACCAGTGCCAGCCCCATTGCTGTTGTCAGTACGCTCTTCATGTCCGTTAGACTACCATGCTCTTGCTGCGCTTTCAAGCTCAAATTATGACAACATACGCCCACAAGGGGACACAATTTGATAAGCCTCCCGTGTTCGAGAAAGCGGAAGTTGAAGGGGTGATGGTGGGAAAATTTTGCGAGCCGCAGGCGAGCGGAATTCAGAGCCCCGGAGGGGCGCCATACAATAGCCCGGCGGTGGAGCGGCGTAGCCGCGGAACCCCGGGTAGCGTAAAAAAAGAAAATTGAGCCCGGAGCGACGGAGCGAAGCGACGCAGCGTAGGCCGACATATAATGGCGAGGACCGTAGCGAAGCGGAGCTCCGAG
>CAJGCY010000218.1 GCA_904501955.1 uncultured Akkermansia sp. | reverse complement strand
TTCTAAATCATGAACACAGAACAAAGGAACAGCATAACGGAGGAGCAGCGCGCGGCCTTGGTGATATTAAAAAGCACAGGGTTGGAGGTGCTGCAGGCGGCGCAATTAGTGGCAGCAGTGGTGGCAAGGGTAGAGGCGGCGGCAGAGCTGCCCGCTACGCGAGGGATGGCACTGCAAGCTAAGGGTAAGAGACTGGTGCCGCGGTGTATGGATATCGTGGAATTGGGGCTGGCGGCCAAGGCGGCGAGGGAGAATACGGTGAGCTTGGCGGAGGCGGGCTGGGCGAGTGTGGAGGCGCGGAGCGATTGCAGGCCAACGACTCGGCGAGATTTGCGCTATTACCTGCGGCGCATCTTACGGGTACCGGGGGCGAGCGAGCAGCCGCTGCGAGCAATGACAACGGCACAATGCCGCGAGTTGCTGCATGCGGCGTTCGGCCACTGCAAGAGCATGTACATTAAAGGGCGTGTGATGCTGCACAGTGTGTTTGCGTATGGCATGCGGCGCGAGTGGTGCGATGCGAACCCGGTGGCGCGCATTGAGGTGCCGAAGGTGGTGGAAAAACAGATTAGCCCCCTGCCCGTGGAGGATGTGCAGCGCTTGCAAAAGGCAGCGGAGAAGCCGGAGCACCGGGATATGAGCCTTTCGCTGCACTTGTTGCTGTTTAACGGGATTCGCCCGGCAGAGGTGAGCCGCTTGCGGGCGGAGGATTTTTGCTGGGAGGAGAAGCTGCTGTATATTCGCCCCCAAAAGAGCAAGACAGGCGGCGGGCGTGTGGTGCCGCTGCGTGGGCTGGGAGCGCCGATGCAGAAAAACGCGTGCCCCATACCGCAGAATTGGAACAGGCGATGGCGTGCGCTGCGCCGTGCGGCGGGGTTTGAGGCCTGGGTGCCGGATGTGTGCCGTCACTCGTTTGCGAGTTACCATGCGGCGCACTTCCGCAATTTGCCGGAGTTGCAGCTGGAGATGGGGCACCGCGACAGCGGGCTGCTGCGCACGCGCTATGTGTGCCCGGTGCCACGGCAGGCGGCAAAGGATTTTTGGCAGTTGGCGGGTAAAGCGAACCGCCGCCTCTGACGCAATGCAGAAGCGGCGGCCGTGAGTTTTCAATGCTGCACTAGGCAGCGGGGGCTTTAGTTGAACTTAGCCAGCATAGCCTGACGCTGAGCCTCGAGCTCGGCGGGAAGCTTGTCGCCAACCATGTTGAACAGCTCGGTCTGAGACTCAAGCTCAGCCTTCCACTCGGACTCGGAGAGAGCCATGTTGGTGTTGAAGGCGGCTTCGTCGTAACCCTCGAGACCCTCGGTGTCGAGCTCGGAGTAGGCGGGGGAGATACCAAGAGCGGTCTCTACACCGTCAACCTCACCGCGGCAACGACGGAGTACCCAGTCGAGCACGCGCATGTTGTCGCCGAAGCCCGGCCATACGAAGTTGCCCTCGGCGTCCTTGCGGAACCAGTTCACGTTGAAGATCTTGGGCAGCTTGCAAGCGCAGGTCTTGGTGCCCATGTCCAGCCAGTGCTGCCAGTAGTCACCAACGTTGTAGCCGATGAAGGGCTTCATGGCCATCGGGTCGCGGCGTACCTGGCCAATCTGGCCGAAGGCAGCAGCGGTCATCTCGGAGCCCATCGTGGCACCTACGTATACACCGTGGTTCCAATCCTTAGACTGGAATACGAGCGGCATGGTGGTAGCGCGGCGGCCACCGAAGAGGAATGCGCTGATGGAAACACCTTCCGGGTTGTAGTACTCGGGATCGAGCGTGGGGCACTGGGAAGCGGGAGCGGTGAAGCGGCTGTTGGGGTGAGCGCACTTGCGGCCGCAATCCGGGGTCCAGTCATTGCCCTGCCAGTCGATAGCGTGGGCAGGAGCCTCGCCGTCCATACCTTCCCACCATACGTCGCCGTCGTCGGTCAGACCTACGTTGGTGAAGATGATGTTCTCCTTGATGGTGTCCATAGCGATGGGGTTGGACTTGTAGGAGGTGCCGGGAGCCACACCGAAGTAACCGTTTTCGGGGTTGATGGCGTGGAAGGTACCGTCCTCGTGGGGCCAAATCCATGCGATGTCGTCACCGATGATGCTGGTCTTCCAACCCTTAGCAGCGAGTGCGGGCGGGGGAACAACCATGGCCAGGTTGGTCTTACCGCAAGCAGACGGGAAAGCGCCTGTTACGTAGGACTTACGACCCTGGGGATCGGTGATGCCGAGGATGAGCATGTGCTCAGCCATCCAGCCGTTCTTCTGAGCGATGCCGGTAGCAATGCGGAGAGCAAGGCACTTCTTACCAAGGAGTGCGTTACCACCGTAACCGGAACCGTAGGAGATGATCTCGCCGGTCTCGGGGAAGTGGCAGATGTACTTCTCTTCGTTGTTGCAGGGCCAAGTTACGTCTTCCTGACCGGGCTCAAGGGGAGCACCTACAGTGTGGAGGCAGGGAACGAAGTCGCCATAGCCGTCACGCTTGGGGTTGCCGCCGCCGTTCACCTCGTCCTCAAGGCGCTTGAGAACCTTCTCGCCCATGATGGTCATGATGCGCATGTTGGTGACAACGTAAGCGGAGTCAGTGATTTCGATGCCGATTTTGGCAAGGGGGGAGTCAAGCGGACCCATGCAGAAAGGAATCACGTACATGGTACGGCCCTTCATGGAGCCATCAAGGAAGGGGTTGAGGATGGCGCGCATCTCTTCCGGGGACTTCCAGTTGTTGGTGGGACCGGCGTCCTCCTGCTTCTCAGAGCAGATGAACGTGCGTTCCTCTACGCGGGCCACGTCAGAAGGAGTAGAACGAGCCAAGAAGCAGCCGGGGCGCTTCTCGGGGTTAAGGCGGATGTAGGTGCCTTTTGCTACCAGCATGTCACACAGCTGGGTGTTCTCTTCCTCGGAACCGTCGCACCAGTAGACGGAATCGGGTTTGCAGAGCTGGCGGATTTGCTCCACCCACTCAGCAGCCTTCTTATGTGTAGTACCTGTAATCATGGTGCCAATAAAATAGCACGATAGCGGCCAACTTGCAACATGAATTTTCTGTTTTTTATGCCATAGGTGCATAAATCGCTCTATTTTTGTGGGATAAACGCGCAAATTATTCCCCTGCTCCGGCGTTTTTGATTTTAGCTCTGTTAAAGTTTTTAGTTGATAGCCCCACAAATAGCAATTTGTGGGGTTCATTGATGTGAGCGCAGCGAACGGAATTTAAGAGTCCGGAGGACGACAGACACATAGCCGGGGGCGCAAGCCCCCGGTATGGGGAAAAGAAAATCGGAGCCCCGAGGCGCCGGAGCAAACGCGACGGCAACGAGGGCCGACAGAAAGCGTGGCTCTTAACATGCCATGTG
>CAJGCY010000217.1 GCA_904501955.1 uncultured Akkermansia sp. | reverse complement strand
GTCGCTCCGGGCTCAATTTCATTATTTTTACGCTACCCAAGGTTACGCTGCTGACGCAGCTCCACCTTGGGCTATTACACTTTCGCCCCGCGTGGCGGGGCTCTGAATTCCGCTCGCTGTCGCTCGCAATTTCCTTTTCAACTTCCGATTTATCGCGTTCCATGGCGAAGGCTCTGCGCGCACATAGCCCCGTGCAGCTACCATATATCAAACGTTGGTGTGGGGGCCGGTGTATCATTGGTGTATGGACGAATACACCGATGACTACAAACAACGCAAGTGTGCGGGGGAGGAGGCCGGGGATATACTGGCAGAGGAGGCGCGGCTGGCGGAGCTGGGGTTGAGCTACCCGCTGAACATGATGCACATGTTGTACTATGAAGGCGGCGCGGAGTCGCTTTCCGGGTTGAATAATTATCCCGCAGGGGTGAATGCTGCCTATGGGGAGGAGGTGCTCTTATGAATAACAATAAAGAACAAGAAACCAAGGGCAGGGGGGCGCGCGCAGCGGGGCTGGGCGTATTTTCTCTGGCCATGATTAACGTGGCGGCTATCGTGAGTTTGCGAGGCCTGCCGGCGGAGAGCGTATACGGGCTCAGCTCTGCATTCTATTATTTGTTTGCAGCGCTGTTTTTCCTGATACCGGTCTCGCTGGTAGCGGCGGAGCTGACGACGGGGTGGCCGCAAAAGGGCGGTGTATTCCGCTGGGTGGGCGAGGCCTTCGGCACACGCCTGGGCTTTTTGGCCATCTGGCTGCAGTGGATTCAGACGACCATCTGGTTCCCGACGGTGTTGACCTTTGCCGCGGTGAGCATCGCCTTTATCGGGCCGAATCAGAGCTGGGATGCCGCGCTGTCCGCCAACAGTGTGTATGTGCTCTGCGTGGTGCTGGCCGTTTATTGGCTTGCTACCTTCCTGAACTTCGGGGGGATGAGCACCAGCGGCGCCATCACCAAATGGGGCGCGTTGCTGGGCACGGTGATACCGGCAGCCTTGCTGATTGTGCTCGGTATGGTTTACTGGGCTATGGGGAATCCTATTGATATTTCGATGAGTGCCGGGGATTTTGTGCCGGATCTCTCGAACTTCAACAACATTGTGCTGGCGGCGAGTATCTTCCTCTTCTACGCCGGTATGGAGATGAGTGCGGTGCACGTGAAAGACGTGAAGAACCCCGGCCGCGATTATCCTGCTGCCATTGGCTTGGCTGCCATCATCACGGTGTGCATTTTCGTGTTCGGTACGCTGGCTATCGGCTTTGTGATTCCGGGCAGTCAGATTAACCTGGTGCAGAGCCTGCTGGTGGCGTATGACAAGTTGTTCCTGTGGATTGGCATGCCGTGGCTGGGTAATGTGCTGGCCATTTGCTTGGCCTTCGGTGTGCTGGCTCAGGTGGTTGCCTGGGTGGGTGGTCCTTCCAAAGGCTTGTTGCAGGTGGGTATGGCAGGGTATTTGCCGCGCGCGCTGCAAAAGCGAAATCACAATGGCGTGCAGCTGGGCATCCTCATACTGCAGGGCTGCATTGTCACCTTGCTGGCCACGCTGTTCGTGATTTTGCCCTCCGTGCAGACGGCGTATCAAATCATCTCTCAGCTCACGATTATCCTGTACCTCATCATGTACATGCTGATGTTTGCTGCCGCCATTTACTTGAAACACCGCGAGCCGCAGGTGCAGCGCACCTTCACAGTGCCCGGCGGTACGCTCGGTATGTGGGTGGTGGCAGGTGTGGGCTTGTTGAGCAGCTTGACGGCGTTCTGCTTCAGCTTCATTCCTCCCGGTCAAATCCCTGTCGGCAGCCCCGCCGTTTACATCGGTATACTTGTGGTGGGCACGATTATCTTTGTCGGTATTCCCATGGTGATTTACTCCATGCGCAAGGCGGAGTGGGCGGACCCGCAGGCCAAAGCTGAGTTCGAGCCCTTCAGCTGGGAGAAGAAATCCTAAGAATCAACCCTCTTTTCTAATCATGGTATCACTCCGGCGGGAGAGGCTGCTGCTTCTCCCGCCGACTATGTATAGACGTACACACGATTTCATGTCGTGTGCTCTATTCCGCGCTTTGCTTTCGTTTTTCGTACATCTCGCCCGGCTGAAGGGAACGGAGTAGTTATGGCTTTACAAGATGGCGTTTCTGTGCTAACATTCGCGCGCATGAAAGCACGTCAATTCATTCATCTACTGCTTATCTCCTTGCTGATGGTCACCGGGCTCATCTCTTGCCAGCAGAATGCCCCCTTCCAGCAAATCCCGCGCAATGGATTCATCACCCATTTTGAGGAAAGTGATGGCAAGCGAATGCCGTTCGCCTCTTATTGGGATGTGTCCGATAATGCGGATTGGAATGAACGTGTGCAGGGACAGAATAATAAGTCTCAGGCCGTTTATATTAAACCCATTACTCTGCAATACTTTAAACCGGGTCCTACCCTCAACGCCAATTCTCCTGAGGTTATCCGCTTGAGGGACTATTTCCAAGACACGTTGATGGCTGAACTCAAGCGTCAGGACGCTTCCGCCAACTCGTTCCACTTGGTTGCGGCGCCCACCCCGGAATCCTATACCGTGGAGATTGCGTTGCTTTCCGCCACGCCCACGCGCATTCTTAACAATGTTGCCGCTTCTGCTGCGGGCTTTGTCGTAAGAGGTAGCGGGTTGCTTGTGGGGCAATCTGCGGATAAAGGCTCCCTGAGTATGGGTATCCGCTTCTATGACCCGAAGGGTAAGCTCGTGGCTGAGACGGCTGACTTTGAATACGGTAAGCGCTCCTTGCCCGGTATGGTTCTGGCGGATAGCAAGGACTTCCGCCCCTATGCTTACCACAGGCGCATCATCGATGAGTGGGTGAAAGAAATCTCCACCGTTTTCACCACTGTTCACGAGCATAGCATTAAGCGCCCCTGGTACTCCCTGAATCCCTTCTGACGGTTTTCCGTACAACGATAATAAAAAGCGGTTCATCTAACGGTGAACCGCTTTTTTATCCCGCGAAGGTGAATAAACCGGCTCGATAAATCGGAAGTTGAAGGGGGAATTGTTGGATAATTTGCGAGCGCAAGCGAGCCTAATTCGGAGCCCCGGAGGGGCGCCATATAATAGCCCGGCGGTGGAGCCCCGTAAGGGGCGGAACCCCGGGAACAGCCCAACAAAATAAATGCGAACCCCGGAGGGGTGGCATAAAGCGTGGCGCAAAAATGCCGCATTGTTTCAAAATGCCGCAAACACCAAAAACACGCGTCCTCAACGGCTCGGAGCTCCGCTTCGCTACGGTCCTCGCCATTATATGTCGGCCTACGCTGCGTCGCTTCGCTCCGTCGCTCCGGGCTCAATTTTCTTTTTTTAC
>CAJGCY010000216.1 GCA_904501955.1 uncultured Akkermansia sp. | reverse complement strand
CCCGCAACTCATTAACAACAAAAAGACACGCGCCACCCCGGCTCGGAGCTCCGCTTCGCTACGGTCCTCGCCATTATATACCACCCCTCCGGGGTTCGCATTTATTTTTGTGGCCATTTCCCGGGGTTCCGCCCCTTGCGGGGCTCCACCGCCGGGCTATTGTATGGCGCCCCTCCGGGGCTCTGAATTCGGCTCCCGTCTTCGCTGCTGCGCAGCTACGCCGTGGCAGGCGCTTGCGCTCGCAGATTATCCTACAAACGCCTCTTCTAATTCCGATTTATCGGGATATTCGTCATCAACTAAAAACTTGAGCGTTGTTTCATTTTCTTCTTGGAATAAGGCTCTGCTTATGTTATAATACTGATATGGTAAGAATACTTGCAGCAACAGATTTCACGGAGGACAACAAAGCCGTGTTGGACTTCACCGCCAACATGGTACGCCAGACCGGCGGTAAGATGTACCTGCTCCACGCGGTGGAACCCTGCATGATGGATGCCGCCGGCAGCATGGCGGCGGATGACATGCTGGGGGGCTTCTGCACCGTGCCCATGGTGGACGACCCTGCGGATAACACCGTGCTCGCCATGGCGGACCGCCGTGCCAAGGCACTGGCGGACTCCATCAGCAAGGAGTGGGACATCCCCATTTACGGCAAGGCGGAAGAGGCGGATGACATTGTGGACTGCGTGCATGATTTCTGCGCACGCCACAATATCGACATCCTCGTCATCGGCAACCGCCACCACAGCCTGCTCACGTCCATCCTGCTGGGCAACACCGCTGAGAAGCTGGTGCGCGCCGCAAAAATCCCCGTCACGGTAGTACCCTGCGGACCGAAGGCAAAATGATTAACATCCTCTTCCTCGGTGATGTAGTGGGCGAGCCCGGCCGGCTTGCCCTGTTCCGCGCCATACCTGAGTTTCGCGAGAAGTTCGGGGTGCACGCCGTCATCGTCAACGGTGAGAACGCCGCCGGTGGTCGCGGCATTACCCCTGCCATTGCTGAAAAGTTTTTTGCCAACGGGGTGGATGCCATCACCCTGGGCGACCACGTGTGGGACCAGCAGGAGCTCATCGACAAAATCGACACCATGCCGCGCGTGCTGCGCCCCCTGAACCTGCAGCGCAACAACCCCGGGCGTGGCAGCGTGCTGCTGGACACCCCGAAGGGGAAAATAGGCGTGGTGAGCGTCATCGGGCGCACCTTTATGCGCCACCCGGCGGAGAACCCCTTCACCACCGCTGCGGAGGAGGTGCAGCGGCTCAAACAAGAGGGAGCCGCCGCTGTTTTGGTGGATATACATGCCGAGGCTACCAGTGAAAAGATAGCCATGGCGCTGCATTTGGATGGCTTGGCAACGGCTGTTGTCGGCACGCACACCCACGTACAGACGGCGGATGCGCGCGTGCTGCCGGGTGGCACCGCCGCCATCACGGATGTAGGCATGTGCGGCAGCCGAGATGGCGTCATCGGCCGTGACGCGGCGGATGTGCTCACCGCGCAAATCACCGCCATGCCCTGCAAGCTCAACATCGGCGGCTGGCCTGCGCGCGTGAGCGGCGTTATCATCAACGCGCATACCAAAACGGGCAAGGCGCAGGCAATTCGAACATTCAATTGGGATTATGATAGATGAGGAACGATTCGGCGGCATAGCCCGCCTGTATGGGGTAAAGGGGGCGGAGCAACTCAGCAAGGCTCGCGTGGCAGTCGTCGGCATCGGCGGCGTGGGCTCTTGGGCGGCGGAGGCACTGGCGCGCAGCGGTGTGGGCACCATTATCCTGCAAGATATGGATGACCTGTGCATCACCAACACCAACCGCCAAATTCACGCGCTGCAAGGTAACTACGGCCGCGCTAAGGTGGAGGCCATGGAGGAGCGACTGCGCCTCATCAACCCGGCGGTACAGGTGGAATCCCTCTTTTCCTTTTACACCGTCTCCAAACCGGAGCGCCTGTTCGATGCACAGCCGGATGTGGTTATCGACGCCATTGATTCCATGCGCCCCAAGGCTCACCTGATAGCAGAGTGCTACAAGCGCGGCATCCCCATCATCACCTGCGGCGGCGCCGGTGGCAGGGTGGATGCCGCACGCATCTCCATGGCGGACCTCGCCCGCACCAACGGTGACAACATGCTCTCCCAGCTGCGCAAAACCCTGCGCAAGGAGTACGCCTTCCCCCTCTTCGACAAATGCCCGGACATCGGCATCCCCTGCGTCTACTCACCGGAGAAACCGCGCTTCCCCAAATGTGACGGCTCCGTCTCCTGCGAGCGCGACCCGGGGCAAAAAGGCGGCATCGGCTGCGCCTCCGGCTTCGGCTCCGCCACGCACATCACCGGCACCTTCGGCTTCATGATGGCGGGCAAAGCCGTAGAGATACTCACCACCACCACAGAGCAAACCTGACAAAACCAAAAAAACACCTTCCACCATGAACCACCTTTTCAGCATCATTCTACTGGCAGCCACGGCCACCACCGCCATGGCGGATATCTCCATGGGCGAAAGCCGCCGCCGCCCTGCCCCCCAAAAACCGACAGCTACCACCCCGGCGGAGCAACAAAGCATCACTTGGGAAACGGTGCGGGCACACAAGGGGCAACTGCTGGAGCTCCTGCGCGGGGTTACGGATACCCAAAGCGCCGCTCAGGCTCAGGGGCAACTGCTCCGCCTCAGCTCCACCATAGCAGCGGAGCAGCAGCAGCTTGCAGGCTCGAACTCTGCGACCGATTACCAACAAGACCCCGCCGCCGTGCAATTGGAGGCGCAGTTGCAGCAGGAAATCGCCCGCGTGGCAGGCATTGCCGGTGGCGCTTTTGCGCAGAAAGCAGGCCTGCAGCAAGCGCTCTTCCGCTATATCCCCGAGACCGGGTACGACACCTCCGGCGCGCATGATGTAGGCGGCTCACAGCGCGAGCCGGAGCGCCCGCAGCGCACCGCGCCGCCCCTGCGTCCCATGCCCCGCATCTGAACCTCTAGCCCCCTCCTGATTACATACATGAACACGCCCCTCACCCAAGCCTCCATCCGCTTCGCTTCTCGTCTGCTTCTTATTTTGGATACCATCCATGACCGGGATGTCATCAAAAACCGACTGTTCGACATCATTGACCAAGTAGGCTGCAGCCTCACCCATGCGCAATTTGCCTCCGGCAAGCAAGAACGCATCCACCACCTGCAAACAGCGCTGAAAGAGTGCCGTTGCGTGTCCTACTGGTTGCAATTGCTGCTTGCTGCCAACAGCCTGCCGGAAAGCCAGAACATCACCCTGCAACACCTGCACTCCCGCCTGTGCACCGCGCTGGAGCACACCTTACTCGCGGAAAATCCCCCTGTTGCCGTCACCTGCCCCATG
>CAJGCY010000215.1 GCA_904501955.1 uncultured Akkermansia sp. | reverse complement strand
GAGGGAAATTACCTCGCCCTTGTACACGGGGAGCACACGGCGCACTGCCTGCGGCAGCACAATGTAGAAGAAGGACTGGAAGGGGGAGAAGCCCATGGCAATACCGGCCTCGGACTGGCCGCGGTCCACACTGCTGATGGCGGTGCGGAACATCTCGCTCACATACGCGCCGAAGTTCAGCGAGAAGGTGATGATGGCCACGTAAATAGCCTCCACGCTGCTGCCTGCAAAGGCCACGTAGTACATGAGCATGAGCAGCACAAGGATGGGCATGCCGCGCATCGCGTCAATGTAAATGCGAGCCACCCACTGCAGGGCTTTGTTGTGGCTCATGCGCAGGTAGCACACCGCTGCACCCACGATGGTGCCGAACAGTACGGAGAAAAACGCAATCAGGAAGGTGGCGACCAAGCCATCCCAAATGAGCATATAGCGCTCTTCCTCAATGATGTTGCGCTCAAAGCTCACGGCCAAGCGCTGGAAGAAGTTCATGCCCTCGTACGGATCCACCGCGGCGCCGTCGCGCACGGCGATGATGGACTTACTCTCGTAGTAGTAGTCAGAGAAAATGACGCTCTTGCGGCGGTCTTCCGTGATGAGGAAGCCGGAGGCGGCAATGTCAATCTTCGCGGCAGCCACAGCCGTCAGCAAGCCATAGTAGTCAATGTTTTCGATGCGGATGGGGCGCTTGATGTAAGCGGCGAAGCGGTACACGAGCTCGGCATCCAGGCCGACAATCTCGTTATTGCGCATGAAGACGATGGGCTCCGTGCAGGGCTCCATACCGACCACGATGGGCTCGCCCTCCGTGGGGATGTCCAGCTGCGGCATCTCAGCGGTCTCGAAGTGGTGAATCCACTTGGTGCAAATCTCCTCCAGCTCGCCGCTCTCCTTCAGCTCACCGAGGAACTTGTTGAACTCGCGGCTCAGCTCCTCACCTTTCTCGTTCTTGGTGAAGGCCATACCCATGTAGTTGATGGGCAGGTTCTCATCCTCGTACAGCTTGATGATGGGCTTTTTGCGGGCCAAGGCGTAGCAAATGACGTCATCCATCACGCAGGCGTCGCACATGCCGCGCTCGAGCGCCAGCATCATGTCCGCCTCAAAGTTGTGGCGCTGCAGGGTCAGCTTGGGGTAGGCTTTCTCAATGTGAACATCTTGCACGGTGCCTTGGGGCACACCCAGCACCTTGCCCTCCAGGGTGGAGATGTCCATTTGGCCGATTTCAGGCTCGCCGCTGTCTCCTTCATCTTCCGCAGCGACGGGCTCCGTAGAGGCAGGCTCCACCGCAGCGTCATCGCTCTGTTGCGGGGCCGGTTCAGCCTGCTCAGCATTTTCAGGAAGATTCGGGGCAACCGCCGGCGTAGCAGACTCTGCGTCTGCCATTGCAACGGAGAACCCCGCGCCCGCCATCAGCAGCAATGCCATGATGGCTGTTATGAGGAGAGAGTACTTCTTCATTGTATTCACCTTGCGGGTTGCGTTTCCCGCGCGCGGATTGTATCACATGCTACCCCCTTATGGCAAGCGCAAAATGTTACATATTTCATTCATATTACTTGGCAACTTCTAATAAGTCCTCCGTGTCCGATAAATCGGAATTTGGCGAGCAACAAAATCTATCGGAGCATGGGACTTTAGTCCCACAAATACGCGCGGGGGCTAATCCATAAGAGGGACTGAAGTCCCCCGCTCCGAGTGAATGAATGTTACAAACTCCCCTTCAACTTCCGATTTGCCGGAGCGATGGCTTATTGGCTCTCCCGCTCCTGCAAAACATGCTTTGCGTATGGGCTCAGCGTGTTTTGAGCTTCACGAGGAGCAGGGCGATATCCGCCGGGGTGATGCCGGGGATGCGGGCTGCCTGGCCGATGGTAGTGGGGCGCACTCGGGCAAAGCGCTGGCGGGCTTCCGTCTTCATGGCCGGTATGGAGTCATAATCAAAATCCGCCGGTATGCGTTTATCCTCTTGGCGCTGCATGCGCTCCGCAGCTACGCGCATGCGGTCGATGTGCGCGGCGAATATCACCTCGATGGCGATGGGCTCCCACAGCTCCGCCGGGTATAGGGCGAGCAGGTGCGGGGGTAGTTGCCGCCAGTCGTTCTCCGGGCGGCGCAGCCAGAGGTTCAGGGAGATGCCGTCCACCTTCTCGCGGTGGGTGCGCTGCACGCCTTGCTCTATGGCGCTCAAGCGCGAGGATGCCGCCGCGCCGCGCTCTGCCGAGAGCAGGCCTATGCGTGCCGCCATGGGGGAAAGGCGCAAATCCGCGTTGTCTTGGCGCAGCAGCAGGCGCATTTCCGCGCGGCTTGTGAACATGCGGTAGGGCTCATCCGTACCGCGGGTGATGAGGTCATCTATCATCACGCCGATGTAGGCTTCATCGCGGCGGAGGATGAGCGGCTCTTCCCCGCGCAGGGCAAGCATGGCATTCGCACCGGCCATCAGGCCTTGGCCGGCGGCCTCCTCATAGCCGCTGGTGCCGTTAATCTGCCCGGCAAAGTAGAGCCCGCGCACGCGCTTGGTCTCCAGCGTGGGCAGCAGCTCCGTGGGCGGCACAAAGTCGTATTCCACGGCATAGCCGGGGCGGATGAGCTCCGCACGCTCCAAGCCGGGTATGCTGTGCACAATCTGCTCCTGCACGGTGTAGGGCAGGCTGGAGGAGAGACCGTTCAGGTAGAACTCATCCGTGCTGCGCCCCTCCGGTTCAATGAAAATCTGGTGGCGGTCTTTCTCCGCAAAGCGCACCACTTTGTCCTCAATACTGGGGCAATAGCGGGGGCCGGTGCCCTCAATCACGCCGCCGAAGAGGGGGCTGGTGTGCAGGTTCTCGCGGATGATGTCGTGCGTGCCCTCGTGCGTGTAGGTGGTAGCGCAGGCAAGCTGCTGCAGCTCAAAATCCGCATCCGCAAAGCAGTTCAGCGTGCAGTGGGGCTCCGTTTCGCGGTGCAGCACGGTGCGTGACTCATTGCTGAACAAGGGCGGAGGCTCATCCCCCGGCTGCATGGTAAGGGCGGAAAAATCAATCGAGCTGCCCTTGATGCGCGGAGAGGTGCCGGTCTTGAATCGCTCTAAGGGGAAGCCGAGGCGCTCTAAGCTGGCAGAAATACCGCTCGGAGCCCCACCCAAACGCCCACCGGGCAGGTGGTCCATGCCCACATGCAGCAAGCCGCGCATGAAAGTGCCACTGCACAGCACTACCGTACGCGCGGCAAAGCGCTGTCCCCACGTGGTTACCACGCCCGCCACGCGGCCATCCTGCACCACAATCTCGCTCACATCCGCCTGCACCGGCAGCACGCCGGGGGTGGTCTCCACCACCCACTTCATGCGGGTGCGGTAGGCGGTTTTGTCGCATTGGGCACGGGGGGCGCGCACGCTGGG
>CAJGCY010000214.1 GCA_904501955.1 uncultured Akkermansia sp. | reverse complement strand
GCGAGCTCCAGTGCGCGTGACATCCAAAGGCTGTCCTGGTCTATCGAGTATGTTTGCATCTGCGCTGTATTGTATCACGGTGTTATGCCCTGTCAAGCGCTGCGCCCTTTGCTCCCTTGCGCTACCTGACTAGAATACTAAAGAATTTAAATTTAAAAATTCATCATCTTATACCCTGTGAATAACGTGAATAAGTACCGCAAGCCTTTTATTGCCATTATTTACCGCTTTTGTTGCATTGTGGATAACATTGCGAGTAACAGGCGGAAAAAGTGAACATATACTTATTCACAGTGTTATTGACACGCTTATTCACATACTTATTAACAAATTTTGTGAATAAGTATTACAATTCATTGGAAATCAGACGCCTCGTCGGTGAAATCACTGAAGAAAACGAAGGGAGCCATGAAGGGGATGGCTACATTGTACACAATGGTGCCGGGGATGTCCACCAGGGCAAAATCCACCTTGCTGAGGGCTTGGTTTACGAGGCCGGTGCGGGGCACATTCTGCTCATTGATGAGGGGCACACTACCCTTGGGGGCATGCAGCTGCGCGCGGATGGCGTGGCGGGTGCTACCGGGCAGGGCGGAGAGGGGGGCGGTCCTGCTGCTGCGGATTTCTTCCGCCAAATCCGCCAAGTTGGCATAGCCGTCGTCACGCATCAGGCAGGTAGCCGTGCCGGAAGAAATCGGGAAATAGTATGTTTGCTGCTGCGTATTGCCACTGCTCACCGCACGGTAAGTGGGCTCGTTGTCACCCGTCAGCAGCACGGAATCGTGAATGATGGGGTAGCGTTTTTGCAGCTTGGTGGCCGGGGCGCCGATGTACCATTGCCCGCCGCGACTGTGCAGGCTCATGCCCCCTTTCTCCAACAGACTTCCTTGATATACCTTGCCCAACTCCTCCACATTCTTGTGGGTTTGCATGTAGGCACAGGACGGAATAAGCAGGGCAACGGCAGCGGCTATGGCTTGATACAACGGCTTCATGCCCATAGTCTACCATACGCTCGCGCCTTTGCAAGCTTATTTCCCGCCAGATGATACCGGTGGCAAAAAAATCTTGCTATTTTTCTGTCATTTGATAATCTGTCGGATATGGAATCGACCGATACTCAAAATAATCTGCCTGCCTGCGTGTTGCCACGCCGTCGTTTTGTGCGGTGGTTGTTGCCGGCTTTGTTCCTTTGCAACTTGGTGTGCGTGGTGGTCAGGTTTTATGCGGTGCATCACCCGGATTGGAGTGTACTGTGGGAAGACCTTGAGTTAGGGGGATTGATGCTGCTCCTAGTATTCGGGCCTTTGCTCATCCCGGTGCGCACCAAGCGCGGGAGTTTGCTGCAAGTGCTGGGGCTGGTTTTTGCGCTGCTGCTGACGTGGGGTATCTGTAGTATCGGTTGGGAAAGCTATCTCCCGAATGATCCGTATCTTCACCGCATGGCTCATGGCATGGTAGTGTTTTGGATGGGGGTGGTGACCTTCTTATACGTCTATATACCTGTGTGCCTGATTCACCTGATCCTGTGCTTTATAGAAAAGCGCCGCGCCCGGAAGAATTAAGGCCCTACCATTACCCCTTCAACTTCCGATTTATCGCGTAGATCCGGTGCATGCTCCCGAAAATTCGCTGTTTTTTCTCTTTTTAACTTGAAAAGTCGGGGGTAGGCGTTAAAATGATACCATGTTTTATGATGTGGTGTTAACGGTCGATACCTGTGCAGAGAGCGGTGAGGGCTCATTGGCTTGGGCTTTGGCTCAGGCGGCGGAGTATGATTCTGCGCAAATCAAGATTTCCGCGGCGCTGGCCGGTCAAACGCTTGTTCTACGGTCTGCTGATGAGATCCTTTACCCGGGGGATAAAAAGACGGTGGAACTATGGGCGGTGAGTTTGGAAGTACCGTCCGGCGTTACGCTGCAGGTGGATGGCTGTTTGGTTCTGTGTGAGGATGCGCAGCTGGTGCTTTACCCCGGTAGTGAGTTGTGTGGCACGGAGCCGTACTCCGACATCGTGGTATATGAGGGTGGCGCCATTTATGCGGACAGCTGCGCCATCGGCGTAACGCTTAATTATTACGGGAGTGATGCAGAGGAGGATGCCTGGCAGCTCAACCAAGTGCAGCTCACGGCGGCATGCCCCTTTGGCTTCAGCTTGGATACCACCTTGCCCGCGCACTGGGACTACACTTGCACCCACCCGGATGCCTATGCCATGTGCATGGATTTTGTGGTGGATGTCGGTGAGAGCTTCACCCTCACGCGCAAGTTTGTGGAGGCGCACACGCCGGAGGGCTGCAAGTACCTGCATTTTGTGCAGCCCTTGGTGGAGGGGGAGCTGGTGCTGGAGGCGGGCCTTACACTCCACGTGAATGACCTCACTGTGTTTGATGAAAGCGTGCTGCGCTGCGGTAAGGGTGTCACCCTTTGTTCGTCTCCTTGGGGCACCGGTGGTGTTGCAAGTGACTACGTTCTTGCTCTTTACGGTGGCACGCTGGTGGCGGAGGACCTCACGCTGGAGGGCACGCTTTACCTTGGCTCGGAAGCCACCGTGCAGGGCAGCGGTATCCGTTTTGCCGCGCCCTATGCGGTGTGCGTGGGCTTGGATAATTGGGACGGTTGCTCTCCCATCGACTTTTTGCCGGCGGATAGCTACGTGGTTACCCACCCGGATGCCGTGTTCGGGTTGGATATATACGGCGCCGCGGGCTACACCTTGCTGACGGCTGACGGCTTGCAGGAGCTACTCCCCGCGGGCTTTGCCTCCGCTGCCATCAATAACATATACCTCGAAGATTGTGAGCCCGGCGCGGGCGGCAGCCCGATTTCTTACACGGTGCAGGGCATTCCTTTTGTGGATAATGCTTTGATTGATACCGACGCAACCGTATACTTGGAGCTGGTAGACACCGCCTTGGGTAAAAATACCTATGTGAGCATTCTGGACGGTTACATGGAGAACGTGGATTTTTCCGGCGCTCGATATATGAACTTCGGCAGCATGAGCCTCACCGGCTGCTATGGGGCTGCCACCATCTGCCTGGAGAGTCAGGCTTCTTTTTCCGCGAGCGATTGCGATTTCTCCGCCATCCATTGGGCGGTGGAAGATTGGTATTCGGAGCCCGGCACCACCATCAACCTCTCCGGTAACTACTGGGGCACCACGGATATGGCGGAGATTCTCTCCCGCTTCGGGGAGTACGCGGAGTATGTGCGCATTGATTCCGTGCTGTCGGAGTGGAGCGCCACGTATGATATCTGCATCACCTCCACGGCAACGGAGGGGGAGGGCTCTCTCTCTTGGGCGCTGGAGCAGGCTGCGGAGTACAGCGGCAGCAAACCCGTGCGCGTTTATGTGGCGGACTCTTTGGCAGGCGCCACCCTGTGGCTGAATGACTGGGTGGAGGTCCCCTCCTTCGCCACCTTGGAGCTGCCTGCCGGTGTGAACATTAGCTCGGTGCAATCCCCCGCTTTGTTGGAGCCGTGGGAGCGTTTCGACTCCGCGGGGCTGCTGCTGAATGCCGGCGCTGTGCTGCAGCTTGCGGGGGATACCACGCTGGATACCTTCCTGCGCCTCACGCCCACCGGCCGTGTGAGCG
>CAJGCY010000213.1 GCA_904501955.1 uncultured Akkermansia sp. | reverse complement strand
GGGGTGGCGCGTGTTTTGTTTGTGCGTTAATATCCCATTGATAATGCGATGTCATAAGACGAATTAATGCATACGGGATTTCTTCGCACTTACGTGCTCCGGGAGGGTTATGCCACCCGCATACCGTTTCGGCAAGCCTCATCGGTACGCGGGTTCGGATTTGTTTTTTTACCCATTTCCTAGGGCTTACGCCCTAGGCTAAGTTAGGTCACCCGCTGACGCGGGTTCAGAATTCCGCTCGCCTACGGCTCGCAATCTTTTCTTCAACTTCCGATTTATCGAGCTGTTTACGAACGTGGGCACATCCTCATTGACATTCGGGGGTGGCTTTGGTATTGTAACAAGTAGACAACATGCGGTGTTGTCGGAATACAACCATTAAACGCATACAAACATGAAGAATGTACTGACGATTGCCATGCTGCTGGGTGCTCCCGTAGCCATGGCTCAGGAAGTGGTGGCAGACCCCGCCGCCGTTTCCCCCGCCGTGGAGGCCGAGACGGCCATCAATGAGCTTTGCGCCGCCATGACGGAAATGGTGGAGGTGCTGGAGAGCGTGAAGGATGAGGACACGGCAGACATCGCAGCCGAGAAGCTCATGGTGCTTGCTCCGCGCATGATGGACCTGCAGGGGCAGGTGAAGGTGCTCACCAAGTGCGATGCCGAAACGCAGCAGCGCCTCGGCCAGAAGCTGGTTATCACCATGTTCTCCGTGAAGCCCCGTGTGAGCAAAGTCGGCAAATTCTTGGTGGAAAACGAGTTCTTCGGCAGCGAAGCGCTGAAGGATGCCGTGCGCGCCTTGCTGTAATACGCCGCGCTCCCTAAATAACCGCTATTCAGGCGCACGTACGCACGCGTACGTGCGCTAAATTTTGATAAATTTGCAAAAATTCATTAAAAATCCGAAAATTTGGGGTTGCCAAAACGGGGTTCGAGGTGTAGAATACCGCGCTTTTCTCGCGAAAGCACCTTAACAAGTAACAAATAACAGACAAATGGACCCCAATACATTATTCTGGATCGTTCCTGTTGCCTCCGTGCTTGTGCTGCTGTTTGCAGCCAAGTTCTTCTTCGACATGAAGAAGGCTGACGAAGGTAACGACCGCATGAAGGAGATTGCGGGCTACGTGCGCGAAGGCGCCATGGCCTACCTCAAGCAGCAGTACAAAGTTGTTGCTATCTTCTTCGTAATCATTGCAATCGCATTCGCCGTGATGGCCTGGTACGGCCTGCAGAACAACATCGTACCCGTTGCCTTCCTTACCGGTGGTATCTTCTCCGGTCTTGCCGGTTTCATCGGCATGAAGACGGCTACCTACGCCTCCGGTCGTGTGGCTCAGGCTTGCCGTGACAAAGAGGACGGTCTGAACAAGGGTCTTCAGCTTGCATTCCGCTCCGGCGCCGTGCTCGGCCTGACGGTTGTGGGCTTCGGTCTGCTCGATATTTCTGCCTGGTATCTTATCTTGGAGCACACCTCTCTGCTGGGCGACTACAGCGGTGTGGACAAGTTGGTACACATCACCACGGTGATGCTTACCTTCGGCATGGGTGCCTCTCTGCAGGCCCTCTTCGCCCGTGTGGGCGGTGGTATCTACACCAAGGCTGCTGACGTAGGCGCTGACCTTGTGGGTAAGACGGAGTACCACTTCAACGAGGACGATCCTCGTAACCCCGCCACCATCGCTGACAACGTGGGCGATAACGTGGGTGACGTAGCCGGCATGGGTGCTGACCTTTATGAGTCTTACGCCGGTTCCATTCTTGCCACGGCTGCTCTCGGTGCTGCCGTAGCCGCTGCCGCCAATGACTACGACATGGGTCTCAAGATGGTGATGGCTCCCATGATCATCGGTGCCGTAGGCGCTATCCTTTCCATCCTCGGTGTGTACATGGTGCGCACCAAGCCCGGTGCAACCCAGAGCCAGCTCATGGCTGCTCTGAACAAGGGCATCAACTTCTCCGGCGTTCTTATCGCCGCTGCCTCCGCCGGCATCCTTTACGTTCTCGGCATCGAGAACTGGCTCGGCATCTGGGGCTCTATCATGATCGGCCTTGTGGTGGGTATCGCCATCGGCAAGGTGACGGAGTACTACACCTCCTTCGAGTTCAAGCCGGTGAAGTTCATCGCTGAGAACGCCACCACCGGTCCCGCTACGGTTATCATCTCCGGTATCGGCGTGGGTATGATTTCCACCTGCTGGCCGGTAGTATTCATCGTGCTCGGCACCATCGGCGCTTACCTCTGCGCTGCAGGTGAGTGCGCTTTCACCGCTGCTAACATGGCTGACGGTCTCTACGGTATCGGCATCGCTGCTGTGGGTATGCTTTCCACCCTCGGTCTCACGCTGGCCACGGACGCATACGGTCCCATCTCCGACAACGCCGGCGGTAACGCTGAGATGAGCGCCCTGGGTGACGACGTGCGCTCCCGCACGGACGCTCTGGACGCCCTGGGTAACACCACCGCTGCTACCGGTAAGGGCTTCGCCATCGGCTCCGCCGCCCTCACCGCTCTGGCTCTTCTTGCCTCCTACATCGAGGAGATTAAGATTGCTGCTCTTAACTACGGTGAGAGCTTCAAGACCAGCTACTTCGGTGAAACTGTTCTGAAGAGCGCCGATGTAGCTAAGATGAACATCGCTGACTTCATGAACGCCTTCGAGGTAAACCTCATGAACCCCAAGGTTCTGCTCGGTATCTTCATCGGTGCCATGCTTTCCTTCCTGTTCTGCGGTCTGACCATGAACGCCGTGGGCCGTGCCGCCAAGAGCATGGTGGAGGAGGTTCGTCGCCAGCTGAGCGACAAGGACGTATTCGAGGGCCGCAAGAAGGCTGACTACGCTCGCTGCGTGGGCATCTCCACTCAGGGTGCTCAGCGTGAGATGGTTATCCCCTCCCTCATCGCCGTGGTGGTTCCCGTTGCAACGGGTCTGCTCATGGGTGTAGCCGGTGTGTTCGGTCTGCTGGCCGGTGGTCTTGCCGGTGGCTTCGTGCTCGCCGTGTTCATGGCTAACTCCGGTGGTGCTTGGGATAACGCCAAGAAGTACATCGAGACGGGTGACGCTTCCTTCTGCGGCAAGCACACCCCCATCCACGACGCCTCCGTTGTGGGTGACACCGTGGGTGACCCCTTCAAGGATACCTCCGGTCCCTCTCTGAACATTCTTATCAAGCTGATGAGCATGGTCTCCATTGTGACCGCCGGTCTCAACGTGGCCTTCTCTCTGCTGTAATCTGAGCTGATTACAATAAGCGCTTCCGCCGTCCTCACCCGCTCCCGAGCAGGTGGGGACGGCTTCTTTTCAGGGGCGTTGCAAGATGCCCATCCACCCTCCACGCACAGCCCGATAAAACGGAAGTTGAAGGGGGGATGGTGGGGGAATTTTTGCGAGCGTAAGCGAGCCTAGATTTGAGCCCCGGAGGGGCGCTATAAAATAGCCCGGCGGTGGAGCCCCGTAAGGGGCGGAACCCCGGGGTAGCGTAAAAAAGAAAATTGAGCCCGGAGCGACGGAGCGAAGCGACGCAGCGTAGGCCGACATATAATGGCGAGGACCGTAGCGAAGCGGAGCTCCGAGCCGGGGTGGGCGCGTGTTTTTGGTGTTTGCGGCATTTTGAAACAATGC
>CAJGCY010000212.1 GCA_904501955.1 uncultured Akkermansia sp. | reverse complement strand
GAGGATGAAGATGGGTTGGTGTGGCGCCCGCATGTCTTGTTACTTGCAGGGGTATTTGATGGAAAGGCCGTATTGGTTACGCCCCTGCTGGCTGTCACGGCAGCAGTAGATGAGCAGGCGAATGCCCATGCCGATAATCGCAGCGCCGAGCCCCAGTATCAACAATACCCACGTGCCTATGGAAGCCGTGTCATGGGATTCCACAAGTTGGTAAAAAAGCGCTGCAATAGAGCCGTAAAAGCCCACCATCACCGCAACAAAGATGCCGATGAACACCCCGCTTTTACCCAGATCATGCATGCGGCGTACAGCCACGGAAATGGTCGGGAAGATGAAGATGAAGCCCACCACGAGCTGGAGAATTTGCAGGATGCCGCCGGTGCTTTCCCAGTATGAGGCTTGCAGTAAGTAATCAGAATTTCCCTTCAATTCATACTCAAGAGTGAAGGGGATTTGTGCCACGCTCAATCCCATGGAAAGCACCATGGAAATAATGCAGGAGAACATGTAGAAGCCCCAGAACTCCATGCGCGTAGCACGGCCTTGCCATACAAAACTCTTTTTCATGGCTACTTTGAACCACTGCCACAGGGAGGAGGGGTTCTCCGCGCGCAGGGTGAAGTTGCAGTGCGGGCAAAACTCCGGCACCTCCGGCTTGCCGTGCAGCGCTACCTCATTGCCACAGTCGGGGCAGGCGCCGGCGCTCTCCGGCACTTCCTCATAAGCAGTTGCAGCTGTGGGGATGAAGGTGGGCATGGGAGGTAACTCTGCGGGCATGCCGGGCATTGCTTGCCCCGGGGTGGTGGGCAGTGCTGCCAGCTCTGCCGCGTATGCTGCCATCAGGTCTTTTACCTGAATCCACTTATCTGAGCCCAGGGTGGCAATCTCCGTATCTTCCGTCACATAGTCCATTTGCAGCATTTGCGCCAGCTCTGCGGCGCTCACGGGGCCCATCGGCTTTTTGCGGTCTTCTCCCAAGTAAAAGTATATGCGCTCGTTCATGTGGTCATTCTGCCCTATATGCCACGTATTGTCAAGATTTTTGACATCCGCGCCGTCTATTTGCGCAGCGTGACGAATCGGCGGTTGAAGGGGGGGATATCGGAGCGTGGGACCTTAGTCCCATAAATACGCGCACGGATAATCCGTAAGAGGGGCTGAAGTCACTCGCTCCGAGTGAATGAATGTTGCAAATTTTCCCGCTGACTTCCGATTTATCGGGCGCGAGATGACTTGTGAGAAGTGCCCACATCGCAAAAAGCAAAAAAAATGCGTGCGGGCGAATTTTTGTGCTTGTCAAAGGGGGGATGGAGCAGGTAGAATGAAGACCTAAACATTCTTCCTGCAGGTGCCGGCCCTATGGTAAAGGTGCTCTGCGGGATTCTCGACTCAATAGCAACGTTATACAGATAGATACCTGAAGATATGGCTAATCTCAACAAAGTCATGCTCATCGGCAACCTTACGGCAGACCCGGAGGTTCGCACTACCCCCCGCGGCAATTCATTGACGGAACTGCGTTTGGCAGTGAACCGCGTTAGCAGTGGCCCGAACGAGGGCGAGCGCCGCGAAGAAACCACTTTCTTGGATGTTACCTGCTGGGGACGTACCGGCGAGGTTGCCGCACAGTACCTGAGCAAGGGGCGCCCCGTGTTCATTGAGGGCCGCTTGCAGATGGATACTTGGGAAGACAAGCAGACCGGCCAGCGCCGCAGCCGCATTCGCATCATCGCGGAGAACCTGCAGCTGCTCGGTGGCCGTGATGGCGCCCCGCAGGGCGGTGGCAACTACGGCAACAGCGGTGGTGGCTACCAGCGCGGTGGCAACTACGGCAACGGCGGTGGCGGCTACCAGCAGGGTGGCGGCAACTACGGTAACGGCGGCGGCAACTACGGCAACAGTGGCGGTGGCTACCAGCAAGGTGGTGGCAACTACGGCAACAGCGGTGGTGGCTACCAGCGCGGTGGCAATTACGGCAACGGTGGCGGTGGTTACCAGCAGTCCGCCCCGGCTCCGCAGGCACCTGCCCCCATGCCGCAGGAGGAAGAGGATGACATCCCGTTCTGATGTTTGATTTTTTTGAACTTAAATTGATGATATAAGCAAGGCTCGCCTCCTATCGCTAAGGGGGGGCGAGCCGTCTTACAATCTACCACCACCCGCCCGCATTCACACACATGTTATCATACAGCAGCGCTCTTGATTGGTTGTATTCCACGCAGATGTTCGGCATCAAGCTGGGGCTGGAGGGCATTACCCGCCTGTTGCAGGCTTGCGGTGTGCTCTACCCGCGTGCCCGCGTCATTCACGTAGCCGGTACCAACGGCAAGGGCTCCACCTGCGCCTTTGCGGAAAGCGTGGCTCGCGCCGCAGGCTACAGCACCGGCTTGTTCACCTCACCCCACCTCGTGCGCTTCAATGAGCGCATTCGTGTGAACGGTGAGCAAATCCCGGATGCGGACGCTGCACGCCTCATTTGCAAGGTGAAAGATACCGTTGCGGCGTGGGAAACCCCGCCCACCTTCTTCGAGCTGGTGCTTGCCATTGCCATGCTCTACTTTGCGGAGCGTGGGGTGGATATCATTATTTTGGAGACCGGCATGGGTGGCCGTTTGGATGCCACCAATGCCGTGCCTAAGGATGTGGCTGTGCTCACCCCCATCGGGCTGGATCACACGCAGTACCTCGGTGAAACGCTCTACGACATCGCGGCGGAGAAGGCTGCCATCTTTGCCTGGCACCGCCCCGCCCTCAGCGCCCCTCAGCAGCCGGAGGCCGTGCGCGCCCTGCATGAGGCCGCCCTGCGCATGGATACGGACTACCGCATTATTGCCGAGGAGTGTGAGCTGCCGCTGGGGCTGCACGGCGCCTTCCAGCGCCGCAATGCCGCCCTTGCCCTGGCTGCCCTGCGCGCGCTGCCGCATTTCCTCGCCTCTGAGGAGGAGATTGCCCGCGGTCTGGCCGACACCCGCTGGCCCGGGCGTTTTGAGGAGGTAGCCCCCGCCGTGATTATGGACGGCGCGCATAACCCGCCCGCCATCCGTGTGCTGGTAGATACGTGGCAGGCTACCTATGGTGAGCAGAAAGCCCGCTGCATCTATGCCGGCTCGGCGGACAAGGCTTTGGATGAAGTGCTGCAGCTGCTCTCCCCCATTGTGGAGGAGTGGGTGCTGCCCCCCGTGCAGTCACCGCGCATTCTACCGCCGGCGGAGATGGCGCAAAAGGTGCGAGCGCATTCCGCCGCCCCTCTCACCATGCCTGCCACCATGGCGGAGGCGCTGGCCTCCCTCCCCCCGCATACGCTCATTTGCGGCTCGTTCTTCCTGCTCGGTGAAGCCATGGCGGAACTGACCCGCACCCGCTCCGAGTACCGCAAAACGGAACAATGATTCCCCGCACCCCCAACTCGATAAATCGGAAGTTGAAGGGGTGATGGTGGGGGAATTTTTGCGAGCGTAAGCGAGCCTAATTTAGAACCCGCGTCAGCGGGTGACCTAACTTAGCCTAGGGCGTAAGCCCTAGGAAATGGGTAAAAAAAACAAATCCGAACCCGCGAACCGTTGAGGCTTGCCGAAACGGTATGCGGGTGGCATAACCCTCCCGGAGCACGTAAGTGCGAAGAAATCCCGTATGCATCAATTCGTCTTATGACATCGCATTATCAATGGGATAT
>CAJGCY010000211.1 GCA_904501955.1 uncultured Akkermansia sp. | reverse complement strand
TGGTAGGTCGGGCCGGCCTCTACTGCCCAATCGGCGGTAGTGGTGGTCTCTACTACGGTTACGGGAACTACGGTCTCAACACCCTTACCGAAGGCGGGTGCTACAAGAGCGAGAGCAAGAATAATGGATTTCTTCATGGTTGTAAATGCGGATTGGTTGTTCAATATCCGTTTCCCTTGTAACACGGTTACGGCAAAATTGCAAGCAAATTCTTCATTTTCTGCCTAAATTTATACGGAAAAGTTAATTTTTGCGCATTCCGGCGCGTCAATCAGCCCCCAAAAAGCATTTGAGGGGCTGCGGATGAGTCAAAACGTGCGCGGCAAATCGGAATTCGGTGAGCAACAGAATCTATCGGAGCATGGGACTTCAGTCCCACAAATACGCGCGGGGCTCAATCCATAAGAGGGACTGAAGTCCCTCGCTCCGAGTGAATGAGTGTTACAAATCACCCCTTCAATGCGGATGGGGGGTGCACTGCAGCAGCGCAGCGATATCCTCCGGGAGGGGGGAGGTGACGGTAATCATCTGCTCGCGGAGGGGGAAGCTGAGGGCGGAGGCATGGAGGGCGTGGCGGGGGAGGAAGAGGCGCTGCTCGAGGGCGGGGGTCCAGCCTGTTTCAATGAAATCGAGGTAATTTTGCTCATCACCGCCGTAAATTTTATCACCGATGATGGGGAAGCCGAGGTGAGCGAGGTGCACGCGGATTTGATGCATGCGGCCGGTGAGCGGGCGGCAGCGCAGCAGCGCCATGGCGGGCAAGTGAGCGCGCGAGGGCACACGCTGCAGCACCTCAAAATCCGTACGGCAGGGCTTGCCGAGGGGGTGGCAGCACTGGCGGACGTGAATGCGGGTGTGTGCCACCTGCTCCATCTGCAAAATAGGCTCGGCGCAGCAGGCGGAATCCCACAGCGGGCAACCGCGAACGAGCGCCAGGTATTCCTTCCGCATATCGCGGCGCTGCATGGCTTTGCCCAGCTCTTTGGCGGAGGCAGCATTCTTGGCGATGATGGTGATGCCGCTCGTCTCGCGGTCCAGTCGGTTCACCAGTGAGACCTGCCCGCCGCAGGCAAGCTCATACGCCAGCAGCTCGCACACACCGTGCCAAAGCGTGGGCTCGTTTTTCACGCCGGTGGGGTGCATGAGCAAGGGGGCGGCTTTATCCACCACCAGCACATCCGCATCCTCATACAGAACGGTAAAATCCGCCTGCACAGCTATGGGCATATCGAAACTCATGAGAAGAGAGCGGGGTCAATTTCCGCCCATTCCCCGGGGGCAAGGTTGAGGTCCGCCAAGCGCAGCGGGCCGATGGCCGTTCGCGTGAGCACCACCACGGGGGCGCCCACGGCAGCCAGCATGCGGCGCACCTGGTGGTAGCGTCCCTCATGCAGGGTGAGCGTGCCGGCACACGGTGCGGTAATGCTCAGCTGCGCCGGCAGGCACGGGGTAGTCTCCCCTTGCAGCATAAACTCACCGGAGGCAAAAAGCGCCACGGCTTCCGCCGGGATGGGGGCGGAGGTCTCAAACTCATACACCTTCGGCACATGGCGCTTGGGGCTGGTGAGCGCATGCACGAAGGCGCCGTCATCCGTCAGCAGCAGCAGCCCGGAGGTCTCCTTATCCAACCGGCCTACCGTGCTGACGCCACCGCTGCGGTTCAGCCAGTGCTGCGGCAGCAAATCATACACGAGCTCCCCCTGCTCTTTGTGGCTGCAGGTGCAGCCCAAGGGCTTATTGAGGGCAATGTAGAGACCATTCACAAACTCCACGGGCTCGCCGTCCACCATAAGCTCCGCCGGGTTCACCTTCACCGTGGCGGATTTTACGGGCACCCCTTGCACGGTGACGCGCCCGCGCTTCACCCACAGTGCCGCCTCACGGCGAGAGCAATACCCGAAACGGCTCAAAATGGCATCTATCCTCATCATGGAGGCTATTTTGCCATAATTTTTTGAAAAAACAAGGTTGAAATCACGCAAAAGATGTGGTATATAAGGTGAACGCAATGAGTCCGCGCACCGCACACGCACGGGCTACAGCGGGCAATTTTCTTACACACGCTTATGAGTATCAGCATTATCAACGAACGACAGCTGCCGGCCGCGGAGGCTTCTCTTTGGGTGAAAGCCCAGCAGGCCGTAGCCGCAAAAAATTACAAATACGCCGTGAGCATCCTGCGCACGCTCATCAAACGCGCACCGGGATTCTTGGAAGGCCGCAAGGTGCTGCGCGCCTGTGAAATCAAGAGCACGCCGGACGCCGGACGCCGCTCCTCCTTGTTCGGTGGCATGCGTTTGACCACCTCCCGCAAAGACCCGGAGAGCGTGCTGACCGGCGTGGAAGACGATTTGGAGAAAGACCCCTACTCCGTAACGGCTAACGAGGCGCTGTTCCACGCGGCGAACGACCTCGGGCTGCCCGAGATTGCAGCCTTCGCCATTGAGACCATTTGCCAGGGCCAGCCGAACCCGAAAAAGCACCTGCACATGCTGGCCAACCACTACATCAAGAACGAGCAGTTCTCTGAGGCTGCGGATGCCTACCGCCGCGTGCTGCAAATCGACCGCACGGACGCCATCGCCCAGCGCGGTGAGAAAGATTGCTCTGCCAAGGCTACCATGAAGAAGGGCAACTGGGAGGGCTCCGGTGACTTCCGCACCAAGATGAAGAACGCCAACGCTACCACGGATTTGGAAAGCGCTGACAAGATGGGCCTCACCCGTGCGGAGATGGAGCAGCGCCTCGCTCAGCTCTCCGAGCAGTACGCCTTGGATAACGCCAACCTCCAGGTGGTGAAGGACATCGCCTCCATCTACGAGCAGATGGAGGACTACGCCAACTCCTACTCCTTCTACGCTTATGCCTACCAGCTGAGCGGCGGGGCAGACGTTTCCATCAACGACAAAGCCATGGAAATGCATGAGAAAGCCCTCAACGCCGAGCTTGCCTACTACGAGCAAGTGCTGGCGGCTGATCCCACCAATGAGGAAGCGCTTGCCGCCTACAACGCCCGCAAGCAAGAGGTGGCCATGGCCGTGGTGGAAGACGCCCGCGCCCGCGTGGAAGCGAACCCGACAGACGCCCAGCTGCAGTTCAAGTACGGTCAGGCGCTGTTCGATGCCGGCATGCAGAGCGAGGCCATACCCGCCCTGCAGCGCGCCCGCACCAACCCGAACCTGCGCATCAAGGCCATGCTCATGCTCGGCAAGTGCTACGCTGCCAAGAACATGACGGATATGGCCATCCGCCAGCTGGAGGATGCCGACAAGGAGCTCATCGCCATGGACGACACCAAGAAGGAAATCCTCTACATGATCGGCTGCCTTTACGAGTCCGCCGGCAACAAGGAGAAGGCGCTGGAAAGCTTCAAGGTCATTTACGAGGTGGACTACGGCTACGCCGATGTGGCACAGCGTGTGGAATCCGCCTACGCTTAAAGCGCTTTTCTTTCAACCTCCCCATTTTCAGCCCGCAACCCAAGCGTTGCGGGCTTTTTTCTTGCGGGGGCTTCCAATCAGACTCTCCTGCGCGATAAATCGGGAGTTGGCGAGCGAAGCGAGCGGAATTCGAAGCCCCGCAAAGCGGGGCGAAAGTGTAATAGCCCAAGGTGGAGCTGCGTCAGCAGCGTAACCTTGGGTATAAGCGAAAAAAGGTATTGGAGTCCGACGAAGCGGAGCTGAGGAGGCCGACAGCAGTCGTGCCCCATCCATTCCCCGCAAATT
>CAJGCY010000210.1 GCA_904501955.1 uncultured Akkermansia sp. | reverse complement strand
TGCCGAGACGGTATGCGGGTGGCATAACCCGCCCGGAGCACGTAAGTGCGAAGAAATCCCGCATGCCGCAATTCGTCTTATGACATCGCGTTATCAATGGGATATTAACGCACAAACAAAACACGCGCCCACCAGCGCGGAACGTCGCTTCGCTCCGGTCCGCGCATTATATGCCACCCCTTCCGGGGTTCGCATTTGTTTTTGTGGCCTTTTCCCGGGGTTTGGGGCTTCGAGTCTTCGCTTTCTACGCCCTCACAGGCCGCCCCTTGCGGGGCTCCCGTCTTCGCGTCTCGCTTTGCTCGCTTGCTACGCCGTGGCTGGCCACCGCGACTATTATATGGCGCCCCTCCGGGCTCTGAATTCCGCTCGCCTGCGGCTCGCAAAATTTTTCCACCATCACCCCTTCAACTTCCGATTTGTCGTTCTTGCTCTTCCGGCATAGGCGCTGCGTGCAATAACATTTTCCCCCGTGTCATACCCGCATGATGTACGGACATAGCGCTTGACGGAAGGGGGGTGTTGTGTGTTACCCTATCAGACAAACATTACGTTTTGTCGCATACTTTTTTATATTATGAATAAGATAGTTTATCATTTCGGCGGTGGTACCGCCGATGGCGAGGGCAGCATGAAAGCGCTGCTGGGTGGTAAGGGTGCAAATCTTGCGGAAATGGCACGCATCGGTCTGCCCGTGCCTCCGGGATTCACCATCACCACGGAGGTGTGCACCTACTACTACGAGAATAACCTCACTTACCCCGCAGAGCTTGAGGGGCTTGTGCACGAGGGTATCGCAAAGATGGAGGCGCTCGTAGGCCGCAAGTTCGGTGATACCGCTGCCATGCCCCTGCTTGTTTCCGTACGTTCCGGCGCTCGTGAGTCCATGCCGGGCATGATGGACACCATCCTCAACCTCGGCCTCAATGATGAGACGGTGGAGGCCATGGCTGCCGCTACCAACAACGCCCGCTTTGCGTGGGACTGCTACCGCCGCTTCGTGCAGATGTACGGTGATGTGGTGATGGGCGTGCAAAAGGAGGAGGGCGAGGACCTCGAGCCCTTCGAGAGCGTCATCCACACCCTCAAGCAGGAGCGCTACGGGCAGGACATCTCTGACTCCGAGCTCACCGCGGACGACAGCCGCGAGCTTGTGAAGCGCTTCAAGACCCTCGTGCTCGCCCGCTCCGGGCAGAACTTCCCCGCCGACCCGTGGGAGCAGCTCAAGGGTGCCATCGGTGCCGTGTTCGGCAGCTGGAACAACGAGCGCGCCATCACCTACCGCCAGAAGTACGGCATCCCCAGCGAGTGGGGCACCGCGGTGAACGTGCAGAGCATGGTGTTCGGTAACACCTCTGATGAGTCCGGCTCCGGCGTGGCCTTCACCCGCAACCCCGCCATCGGTGTCAATGAGTTCTACGGTGAGTTCCTCATGAACGCTCAGGGTGAGGACGTGGTGGCAGGCGTGCGCACCCCGGACCCCGTCGCTAAGCTGGCAGAGGTAATGCCCAGCGCCTACCAGGAGCTGTGCGAGATTCGCAAGACCCTCGAGAACCACTTCCGCGACATGCAGGACTTCGAGTTCACCATCCAAGACCGCAAGGTGTACATGCTCCAGACCCGCAACGGCAAGCGCACCGGCATCGCTGCCTTCCGCATTGCCTGCGATATGGAGAAAGAGGGCCTCATCGACTGGCAGACCGCTGTGAAGCGCATCCCCGCCGACCAGGTGGACCAGGTGCTCGCCCCCGTGTTCGATGCCGCTGCCGTCAAGAAAGCCCGCCCCATTGCCAAGGGCTTGAATGCCGGCCCCGGCGCTGCCTCCGGCCGCATTTACCTGAACGCCAACCGCTGCATCGAGGCTACCCAGCGCGGTGAGCACGTGCTGCTCGTGCGCCTTGAGACCTCCCCTGAGGACCTGCGCGGCATGATTGCTGCAGAGGGCATCCTCACCGCCCGCGGTGGTCTTTCCAGCCACGCCGCCCTGGTTGCCCGCCAGATGGGCAAGGTGTGCGTGTGCGGTGTAAGCGAGCTTGAGATTGACTACGGCAAGCGCTGCGTCACCATCGCCGGTGTCACCTACAAGGAGGGTGATTACCTCTCCCTCGACGGCACCGCCGGCCTCGTCTACGCCGGTAAGCTCGACACCGCCCCCTCCGAGATTATCCAGGTGCTCATCAAGAAGACCATGACCCCGGAGCAGAGCCAGTGCTACCGCGACTTCGCCCGCGTCATGGAGTGGTGCGCCCGTGCCACCCGCCTGCAGGTACGCACCAATGCCGACTCCCCGGAGCAGGCAGAGGCAGCCATCGCCTTCGGTGCCAGCGGCATCGGCCTGTGCCGTACGGAGCACATGTTCTTCGGCGGTAACCGCATCGACTACATGCGCCGCATGATTCTCTCGGAGCGCATGAGCGAGCGCAAGGAAGCCGTGGCTCGCCTGCTGCCCTTCCAGAAGGGTGACTTCAAGGGCATCTTCAAGGCGCTTGCCGGTCGCCCCGCCACCATCCGCCTGCTGGACCCCCCCTTGCACGAGTTCCTGCCCCACACCAAGGAGCAGCAGCTCGCCATCGCTCAGAAGTTCAACATGCCCGTAGAGCTCATCATGCGCCGCGTGCAGGAGCTGCATGAGTTCAACCCCATGCTCGGCCACCGTGGCTGCCGCCTCGGTATCTCCTACCCCGAGATTACGGAGATGCAGGCCCGCGCCATCATTGAGGCCGCCATCGAGGTGCAGGAGGAAGAGGGCTTTGAGGTGAAACCCGAAATCATGGTTCCCCTCGTCTCCTTCAAGCGCGAGCTCGACCTGCAGAAGGAGGTCATCGACCGCGTGGCGGAAGAGGTGTTCGCAGAGAAGGGCTCCCGTGTCTCCTACCGGGTGGGCACCATGATTGAGATTCCCCGCGCTTGCGTCACGGCGGATGAAATCGCTCAGACCGCGGAGTTCTTCTCCTTCGGTACCAACGACCTCACCCAGACCGGCCTCGGCATGAGCCGTGATGACTCCGGCTCCTTCCTCAACCACTACCGCGACCTCGAAATCGTGCAGGCTAACGTATTCGCCTCCATCGACCAGACCGGCGTCGGCCGCCTCATGAAGATGGCTATCGAGTACGGCCGCGCCACCCGCCCCGGCATGAAGATGGGTATCTGCGGTGAGCACGGTGGTGACCCCGCCTCTGTGCGCTTCTGCCACAGCATCGGCCTCACCTACGTCTCTTGCTCTCCCTACCGCGTGCCCACCGCTCGCCTCGCAGCAGCTCAGGCCGCCCTTTCCGAGAAGTAAGAGCCCCCGCGTAGCGTAACAACAAGCTATTTCCGCGTTCCCCCGCCCACAAGTGCAGGGGAACGCGTTTTTTGGGGGGGCTCTGTTTAAGTTTTTAGTTGATTGCAAACGGCTCGATAAATCGGAATTTGAAAATCTGATTGCGAGCGTCAGCGAGCGGAATTCTGAACCCGCGTCAGCGGGTGACCTAACTTAGCCTAGGGCGTAAGCCCTAGGTAACAAGCAAAAATGAAATAGAGCCCGAGCTGCCTGAGCGCCAGCGAGGGCGACGAGGGCGGCATATAGTGCGAGGACCGTAGCGAAGCGGAGCTCCGAGCTAGGGTGGCGCGTGTTTTGTTTGTGCGTTAATATCCCATTGATAATGCGATGTCGTAAGACGAATTAATGCATACGGGATTTCTTCGCACTTACGTGCTCCGGGAAGGTTATGCCACCCGCATACCGTTTCGGCAAGCCTCAACGGTTCGCGGGTTCGGATTTGTTTTTTTACCCATTTCCTAGGGCTTACGCCCTAGGCTAAGTTAG
>CAJGCY010000209.1 GCA_904501955.1 uncultured Akkermansia sp. | reverse complement strand
GCTTCGCTTCGCTACGGTCCTCGCCATTATATGTCACCACAGGTTCCCTGGGTTCCATTTCCTTTTTTGTTGCTATACAGGGGTTCCGTTCGCTGACGCTCACTCCACCGCCTGCCTAACGTCCGTCGCCCTAAAGGGCTCAGAATTCCGCTCGCTTCGCTCGCCAACTTCCGATTTATCGCTCAGCGCAAATAGGGGGAGGGCAGGGGGGGTAAAAAATCCCGCCTTTGTCCGGAAACAAAGGCGGGAAAAGGGTTCGTCGCGGTCCGTGGTGATTACTTGGCCTTGGGCGTTACGGTTTTGGTCTCCCCGTTGACGATGAGCTTCACGGGGTCACCCACTTTCTTGCCGCGCTGGCGGATGCGGTAATCCGTCACCTTGCCGTCCTTCCACTCCATGTCGATGATGTAGCCACCGCGAGCGCAAATGCCCTTCACGGAGCCGTCTTTCCAGGCAGCGGGCAGGGTGGGCAGCAGCTCGATTTGGCCGGCGTGGCTCTGGATGAGCATCTCGCTCATGCCACCGGTCATGCCGAAGGTGCCGTCCATCTGCATGGGGGGATGGTTGCCGAAGAGGTTATCCAGCAGGTTGTAGCGGATGTAGTGCTGCACCATGCTGTAGGCGTTCTCCGTGTGACCGAAACGCGCCCAGAGAGCGGTGCGCCACGGCCAGGTCCAGCTGCGGCGGTTGTCGCCGGAGAGACCGCGCAGCTCAAGGCTCTTCATGGCTGCCTTGGCCAGCTCCGGGGTCTTTGCCATGGAGATGGAGGTGCCGGGGTACACACCGATGAGGTGTGAGGTGTGGCGCTGGCCTGCCACCATGTTGGGGCGGTCCACAATCCACTCCTGCAGGTAGCCATCGCGGCCGATGCGGTTGCCGACGAGGCGGTCACGCTTGTCCGCCAGAGACTTAGCCCACTCTGCATCCACGCCGAGGATGGTGGCTGCCTGAATGGTGTTGTCGAAGAGCTCCCAGATGAGCTGCTGGTCGTGAGCGCAGCCGTCTTCCACGGGACCCCACTCGTGAGACCAGCCCATGGGGCACACGAGGGCACCTGCCTTAATCTCGCTGAGCTCGGGGTGGTCCTCCACCTTCAGGTCAATGTGGGCGCCTTTCGGGCCGGTGGTCTTGAGGCCTTGACCATTGGCACCGACCTCCTTGAGCTCATCCTCCCAGAAGTGGCAGATGTTCTTGAGCAGGGGGTAGGCCACGGTCTTGAGGTACTCCTTGTCCTGGGTGAAGAGGTAGTGATCCCAAATGTGCAGGGCGTACCAAGCATTGACGGGCGGGTTCCACTTGGTCCAGCCGCCACCGCCCCAGGGGTTCTGGGAGATGCGGGTGGTCCAGCCGCGCACGTTCTTGCCGAACTCTTGCTTGGTCATCTCCTCCAGCGGTTTTTCCATGGCGCGGATGAAGTCGATGAGGGGCAGGTGGCACTCGGAAAGGTTGGCAACCTCAGCGCCCCAGTAGCACATCTGGAGGTTGATGTTGTTGTGGTAGTCACTTGCCCAGGGGGCGTGCACCTTGTCGTTCCAGATGCCCTGCAAGTTCACCGGCAGGTTGCCGGGGCGGGAGCCGGAGATAAGCACGTAGCGGCCGTACTGGTAAATGGTGGCCTCGAGCTCGGGGTCCGGAGCGCCGGTCTTGCGGTAGTGCTCCAAACGCTCATCCGTGGGCAGCTTGGCAATCTCCGCCGGGGTCTTGCCCAGGTTGATGGCCATGCGCTTGTACAGGCGGGAGAACTGGCGGTGGTGGTTCTTCAAGATGTCCGCAAGCTTCTTGTCGCCCAATTTCTTGAGGGTGGCGGCATTCTTGGCAGCGGGCTTCTCAGCGCTCTTCCAAGAGGGGTAGCTCATGGCGTAGTCCGTAGCCATAGCCACGTATACCACCACGGAGTTTGCACCCTCTACGTGAATGTAGGGCACATTGTCCGTGGAGTACTGCGGCATCATGAAGTTCTTGTTCCCGGGGTGTTTGTAGGTCACGCTGACCTCACCGCCTTGGCCCTTCACCGTGGTGGTGCCACCCTGGGCTACAACCATGGCGCGGCCCTCAAACTCCTGACCGTTAGCCAGAGTGCCGCTCATGATGATGGTGTTGCCGCTCACGCTGTACTTCACGTTGTGGTAGGGGGTGAGGGCGAAATCCACAGTCACGGAGCCCTTTTCGGAGCCCTTCGCGTAGTACACCAGCACATCATCCGTCTTGCTCACAAAGCAGGCGCGTTCGTAGCGTACGCCATCAGCGGTGTAGTCGGTGGTTGCCATGCCTCCGGGCAAATCGAGCGCGCGCAGGTAACTCTCCGTCTTCCCCTCGTGTGAGAAGGCGGCGTACAGATTGCCGAAGGGCTGGAAGCTGCCGAACTGGTCTTGCCCGGCGGTGGGGCCGTAGGAATAGCCCGCGCCGTTATGCGGCTTGTTCGGGCCACCGGTCCACAGGCTCACCTCGTTAAGGGTCACGCGGTCCACGCGGTCACCGCCGAACACGGTACCGCCGATGCGGCCGTTGCCTACGGGCAGGCTCTGGCTCTCCCAAGAGTCGCCGGTCTTTTTGCCGGGCAGGTTTGCTGCCGTGTTGAAGGGTAACTGAGCTGCCGGCACAATGGCAGGCTGCTTATACCACAGGTATTCGGCAGAGCGCGGCTCGCCGTCCGCAAGGACGCTGCCGGCCATAGCCAGTGTCAGTGCTGTAGTGTATGTTTGGGTTTTCATATGTAGAAAAATATGGTGGAAAATTATAAGGCGCTGCGGATGATTTCCACGCGCAGCGGGGTGTCCCCGAGGTTGATGGTGCTGCCGTCCGTCAGTGTGGTTTTGGGGCTGTAGCGGGTGATTTGCTGGCCGTTGACAAACAGGCCGTTGGTGGAGTCCAAATCCGTGATGACGAGGCCGGTGGGACCCAGCTCCAGGCGCGCGTGCCTGCGCGAGACCCCGTTTTCCGGTAGCTCCAAATCCACCATCCGCGGGTCGCGCCCCAGGGTGATGCCTCCATCTTGCGCCAAGCGGGAGAAGGAGATGTAGTGCTCCCACGTGTCACCATTGCTCAGCAGGCCGAAGAGGCGCAGCTTACCCTTGGTGGACTGTTTGCCGCTCATGCGGACGCTGCGGCTGTCATTCGCCGTCGTGGCATCCGGCAAGCCCTTGCCCAGTGCCCACTTGCGGCGCAGGGGGTGCTGCATGGCCAGTAGCTCCGCGCGGATGGGGGCGGGAAAACCGGTCTCCTCCGCTTCCTCGCTCTGCAGCGGGGCTGCTGCCGTGCTGAGTGCTTCCGACAGGCCCGTGGGCATAATGCGGCGCTCCGCCAGCAGCTTGCAGTGCGTGGTAGTGAGCACAGCGCGCGCCCGCGCAAGCTCGCTCTCAAGGTGGCGGACTTGGGTGGCCAAATCGGCGACTGTTTGCTCATCTCTCTGGGGGGGCACGGCGTCCATCTTGCCTCAGTTTACCAAAGTCACCAGCGGACTGCAACCCAAAAAGTAGCCCACGCCTGCAAAAAGTGCTGTGACCGCGCTTGCTCGGACTATTCACCCGGCGCGATAAATCGGAAGTTGGAGCACCGTTAGGTGCTCCTCGCGTGAGGCCGTTAGGCCGAACGTTCGCGCGAGCGACAGCGAGCGTTCGCGTGAGTGACAACGAACGTTCGCGTGAGCCGTAGGCGAACTGAAATGAGTATTACCGCGGGCGCATGCCCGCCTAACTTGAAGCCCCGTTAGGGGCGACGGACGTTAGAGGCAGGCGGTGGAGTGAGCGTCAGCGAACGGCCTGCGAGGGCGTAGAAAGCGAAGACTCGAAGCCCCGAACCCCTGTATAGCAACAAAAAAGGAAATGGAACCCAGGGAACCTGTGGTGACATATAATGGCGAGGACCGTAGCGAAG
>CAJGCY010000208.1 GCA_904501955.1 uncultured Akkermansia sp. | reverse complement strand
TTGGAGCACCGTTAGGTGCTCCTCGCGTGAGGCCGTTAGGCCGAACGTTCGCGCGAGCGACAGCGAGCGTTCGCGTGTAGGGGCGTAAGCCCCAAGCGTTCGCGTGAGTGACAACGAACGTTCGCGTGAGCCGTAGGCGCCGGCCACGGCGTAGCAAGCGAGCGAAGCGAGACGCGGAGACGGGAGCTCCGAGCCGTTGTGGGCGCGTGTTTTTGGTGTTTGCGGCATTTTAAAATAATTCGGCATTTTTGAGCCACGCTTTATGCCACCCCTCCGGGGTTCGCATTTATTTTTGTGGCCTTTTCCCGGGGTTTGGGGCTTCGAGTCTTCGCTTTCTACGCCCTCACAGGCCGCCCCTTGCGGGGCTTCACCGCCGGGCTATTTTATAGCGCCCCTCCGGGGCTCTGAATTCCGCTCGCTGGCGCTCGCAAACACCCCTCAAACTTCCGATTTATCGAACACAAGGCGGACTTATTATAAGTTCCCTGATGAATAGGCTTGAGTTGTGAGGCGGGGCTGTGTTAACATGTGGTTAAGGAGAACTTAGAGGGTGAAAAGAGCATTGTATACCTATATGTGTTGCGGGGTGGCTGCCATGGTATCCACCGCGGTGGCTGCCAATGAGTGGCTGACGGATTATGAGGCAGCCGTGCAGCAGGCGGAGGCTGATGGAAAGTACATTTTGATGGATTTCACGGGGAGTGACTGGTGCAGCGTGTGCGTGCGCCTGCGCCGCAGCGTGCTGGAGCAGGCGGATTTTGCAGCAGAGGCTCGCCTGCGCTGCGTGTTCCTAGAGGTGGATTTGCCGCAGCGCAAGGCGATGGATGCTAAGCTGCGCGCGGCGAATGAGGCGCTGTGCAAGCGCTACCGGGTGGATGCGTTCCCGACCATCATGATTATCAACTCCCGCGGGGAGGTGCTGGGCGGTTTTGCCGGTGATGTGGGTGGCGTGAAGAATGCGCTGGCGTGCCTGGATGCCGCAGCGGAGGTGGAGAAATCGCTGCGCGCGGCGGAGGGGCTGAGCGGCAGCGCCCGCGCCCGTGCGCTGATGGGGGCTTACCGCAACTTCCCGCGTGGCAAGGCTTTTGCCGTGCACTATGAGGCCTTGCGAGCGGAGATAGCCCGCTTGGACACCGCGAATGAGACGGGTATAATGGAGGAAGTGCAGGTGCTGGAGCAGGCGGAGCGCTTTGCCGCGGAGCGCGCGGGGGTACCCTTTGCCACCCCGGCCTACGGCGCTTTGCTGGAGCGCCAGCTGGCGGAGGCGCTGCCCGCCAACCGCGCAGCGGTGATGATGGAGCGCTGCCAGCACAGCTTGGGCATGGCGGATAGTGTGGAGGAGCTGGAGGCCACGCGCAGGTTGTTTGAGGAGTGCCTCCCCTACCTGCCGGAGGAGGAGGCAGCGAGCACCCGCGAGTTTTTGGAGCTTCATTTTAAGGATTTGCCGGCACTACTGCGCACCCTGCGCAACAGCCGCCGCTGAAGAACAGATTGACGATGATGAAAATGCGAATGTTATCCGTATTGTTGCCACTGGGTATGGGCGGCGTGATGAGTGCGCCCGCGCAGCAGCCTGCCGCGGTGGTCGCCCCGCAGGGGGCGGAGCACCCCTTTATCAGCGAGAGCTTGTACCCCAACTGGGCGCGCATGACCCCACAGCAGTTCGTGGAGGATGCCGAGCTGGGCGTGCAGCTGGCGGAGGCTCGCCTTGCTGCCCTGCAAAAGCAGTCACCGCAAGAGGCCACGTTTGACAACACCTTCCGCCTGTACCACGATGCCACGGCAGAGCTGGACCGCCTGATGCAGTATGCCTACCACTTGTACACGGCGCATAATGTGAACCCCGCCTTCATGTCCGCGGTGAATGCCGTGCACCCGGCCATCATGGCCTGCAAGGCGGAGTTGAAGCAAAACCCGCGCATCCGCGCCTTGCTGAGCCATGCCGCCACCGCCCCGTGGGTGCAGCAGCTCAGCCCGGCCAAGCAACGCTACATCGCGCAGGTGATGCAAGAGCTGCGCGCCCCGCGCCTCAAGCCACAGGAGCAGCAGCGCCTGCAAGCCATGCAGCGTGAGCTTAATGAGCTGCTGACGGCGTATGATGCCAATGTGCGCCGCGCTACGGAAAATGCGCGCGTCATCATCCGCAACCGGGCGGAGCTGAATGGCGTGCCCCCGCGCTTGCTGGAGCACCTGCAGCGCGCCGCGCTGGCCCAGGGCATCGGCACCGAGGCGGAGCCCGCCTGGGTCATCGGCATCAAGGGCAGCGCTGCGGGTGAGGTGCTGCGCCAATGCGGGGTGGAGAGCACGCGCCGCCGCTGCTGGGAGGCCATGCAAGCCCCCGGCAAGCATAATGCGGAGGCCGTGATGCGCATCATGCAGCTGCGCTGTGAGATTGCGCGCATGGAGGGGTTCCGTAACCATGCTGACAAGAAACTGCATGACCGCATGATGGGCAGCGGGCAAAAAGCCCTGCTTTTTGTGGATGAAATGCTGCAACAACTGCGCCCCCTGTATGATGCCCGCGAGGCGGAGCTGCTGCAGTTTGCCTCCGACTTCTGCGGGCAGCCGCTCACCGCCCTCGCCCCGTGGGATGTGGAGTTTTACCGCGCCCGCATGGCGGAGAGCAAGGCCCGCTTCAACACTGCCCAACTGCGCCCTTACCTGGAGCAGGAGTCCGTGCTGCGCGGGATGATGAGCCTCTTCTCGGAATTGCTCGGTTTGCGCATCACGGAGCTGCCGGCGGAGTGCCCGCAGCCCGGAGGAGTGCCGCAGCAGGGCAAGGTGTGTGTGTGGCACCCGCAGGTGCGCGTGTTCGCCGTGCATGATGCCACCACCGGCGCGCACTACGGCTCCTTTTATTTGGATTTGTACTCCCGCCGCGGCAAGCAGTCCATCAGCTGGAGCCAGACACTCAGCCTCGGCACCCCCGCGGAGGGCGGTGGGGTAGGGCAGCCGCACCTGAGCGCCATGATGCTGAACCTCACACCCCCGCAGGAGGGTAAGCCGAAGCTGCTCAGCCACATGGAGACCCGCGTGCTCTTCCATGAGTTCGGGCACATTTTGCACATGCTGCTGGGGCATGGCGAGCTGCGCGAGCAAGCCTCCGCCAACCAAGCCATCGACTTTGTGGAGCTGCCCAGCCACCTGGCGGAGGAATGGGCGTGGCAGCCGGAGGTGCTCTGCTCCTTTGCCAAGCATTATGAGACCGGTGAGCCGCTGCCCGCGCAGCTCGCGCAGCAGCTCTCACAATACCACCGCGAGCGCCTGGAGGATGAGTGCCTGCGCAGCCTGCTGGTCGCCAAGCTGGATTTGGAGCTGCACACCCACTACTACGAGAAGTTCCACGGTAAAACGCTGGATGCCGCCACGGCGGAGCTGCTTGCCCCCTGGCAGCTGCCCTCCACGGTGCCGCTGCCCTCCGAGTTCCGCAATTTGCCGCACTGCATCACGGTGGGGTATGATGCCTGCTTCTACTCCTACACCTTTGCGGAGGTCATGGCGGAAGATGTGTTCTCCGTGTTCCGTGAGAACGGCGTGCGCAATGCCGCCGCCGGGCGCGGGTACCGCCGCGCCATGTTGGAGCCCGGCAGCAGCCTCTCCCCGGCGGAGCTCTACCGCCGCTTCATGGGCCGCCCCCCGCAGACGAAGGCCTTCCTCAACAAGCTCCTGCAGCGGCAATGATGCCCCGTCAGGAGTTTGTTCCCGATGAACAGCCTCCGTTAAAGTTTGGGGTGATTGTGAGCCGCGCGATAAATCGGAAGTTGAAGGGGTGATGGTGGGGTAATTTTGCGAGCGTAAGCGAGCGGAATTCGAAGCCCCGCAACGCGGGGCGACGGACGTTAGGCAGGGGTGGAGCGGCGAAGCCGCGGAACCCCTGTTAGGGTAAGAAATTTAAATGGAACCCAGGGAACCTGTGGTGACAGAATGCGAGGCTTAAAT
>CAJGCY010000207.1 GCA_904501955.1 uncultured Akkermansia sp. | reverse complement strand
TGGTGACCATCCACAAGCCGCTGGCGCGGCTGCTGGCACAATTCCGCCATGAAAAAACGGCCAAAATATGCCCGACGCAATGGGTGAAGCGTTGGCGCCAGCTGCGTACCCAAGCGGGGTGGAATACCCGCAACCACCGCTGGCAGCAGGATGCCCTGCGCCACACCTTCGCCAGCTACCACCTGCGCCACTTCCGCAGCTACAGCGAGCTGCAATACGAAATCGGCCACCGCGACACCAACCTCCTGCGCACGCGCTATGTGGACATGAGTGGCGTGCGGCGCACCAAGCGCTTTTGGTTATAGCGCCCCATACCGAGAGCATCACCACACGCAACCACTGCCGCGCGGAGCCCGAACAGAGCCCGCGCGATTTTATTGGTGCGGGGAAGCCCGGATAGGGGGGGCGAGCGCGGAAAGGGGGATAGAATTCGGCGGTGGCGCGTATTTTTCCTGTCAGTTCGGGGAGTTTAGCCTTGAACGGCGGGCGGTAAGGTAGTAAAATGGGCGCGTTATGTTTTACATTACTACAGCGATTGATTATACGAACGGATCCCCCCACATCGGGCATGCTTATGAGAAGGTCCTGGCGGACGTATTGGCTCGTTGGCACCGAATGTGTGGCGAGCCCACGTATTTTCTGACCGGTGTAGACCAGCACGGGCAAAAAGTACAGCAGAAGGCTGAGGAAGCAGGCATCTCACCGCAGGAATATGCGGATATGGTGACGGCGCGCTTCATTGCTCTGTGGAAGCGCCTCGGCTTGCAGTATGATGGCTGGGCAGCCACGACGGATCCCCGCCACGAGGCATGCGTGCAGAAGATTTTGACCTCCCTGCGTGATAAAGGCTGCCTGTACAAGAAGGCGTACAAGGGCTTTTATTCCGTGCGTCAGGAGCAGTTCCTGACGGACAAAGAGCGCGGTGAGGACGGCAACTTCGGCCCCGAGTGGGGGCAGGTGATTGAGCTGGAGGAGGAGAACTGGTACTTCAACCTCACCGCTCACATTCCGTGGCTCAAGGAGTTCGTGACCAATCATCCCGATTGCGTGCAGCCTGAGTTCCGCCGCCAGGATTTGCTGATGGCGATTGAGCGCGCGACGAATGATCTGTGCATCTCTCGCCCGAAGGACCGCCTGAGCTGGGGTATTCCGCTGCCCTTCGACCCGGATTTCGTGACCTACGTGTGGTTCGATGCCCTCATTAACTACATTTCCTTTGCCGGTTATCTGGCAGAGGGGGATGAGAGCCTGCCGGAGTTCAGCAAGTTGTGGCCTGCTGCCTGTGAGGTCATCGGTAAGGATATTCTGATTCCCGCTCACGGCATTTACTGGCTGTGCATGCTGCATGCCATGGGCTTCACGGATGAGGAGATGCCGCGTTTGTTGGTACACGGTTGGCTCAATATCAAGGGTGAGAAGATGTCCAAGTCCCTCGGTAACATTGTGGACCCGAACGACCTGTGCGATGTGTTCGGCGCTGAGGCCGTGCGCTACTACTTGGTGCGTGACACTAAGGTGGGCTATGACAGCGACTATGACCCCGAGCGCTTGAAGATGATTTACAACACGGAGCTTGCCAATGATGTAGGCAACCTCTGCAACCGCTCCCTGAACATGTGCGTACGCTACCTCGGTGGCGTGGTGACCGTGGCGGATACCCTCGCGGAGGATGAGCTCTCCGTCTCCCTGCGCAAGAGCTTGGCGGATACCGTTGCCCGCTTTGCCGAGCGCATGGATAACTACAGCACCTCTGAGGCGCTTGCCGCGCTGAATGAGCACGTGGGGCAGTGCAATGCCTTCATTGAGAAGACGCAACCCTTCATGCTCGCTAAGGATGAGACCCGCTTGCCGGAGTTGCAGAGTGTGTTGGCTCACCTGCTGGAGAGCTGCGTGCACATCGGTTACTTGCTGGGCTGCGTGCTGCCGGAGGCATCCGAGCGCATTCTCTGCCAGTTGCAGGTGGACGGCAGCACGCTCAACCCGCAGACGCTCGCTTGGGGTGTGCTGAAGAACGGACACACGGTGCAGGCTCCTACGCCGGTGTTCCCCCGCATTCTTTCCGAGGAAGAGAAGCAGAAGATGGCGGAAAAAGCCGCTAAGGCTGCTGCCAAGGCTGCCCGCAAAGCGGAGCGCGCTGCCCAAGAGCAGAAGTAAGGCCGGTGGCTGCCTCTCTCTCCGTTCCATTTTGGGAAATCCCCGCTCCTTGCCATGAGGGGCGGGGATTTTCACCAAAGGTAAATGACCAAGACCTGACTATCCGATGAATACCGTAGATGAACAATTATTGCAAGCCGTTGCGCAGGGGGATGTTGACGCAGCAAAGCGGGCTCTGGATGCCGGAGCTTGTGTGAATGCCGTGGACACGCATGACCACCAAAGACCCGTGCTGGCTGTGGCGTGTAGCTTGGGGGACTTAGAGCTTGTGAAGCTCTTGCTTGCGCATGGGGCGGACTTGGAAGCGTGTGATAAGTATAGTTGGACACCCTTGCACTGGGCTTGTCGCTACGGTAAGGAGGAGGTAGCCCTCTATCTGCTGGACTGTGGCGCGAATGCATTTGCCAAGACGGGTTGCGGTGAAACAGCGCTCATGTGGGCGTGCATTTCTTGCTTCGGGCGCGTGGTCAATCGCCTTTTGGAACTGGGCGCCGACCCGTTCGATAAGGATATAGAAGACTGCGACGCCCTGAGTTATTGCGGTGATGCGGATGTGGAAATGGTGCGCCGTTTGACGGCAGAAGGCTTGACGCACCACGCGTCGTATTCTTGGGATGAGTTCCCCTTATATTGTGCCCTTAATAAAGGCAACACCGAGGTGGCGAAATTACTGATAGAGCAGGGGGCAGATTGCAAGCGGAAAAATCATTTTTCTGAAAGTACAGTGGCGGTTACTATACGCTCCGAGTGTTGGGAATTGCTGCCGATATTGTTGCGTAAAGGTGCTTCCGCCTTTGCCCCGGATGACCGTTCACGGACTCCCCTCATGCATCTGGTGGCGAAAGATGAGTTCCGCGAAGAGGCAGCGGAGTTGTTGTTGCAATACGGGGCATGCCTTGATGGGGTGGACGATGATGGGAAGTCCGCTCTCCGATACGCCGCTACACCCCAAGCAGAGCAATGGTTGCGCAAGCACGGCGCCGGAACTCCGGCGGTGGATGAACAAACGAATGCCCATCGGTGGTGGAGGCGCAGATTAGGCCTTGCGGATGATGCAAGCCTTGAGCACTTGGCGGAGCTTTTGTTGCAAGAGTCCGGTAGGGCTTTGACATCGGAATACGTAGGATATGTGCTTGGTCACGCTGTTAGTGAGTGTTGTATGAACCATGATTACGCGTGTGCTTCTCTCATTCGGAAAGATGCGCAGGGGCGCCATGCCCTGCTGCGCCAATGCATGCTGCCGGATGTAGATGCCGGGGTGGTGCAATTGTTGCGCAATAACATGCCTGCGAACGAATGCTCCGCTGTGGATTCTCTCGGTAATACGGCTTTGTGGTATGCCTTGCGTAACAAACGATTCGATGTTGCCTTGGGGTTTGCGCGGGGTGGTGTGGATGAAGCTTGGCTTGTTGCCGGGCAAGATGGGAAAACGCCGCTGCAGATGTTGTACGGCGCTCCGGCAGAGCTGGTGCGCATGATAGCGGAAGAGTCTTGTTTTCACGAACCCTTTGTCACACCCGTGCAGGATGATTGCTCGGTGTTGGATAGAGCGATGCTGGATGCGTATTTCACCGGGCGCAAGCTGTTGGCTCGCCGTTTAGTCGCGTGCGGAGCCCGCAGCTCCTTATTGCCCGAACGTTTGGCATGGTGAGAAAACGATTGTCAATTAGCGCGATAAATCGGAAGTTGGAGCACCGTTAGGTGCTCCTCGCGTGAGGCCGTTAGGCCGAACGTTCGCGCGAGCGACAGCGAGCGTTCGCGTGTAGGGGCGTAAGCCCCAAGCGTTCGCGTGAGTGACAACGAACGTTCGCGT
>CAJGCY010000206.1 GCA_904501955.1 uncultured Akkermansia sp. | reverse complement strand
TCACCACAGGCTCCACCCACCCGAGCAGAAAAAGCACATTCGGCAACAGGAGGTATAGCACCGCAGCAGTGGCCAAAGCTCGGGGAATCAGCCTATTCATCATTTCTTCTTGCCGGATTTGTTCGCCTTTTTCGCTTCCGGTTGCGGGTTCGGGTTCTCACCGCAACGCTCCGGTACGGGGGGTGGCAACAGCATGGTACCCGGGCGCATAGCGCCACTGGCCACCTTTTTCCAGAACTCATCCGGGTCAGGGTATACCTCTGAACTTGCCACCAAAACCGCCAGCTTGCAAGCCTCTAAGGCGCGGTACCAAGGGGTCACATATTCTGCCCCCAGAGCAAATACCGTTGCCTGCGTTTCCTCGAATTCTTGCAGTTTTTGCTGAGCCAAAGCAAGGGATTTTTGCGCATTCTGTCTATCCGCTGTCTTCATGCGCGCGCGTGCGTATAGGGCAGCGCGCAAGCAATCACGCACCACCAGCACGGCATCTTTACCGGGCAGGGCAGGCGAGGGTGTAGCAGCGTTGGAAGCTGCGCGAATTTCCACCACCGTGGGCGCTACCTCTCGGCGAATCAAGATGCGCAGCGGCAGCGTGTTCGCCTCCCAGCGGCGCAGCACCATCACCGGCGTGGCAAGCATGCCGGCATCGAGTTTCTCAGCATTCATGGCACGGCGCGTGGCCAGTGCTGCCTCATCTTGATATGAGCTCCACAGCGCGGTGGACTCATAGAGCAGGGCGGTCATTTTCAGGCGTTCCTGCTCGGGCTCTATACCCGCCTTGCCCGCCAGCTCTGCCGCCTTGCGGAAATACGGCACGGCCTCTCCGGCGCGCTCAGAACGGTACAGAAGATGCCCCATGAGCAAGCAGGGCATAGGATGCCCCGGCAGCAGCTCCAGCGCCTTGGAGGCCGCTTGCAGCGCCTCCTCCGACACCTGCGGTGCAGACTCCTCAATGTAGGCGCGTACGTAGCAAATGAGCGGGTTCTCCGGGTGGTCCGCATAGGCTTGCTGCGCCAGCTTGAGCGCCTGTGCCTGCAAGCGGTTCACCTTCCCGTTATGGTCATAGCCCACATCCGCACAGTGCAGCAGCATGATAGCCCATGCGGCGGAAAAAGCATCCGCCCTGTAGCGCTGCGCGCGCGACTCGAAGTCCAGCGCTGCGGCATCAAACTCGCGGGAAATGAGTTTCAAAAATGCACTGAGGTAAAACTGCTCCACCGGGGTGGCAGGCGTGGCATCTATCTGCTCCACCAGGCTCACGCGGTTTTCCTCTTTCAGGCGGGCATCCGGCACGGACATGATGACGCCGCAGTGCGCCAGCATGCTCTCACTACCGGGCTCCACCCCGGCTGCAATGGCAGCTATAAAATGACGCCGGGCGGACTCTTCCCAGCCCAGCAATAAGTCAATCATCCCGGCTTCCACCAACCGCGCTACCTCCGGACTTGTGGTAGCCAAGGGAAGATTCAGGGCAGGGTATTTTATTTCTTGTGTGCCCTCAGGCACGGCAGTCACCGGTACAGCTGGCTTGTCCGCTTTCGGTGTTTCAGAGGCGGCTGTCGGCTCCTCTGCGGGTTCCACAGGGGCGGGTTCCTCTGACGCAGCAGGTGCTACCGGGGCTGCAGGAGGAGCCAGCGGGGCAGGTACCTCCTCCACCAACACGGCATCCTCATCATCCTCAAAAGTAATCCCGCTCTCCACCGGCGCAGCCGTCACATAAGCGGCGGCTGCGACCAGCAGAAGCGGGAGCTGTTCCACGTGGAACATGGTTTTTATAGTTTACATGCGTTCGGGCATTTCGATACCGAAGAGGCCCATACCTTGCTTCAGCACACGGGCGGTCAGCTCGCACAGGGCGAGGCGTGACTCACGCGTAGCACCCTCACTCTTGAGCACGGGGCAAGCCTCGTAGAAGCTGTGGAAGGCGCGCGCCAGGTCGTACAGGTAAGCAGCCAGCAGGTTCGGGCGGCAATCATCCAGCGTGCTCGGCACTACCTCCGCATAGCGCACCAGCAGGCGTGCCAAGTGAATTTCCGCGTCCTCGGAGATGGTGATGTTCTTAATCTCGACGGCATCCGCATCAATCTTACGGAAGATGGAGCGCACGCGCACGTAGGAGTTCTGGAGGTAGGGAGCGGTATCACCGGAGAGGGAGAGCATCTTATCCCAGTCGAAGATGTAGTCGCTCATGCGGTTCTGGGAGAGCTCCGCGAACTTGATGGCACCCACGCCCACAATCTGAGCCACGCGGGCTTTCTCCTCAGCGGGCATGTCGGGGCTCTTTTCCTCCACCACCTTGGTAGCGCGAGCTACGGCCTCATCAATCACGTCCTGCAGGCTCACGGTATCACCGGAGCGGGTCTTGAAGGGGCGGCGGTCTTTGCCGAGGATGGAGCCGAAGGCCACATGGCGGAAGTCGCCGGTCACGCCGCGCATACGCTCGATGTCGAAAATCTGCTTGAAGTGCTTATCCTGCGGGGCACCCACCACGTACCAAATGGAGTCGGCATTGAAGTGCTGCGTGCGGTAGTCGAGGGTGGCGAGGTCCGTGGTAGCGTACAGGAAGCCGCCGTCCGCCTTGCGGATAATGGCGGGCACGGGAACCCACTCACCGTTCTTCTGCACGAGGAAGGGGTCATTCTGCGGCTTGTGGAAACCATCGGAGAACACGCAGATGGCGCCATCGCTCTCGCGGGCAATACCCTTGGCGATGAGGTCCTCCACCAGGGGTGCAAGGGCGTCATTGTAAGCGGACTCACCCAACCAGTAATCGAAGCTGATGTCGAGCTGGGCGTAAATCTTCTCCAGACCGGTCTTGGTCACCTCGATGCAGCGCTTCCAGATGGTGAGGTTCTCCTCATCGCCGCTCTGCAGCTTCACGAGCTCCGCCTTACAAACAGGCAGCAGGGAGTCATCCTCCTTGCACATGGAGTTCACCTGCTTGTACACGTCGAGCAGGGCCTCGATGGGGTCTTTCTCCAGATCCTCCTGCTTGAGGATGTTTTTCCACCCCCAGAGAATCATACCGAACTGCGTGCCCCAGTCGCCGATGTGGTTATCCGTCACCACGGTGTGGCCCATGAAGCGCGCCAAGCGGGCAAGGGTATCACCGATGATGGTGGAGCGGATGTGACCCACGTGCATGGGCTTGGCCACGTTCGGGGCGGAGAAGTCAATCACGAGGCTCTTGGGCTTGTCCGTCAGTGCCACGCCCAAGCGCTCATCCGTCAGCATGGCCTGCGCGCGGGCAGCGTAATACTCCGGGCGAATGCGGAAGTTAATGAAACCGGGGCCGGCAATCTCAAGTGTAGCGAGCTCGCAGTCGCTCATTGCCTCAACCAGTTGAGTAGCAAGGGCTCGCGGGTTCGTCTTCACCTGCTTAGCCAGCACCATGGCGGCATTGCTCTGGTAGTCCCCGAAGCGGAGATCCTGAGAGGCGGTTACGGCAGGCTCAAAGCCTGCGGGAAGGTTATCAGCCAGTACGTTTTTCAACGCAGCCTGCAATTGTTCTGAAAGTTGTTGCGGAATCGTCATGTTCGCCCCCCTTTATACACTCTAAAACGCGTTTTGTCAATCTTTCATCTGCAATGTACGCGCGCGGGCTCTCCACTTGTTATGAAAAATCAGCACGATTAGGCTTGCAAAATGGGGGCGGGCATGGTATACATACACTCGGCTGCTGTGTTCGTGACGCGTGGTAAAACAGGCCCGGACCGTTGTAACATATCAAGGGGCATCAAAGCTAAATGGGGTTAATGTTCCGTCCAATAGGGATACCTCAGACAACCCCGGCTCCGCACCCACCTAAAATTGAGGGATACGTGGCTCTCACACCACTGACGGCACAGCGGTCGCCCCTCTTCTCTCTCTCCGTTCTTTTTCGCTCTGTTTAAGTTTTTAGTTGATTGTGAACTGCTCGATAAATCGGAAGTTGGCGAGCGAAGCGAGCGGAATTTGAAGCCCCGATAAGGGGCGACGGACGTTAGGCAGGGGTGGAGCGGCGAAGCCGCGGAACCCC
>CAJGCY010000205.1 GCA_904501955.1 uncultured Akkermansia sp. | reverse complement strand
TGAAAGCCAAAAGCGCCGATTTTGATATCGATTACGTGCGTGTGTATTCCGCCCCGCAATACAAATTCTCCCCCAAAAAGAAGAAAAGGGCGAAGCAAAAACCGGCTAAAGTTAATCGGGGGTGATCGCGGGCGAGTGCCTGCAGAATTCAGTGTAGCCTGATTTTTTATTCGCGCTGTTTAAGCCTTTTGGATTTAAACAGCGCGATAAATCGGAAGTTGAAGGGCAACAAAATCTATCGGAGCGTGGGATTTTATTCCCACAAATACGTGCGGGGCTAATCCATAAGAGAGACTAAAGTCCCTCGCTCCGAGTGAATGAATGTTACAAATCCCCCCCTCTTCAACTTCCGATTTGTCGCTCTGTACAAAAAGGGCGGTATCAAGCATAAACTTGAACTGAGCCAAACGCAAACGCTTCATCACAGAAAAAGCGGCTGCCCTTTCAGGCAACCGCTTGATAAACTTGACTTGTGATAACGACCGGCAATTACAGCATCATGCGGACTGCGTCCTTCAGGTCTTCGCTGCCGTAGAACTCGTTTTGTACAAGAGACTTGCCCACGGCTTTCTTGCGGGCATCAATGGAGACGGAAACAGAGATAAGCTTCTCAAGCAAGAGCTTTTGCGTAGCGGCATCGCACTGGTTAATCATGGAAGCAGCGGGCTGCAATTCTCTGACACGAACAATCAGCTTGACCAATTCTACCGCAGCGGCATCGGCGCTGTCGCGATCTTTTGCTGTTTCCAACACTTCAACAATCTTAACCTGGATTTCGCAAAGCTCGTTGATAGCGGCCTCAACCACCTGAGTTTCATTCTGTGTGGCGGTGGCGGGATCCTGAACACCCTGAGCCATGGCAAGCGGTGCGCACAAAGCGGCGGCGATAATAGCTGTGTATTTCATATTGTGTATGCGTTTGATGTGCAGGGAGTATAACAGCTTTAGGTTGAAAGTCAAGACAATTCACAAGCTCTCCCTTGCCGCTGTTTTGTGATGCTTGCAGATGTCCCCCTTGTTATCTCCTACCCTTGGTGATGCCGCTATTTGAGCTGAGCGATAAATCGGAAGTTGAAGAGGGGGAGTTGTAACATTCATTCACTCGGAGCGAGGGACTTTAGTCCCTCTTATGGATTAGCCCCGCGCGTATTTGTGGGACTAAAGTCCCACGCTCCGATAGATTTTGTTGCTCGCCAAATTCCGATTTATCGTCCGCTTCAAACCGGAACGAACGAAGCCTGGTATTCAGTTTAACTCTCTATACTTCATTACGGAACGAGCACGCTACCGTGTTGGTAGCGTGCTCGATGTGTGAGGGAGCCTGCATGCCCCGCAGCCTGCGGACACAGGGGAACGCGGCAGAATTATTTAACCGTAATGTTGATGGATTTTTTGACGGTAAGGCCGTATTCATTGGAGAGCTCATAGGTGAGCGTGTCCACACCGCTGAAGCCGGGGGCGGGGGTGTAAATTACTTCACCCTTGGCGAGGTAAAGCACCTTGCCCCCTTGGGCGGATTCGGGAATCCAATGGATGCGCGAGTTCTTGGCAAAGCTCAACAGCTCTGCGTTGCCACAAGGAAGGGTGAGAGGTGTGTTCTTTTCCGTTGTGGTTTGTTTGGGCTGCACCCAATATGTCATATCCCACTTCGGCAGTTTGAGCGAGTCGAGGTAAACGTTCGTACCGGAGGAGGGGAAGAGCTTGAAGTTCGCAAAATAGGGGCGCACATCTCTTTGGGCTGCAACGGAAAGCGCGATGAGGTAGCGATCAATCTTAGCTTGGTCGTGGTCACCGGTATCAATGAAATCCCATTTATTCAGGAGATCGTTGGGGTCGCGCAGGCGTTTGATAGCGGCTTTGACGCAATCCCAGCCAAAATCCTCAGCATAAGCAATCATCATGGACGTAACGGCGTATGACCAGTGGTGAGTGCCCTTGGTGCTGATTTTGTACCAATTTTCCTGACGGATTTCCTGCATATTCTCATTTTTGGGGTCAAAGAGGTTGCGCAGGTGCAAATCATGAGAATCCTTCCAGTCAAAGGAAAGACCTTTGCGGGCTTTGAGGTAGTAACCGCCCCAGTTGGTGGTGGATTCCGCCCAGAAGGAGAGTTCCATCTCCCAGAAATCGCAGTGGTGGCCGTGCTCATGCAGGAAGAGGGCGGAGTTTGTGGCTTTCATCGCCTCCAGGTTCAGCAGGTAGGGCACATTCTCCACATCCCAGTGAAGCGGCCAGTAGGAGAGCCCTTCTTCAGCATAATGCCCGGAGTGCATACGGAACGGAACTTTGGGATAATAGGCGTAGAAATCCTCCAAATCACGGTTGTTCTCATTCCACCAAGTCATGATAGCCGTGGGGTTATCCAGCTTTTGCAGAATCTCGCGCGGCACAAGCAGCACCAGGTGCTCACTCACCAGCTCACCCCAGGGCGCGGGAGCTTGGCGCAGGGTTTTCCAGTCTTCATCTGTATGCTGCCCCAAAATAAACCGCGGAGCACGCAGCGCACCGTCTACGGCAACCGGGGTGTCCTTGAGCTCTACGGATTTAGGCACCATCAGCAGCAGAATACCGCCGTGGGGGCTGATAAAGGTGGAGCTTGCCTGATTGAGCTTGAACCAGCGGGACGTGGAGGGCATGCAAATGAGCGGTTTATTCTTCTCCGGGAAATGGTGCCCGACCTGAAGTTCCAGATTTTTCCCGACCAATTCCTGCGGAATGGTGATGGTGAAAGGCTTACCGGGAGCAGCATACAGCCCCAATGATACGTATTCCTCGCGCCATTTATCGCCTGCGGAGTTAAGGCACTGCGTCATGCGGCAGCGACGCGCCCCGGCGGGGATTTTTCCCAGCGAGTCAGCGAGTCGGTGCGCGCCGAGCGCGAGCAACTCATCATAAGAGAGGGACTTCAGCCAGTCCTCTTCCATCATGAGAAGTCGGCGGGCAATCGGGTGGTGTACGGGGGTGGCAGCGGAAGCGACAATACCACTTGCAACCTCTGCATAGGGCTGCAGGGCTGTGCGCACGGCCTCATTCCCCAGAATTAGCAGGCGGCTGTGCAGGCTTTGCAGAGCATCCATCAGCACCGTCATGTCATCCTTAGTCAGATTATTGAGCCAAGCCTCCAACTGTGCGGGCTGTTGGCGGAGCAGCTCATCAAGCATGGCCTTACCGCGCACCTCGCGCTGGGTGGTTTGCTCCCAGATTTTCACCAGCTTTTCATCCATTCGCGGCGTGAGCCACTCAGTGCCGATAATGGATTTTTTGATACCGGGGCCCTCCCAAGCCACGGCCACATGGTCATCTTTGACGGCATCCTTAAAATGCACCGCCAGTGCGTATTTTTTGCCTTTTTCCAGTTTCACCTTGGCGGAGCTTCTGCCGGGGACAAAACGATGGCGCGGCATGTAATGCGGAGCTTCGCACAGCTTTTTGAGCTTTTCGGCATCTTCTCCGGGGCTGAGCCACAGCTCCGCAGAATCATCCGCTGCAAGGTAGAAGGTGAACTCTCCGCTTGCCGGTGCCGTGAGCCAAGCGGAATAGCGCGCGGCAAACTGGTCTCTGCCGGAGGCGCAGTCATCTATCGTTTCCTTCAGGTAAACGGAGTCGGCTGCGCGTCTGCCGCTGACATCAGCCACCTCTTTTACGTTGTCCCCCTTCACATCGTCCCACACCTCCACAACAACCCCGTGGGCGGGCACATCAGGCGCGCCGAATGCAACGGCTCCGGCTGCCCATAACAAACTTGTAACGGATAAGTGTTTCATGGTCTTACGTTGTTAGACTATATCAGGTATGGGCTGCATGCCCAACCCCACTATCAGTTTGCCACAAGACGCATGTCTTGGCAAGCGTTTTTTTCTGGCGCTCGCGTCAAGGTATTAGTAGATTGCAGCCCGCTCGATAAATCGGAAGTTGGTGGGTAAATATGCGAGCGCCAGCGAGCCTAAATTGGAGCCCCGTAAGGGACGAAAGACAGTAGCCGGTGGTGGAGCGGCGTAGCCGCGCAACCACCGGTACAACACAAAAAGAAAATGGAGCCCGGAGCGACGGAGCGAAGCGACGCAGCGTAGGCCGACAGACAATGG
>CAJGCY010000204.1 GCA_904501955.1 uncultured Akkermansia sp. | reverse complement strand
GAAATCCGTCAAGAGGATTTGCGCATTGAAACCTGCCGCGCCGGTGGTGCCGGTGGTCAGCACGTGAACCGTACGGAATCCGCCGTGCAGATTTTCCACCTTCCGACAGGCATCATGGTGCGCTGTGAGGATGGCCGCTCTCAGCTCAAAAACAAGGAAACCGGTATGCGCATTCTCCGCGCACGCCTTTTCGAGATGAAGCAGCGCGAGGCTCAGCAAAATTACTCCGCCCAGCGCCGAGCCCTCATCGGCTCCGGTGGTCGCGAAGAGAAAATCCGCACCTACAATTTCCCGCAAAACCGCCTGACGGATCACCGCATCGGCTACACGGCATACAATTTGGACATTGTGCTGGCATCCGGCGCGCTGGAGGACATCATCACTAACATGCAGCATGCCGAAATGCAGGAACGCATGGACGAGTTGCAATAAAACTGCTGAGCGCCAATGAAAACCATACAAGACATTCTCACCTCCGGCACGGCTTATTTGGAGGCACGCGGTGTGGAAGGCGCGCGCCACTCCATGCAAAGCTTGCTGGTACATGTGCTGGGCTGCAGCAAAACGTGGCTTTACCTGCACCATGATGACCCGCTGACAGAGCAACAACTGGCGCCTCTGCGCGAGCTGCTGCGCGAGCGCGGCAAGGGCGTGCCCCTGCAGCACCTGCTGGGCAGCACGGAGTTCTACCGCCGTGAGTTCCGCACGGATGCCCGCGCCCTCATCCCCCGCCCGGAAACGGAGGAGCTGGTGGAGTTCGCCCTGCGCATGGTAAAACCCGCCCCCGGCATGCGAGTGCTGGATATGGGCTGTGGCTCCGGCATTATTGGCATCACCCTTGCGCTGGAGCTGGCTAAGCACAGCCCGGAGGTAGTGATGGCGGATATCTCAGAACCCGCCTTGGCGCTCACGCTGGAGAATGCCACTAGCCTCGGTGCCAAAGTGCGCACCTACCGCAGCAATTTATTTGAAGCTTGGCAAAACCCCGGGGATAACCCGGTGGTGCCCCCTGCTCCCTTCCACTTAGTGCTGGCAAATCTGCCCTATGTACCGGATGGTGAAGCGGTATCCGCGGAGGTCAGCCACGACCCGAGTACCGCTCTGTACGGAGGCCCGGATGGGCTTGACATCGTACGCCGTTTCTTAGAAGATGCCCGCCCGTATTTGGCAGAGGATTGCTTAGTCATGCTGGAAGTCGGGCACGACCAAGGAGAAACCACACGCGCCATCATGCAAGAGCTCGGCTACCGCGATACGGCCGTACTGACGGATATGAGCGGCAAGCCCCGCTTCCCCTACGGCTATGCGACGGCGGCATTTGCCCCCCAAGCAGAGGAGAGCGCAGAGCAAGAGGACTCGGAGGCGTAATCACATGGAGATTGAATACCACATCTTCCCCTTTGTAAAGCAAGGCGTGGCAAAGATTGCTACCGCAGCACGTTTTTCTTTGGCAGCAGCAGCGGTGTGCTCCGTGGCATGCACACTGTGCTGGGCTTTGGGCAGCGGGGTTGGGGTACTCTTTTATTGCCTGACAGAACTGCTGGTGGCAGCGGAGCTGCTGCTGTTAAGCATACTGGCACCGTGGTGTCACACCGTACTGTTGGCAGGCCGAGGATTAACCCTCACCCGAGCCCTGAGCTATTTTTGCACGGCAATGGGGCTCATCATGCTGGTGTGCGAGGCTTACTACATCATCACCGGAACATTGCTGATGCCACGCCAAGGGGAGACTCCCTACTTCATCATCACGGCACTGCTGCTTTGCACACTGTTCAACCTGCCGAACATGGCCGCAGCCCCGCTGCGCTGGCGCATTACCCTGCCTCTTTTCTTTTTATTTTTGTTGTTCAGCATCATTACCTCCGGGATTTTTGTCGGAGTATTGCCGTTCCTATCGGCAACTTCATTGGCAGTGAGTGCTCTGCTCGGCTATCCGCACCTCCGCAGGCTGGCAGCGACAGCGCCACTCATTATCAGTATGCCTCCACGCCAATGAGCCTTTTTTACCGGGGCTTGCATCCGATACGCAACTGTGATACAATAGCTCGCACTACGCATCAACATGCCATCAAAAACAAGACAATACCGCGCACTGGAGCTACCGGAAGTCATTACCGGTTTGCTGGTGCTCGTCATTGCCCTGTGGGAGGCATGCTTCAGCAAAATCACCGCAGGAAGCACGGATTTATCGACTTTCCGCGAGGGGTCTCATTTGCTGCTTTGCGGAGTCATCTGGTTCAACACGCTTACAGTACTCATCCACTTCATTACGGATGTGTACCGGAATAGAAGAATCAGCCGTTACCTGACACTACAGCTTCTGACGGGGCTATGGGCGTCATTTGTGTTCTCCGGCGGTGTTTTCAGTTTCATGATATCGGAGCGAACCATGAATCTGAGCATATTACTCAGTTTCATGGTGGGAGGCTTCGCCATCATCACCATTGCGGCCATGGTGCGAGAACGCCGCAGAATCGGCAAAAAGGCCACACACAGTCAATGGAGTCCGGCAGTGGTATTCTTCAGTACCATGGTAACTATCGTGCTGCTGAGCACCCTGCTACTACTCACCCCCGGCTCTACCCGCGTGCCCATTTCTTTTTCGGATGCGTTTTTCACCTGCACCTCAGCCATCTCCATTACCGGCTTGACCAGTTTGGATATCAATGCCACCTTCACGCCGCTGGGTAAGCTGATTATCTTAGCAAACATACAGGTGGGCGCCATCGGGGTGATGACGTTCTCCTACTTCGTGCTCCTCATGGTTGGTAAGAGTTTGGCAGTCAAGGAACGTTTGGCTATTTCCTCACTGCTCGACCAACAGGGAGCGCACATCATTCCCTCGCTCATCAAGGCTGTTATTTTCATCACCTTCGGCGTGGAGCTCATAGGCGCTGTGCTCTTATACTTCCTGTGGCATAATGCCCCCGGTGTACCGCAGGATATGTTACCCTTCCGCTGTGTTTTCCACTCCATATCAGCGTTCTGTAACGCCGGTATCACCCTCTTCTCCGACAACATGGCGGAGCAATGCGTAGTACATGACAAATGGGTGCAAGGCGTCATGATGGTGTTGACCGTAGCCGGCACCTTGGGCTTTGCCGTGTATCTGGAGGTCATGACCCGCCTGCGCAATAAGTTGACGGGCAAACGGAATCCCGTACGCTGGAGCACCAACACATGGCTCGTGGTGCGTGTAACGCTGCTCATCATGGCGGTGGGTAGTCTCGGGCTCTTCCTCATCTCCATGGTGGAGCCCTCGCAGCACGCCGTATCCGCGGATTGGAACCTGTGGGAAAGCATATGGAACACGGTAGGCCGCTCCGCCGGCTTTAATTTGTCGGATCTCAGTGAGTATGGTCCCACGTATAAGGCGTTTTTATGTGCGCTGATGTTCATCGGTGGCAACCCGGCCGGCACGGGTGGCGGCATCTACGCCCCGCTGTTTGCACTGTGCGTGCTGGAGGTGCTGCGCGTGCTGCGAGGCCAGCATGATTTGGAGCTGCACAAGCGCCGCATCGCCCGCACCACGGTAGAGCGCGCCATGGCCACTGTAGTACTCTCCACGCTGTGGATTGTGCTCTGCACCATGATTTTGATGCTGCTTGAGCCGAGTATTGCGGCGGATGGCAATGGCCCCTTCAAGCTACTGTTCTTAGAGGTAAGCGCCTTCACCACCACGGGCTACTCATTGATAGACCCGGCGCTACTGTCTGAGCCCGCCAAATACTTTCTCTGCATCAACATGCTTTTCGGGCGTGTCGGTATGTTCACCTTCATGCTCATCTTCATCAAACCGAAAGACCCCTCCCCCCTCCGTTACCCGGAAACGCGCCTTCCGCTTTCCTGATTCCACACTCTTTTACCGTCATGAAATTCATTATCATAGGCTTAGGCCAGTTCGGCAAGGCGTTAGCCCTTTACCTTACTAACAGCGGGTATGAAGTCACAGCCATCGACATCCACGAAGCAGCTGTGGATGAAATCAAAAACAACGTGGCAGATGCCCGCGTGGGTGACGCTACGGATGTGCGCGTGCTCAGTAGATTGGACCTCAAAGATGATGATACCCACGTCATCGTGGCCACCGGCGAAAACGCCAAGGAGCGCAGCATCATCATCACTGCCCAGCTCAAG
>CAJGCY010000203.1 GCA_904501955.1 uncultured Akkermansia sp. | reverse complement strand
CTGCGTCGCTTCGCTCCGTCGCTCCGGGCTCCATTTTCTTTTTGTGTTGTACCGGTGGTTGCGCGGCTACGCCGCTCCACCACCGGCTACTGTCTTTCGCCCCTTACGGGGCTCCAATTTAGGCTCGCTTGCGCTCGCAATCTCCCCTTCAACTTCCGATTTATCGAGCTAACGCGGGGCATAAAAGAGGACTCACCAGGGCGGCGAAAAGTGTCAACGGAGCATTTTGCATTGCAAAAGCGGTGGCGCGGGGCTATAATGAGCGCATGCAAACAAGAGTAATCATACCGCTGGAGGAGTTCCCGGAGGAAGGCCTGCGCCTCATCGGCGAGGCGGACGGCGCCCTGTTCGGCATAGATGACACCGGCGCACGCAGCATCGGCCCACTCGAGTATGAGCTGGAGGCGCAGCTGTACGACACCGAGCTGGTGGTGCGCGGACTCATCCGCGCGGATTTCAGCATGCGCTGCGACCGCTGCCTGAGCGAGTTTGACTACACCGTGGAGCTGGAGGACCTTGCCCTCTCCTTCGACGTGAAGGGAAAAGCTGAGCTCGATATCACCGAAGAACTGCGTGAAGAGGTACTTTTGGAGCTTCCCGGGTACCCAAAATGTGAAATTTCAGGCCTAGAATGCAAAATAAATGACACAATAGGTGATTTTAGACTGGACAAAGACCCCCAAACGGGTGTAGAATGTCCCGCCCCGAGTGGACAAAGCGTCTGGGACGCCTTGGATCAGTTTCCGAGTAAGTAGGCTCCGCGGCACCACTCATCATCACAGTAAATCTTAACAAACACACAAAACTATGGCAGCTCCTAAACGCAGAACGTCCAAGATGAAGCAGCGCTCCCGCCTGGCCGCCCAGGCTTGGAAGGCCCCCAAACTCGGCAAGTGCCCGAAGTGCGGTGCCGCTGTTCCCGGTCACACTGCTTGCATGCAGTGCGGTACCTACAAGACCCAGAGTGGTGCTGAGGTGGTGGTGAAGCTGGTAGACTAATCTCCCGGCAAACATAACCCCTGCTAAAAAAATACTTCATCCGCCCCGCAGAATTCACTGCAGGGCGGTTTTTGTGTTGACAGGCCACAAAAATATGCTAGAGTATAGGCGAACTTTACAAACACAGCATCCATGAAGTTAGCGCTCGATGCCATGGGTGGCGACAACGCCCCCTCTATTAATATAGACGGTGCCAAGCTGGCACTGGAGAAGATTAGCACCCTCGAAAAGCTGTATTTGGTAGGCGATGAAGCCACGCTGAAGCAAGCATGCGACGCCGCCGGCATCGGCAGCAACCCGCGTGTGGAAATCGTACATGCTGAAGAGGTTGTCACCATGGAGGAGAGCGGTCTGGTAGCCGTTCGCCAAAAGAAAAAGTCCTCCATGAGCATCTCGGTGGATTTGGTGAAGAACGGCACTTGCGATGCCGTGCTCTCCGCCGGCAACACCGGGGCAGCCGTGGCAGCCAGCACCATCAAACTGCGCCTGTTGGACGGCGTGGAGCGTGCGGGCATCATCTCCCCCCTGCCCAGCCAGCACGGCTACGTGCTGGTGAGTGATACCGGCGCCAACCCGGATGCCAAGCCCAGTCACTTAGTGGGTTACGCCGTCATGAGCGCGCTGATGGCCAAGTACGTGTACGACCGCCCCACGCCGAATGTGGGCGTGATGAGCAACGGCACGGAAGACTGCAAGGGCAGCGCCTTCTCGCTGGAGGCATACGCCATCCTCAAATCCTTGTCCGACAAGGGGCTGCTGCCCTTCAACTTCATCGGCAACTGCGAGGGTCACGACCTGTTTGAGACGGATTTGGACGTAGCCGTGACGGACGGCTTCACGGGCAACATCCTGCTCAAGAGCGTGGAGGCTACAGCCAAAGCCTTCAGCCACTGGCTGAAAGCGGGCATTATGGAGAGCTTCATGGCCAAGATGGGCGCCCTGCTCATGAAACCCGTGTTCAAGAAGCTCGGCAAGCGCATGAGTGCAGATGCCATCGGTGGCTGCCCGCTCATGGGCGTGCGCGGCGTGTCCATCATCGCCCACGGCTCTGCCAACGGCATCGCCATCCTCAACGCCTGCCGCATGGCGGACAGCATGTGCCGCAATAACCTCAACGACCACATCGTTGAGACCATGGCGAAAATCAATGAGGCGCTCCGCAGCGAGATGGCCTGAGGTTGCCCCACAACACCTTCCCCCCCTCCCCGCAGCGCACACCGTTGCGGGGATTTTTGTTGAAGCGGTTTAAGTTCTTGTGTGATTTCGAACAGCGTGATAAATCGGAATTTGGAGGGCAATAAAATCTATCGGAGCGTGGGACTTTAGTCCCACAAATACGTGCGGGGCTAATCCATAAGAGGGACTGAAGTCCCTCGCTCCGAGTGAATGAATGTTACAAATCACCCCCTCCAACTTCCGATTTATCGAGCAGCTTGAAATCAACTAAAAATCAACTGAAAACGCAAACGGAGCATTTTTTATAATCTTGACTCTGAATCGAAAATCACGTATAAGAGCTGCGAACAAAAATCATATCAACCATGTACAAACAAGTAGCAAAAGCAGGACTTTTATGCACCCTAGCCCTTGTGATGACAAGCTGCGTTCAGCAGCAACAGCAGCAGCTGCAGGAATCATTCGGTGTGGATTTCAAACGGTTGAAGAAAGAATATGATGAACTTTATAGCACAGACAGAAGCACTCCGAACGTGCTGAAAAACATCCAAAACACAGCATACGTCGTCTACAGCAATTCCCTGGGCAAAAAAGTAAGACTTGAGGATGAAGACGGCAAGCGCATGGTGGAAATTTTGGCACAAGTAAAATATCTCCCCAAAAAGGATTATATCAAGTGGGCGACGGCTAAGGCAATAAGTGAATGCATGAACGTCTCTTACACCTCCGCTCCGGTTTCACACTCATACGCCTTTTACACTGCCGATGCCCAATTGATAAGCTCCTTCGCCCTGCATCAATTGATCATCCGAAATGAATCCGAAATACAAGAATACCTCCGCTCCGAAAGCATGGTGGGGCTCACCTATTTGCCGGATGCCCTCAAACAGGAGCTGTACGCCATAGACGGAAAATATAATCAATAGTCCCCCACACACACCGTGCAAAGCTGCCCCGGAAGAGCGCGGATTCGCAAGCAAAAATCGCACAAAAATGCTTGATTATGCTTGACAAAGATAGGAAATTAGTGTACAAGAGCCGCTCACCAAACCAAATATACTGAGTTATGGCAAACATGAATGTTATTCTCGCTACGAAGATCGAGGGTCTGGGCTGTGAAGCCGACCTCGTTACCGTGAAGGCTGGCTACGGCCGCAACTACCTGATTCCTCAGGGGCTTGCGTTCGAGGCAACTCCCGCTAACCAGCGTTTCATCAACATGCTCCAGAAGAAGCGCGCAGAGCGCGAGGCCGCTGAGCTGGCTAACTTCCAGGAGATCGCCGCCAAGATCGCTGCCGTCACGGTGAACCTCACCCTCGAGGCCGGCGAGAATGGCAAGGTATTCGGCGCCATCACCAACCAGCAGATCACGGACGGTCTGGCCGCTCTGGGCATCGAGATCGACCGCCACAGCATCGAGCTGGAGAAGCCGCTCAAGAAGTCCGGCACCTACGAGGTTGCCGCCAAGCTGCACGCTCAGGTAACGGCCACCGTGAAGGTTGTGCTCGTTGTGAAGGGCGAGGTTGTAGCTGCCGAGGAAGCCACCACCGAGGAGGCCTAATCGCACCGCGACTCACTGATTTTACAAACCACCCCGCTGCCGAATGGTTGCGGGGTGGTTTTGTGGTATAGAGGTGCATGGCAAGATAAATCGGAAGTTGGCGATTAGTTTGCGAGCCGTAGGCGAGCCTAAATTGGAGCCCCGGAGGGGCGCTATCTAATAGCCCGGCGGTGGAGCCCCGTAAGGGGCGGAACCCCGGGAAAAGGCCACAAAAACAAATGCGAACCCCGGAGGGGTGGCATAAAGCGTGGCGAAAAATGCCGCAAACACCAAAAACACGCGCCCACAACGGCTCGGAGCTTCGCTTCGCTACGGTCCTCGCCATTATATGTCACCACAGGTTCCCTGGGTTCCATTTAAATTTCTTACCCTAACAGGGGTTCCGCGGCTTCGCCGCTCCACCCCTGCCTAACGTCCGTCGCCCCGCG
>CAJGCY010000202.1 GCA_904501955.1 uncultured Akkermansia sp. | reverse complement strand
GCTCGGAGCGTCGCTTCGCTCCGGTCCTCGCCCTTATCTGTCGGCCTACGCTGCGTCGCTGACGCTCCGTCGCTCCGGGCTCAATTTCATTTTTTCACCATACCCAAGGCTGCGCCGCTACGCGGCTTGCCTTGGGCTATTATACTTTCGCCCCGCTATGCGGGGCTTAAAATTCCGCTCGCCTGCGGCTCGCAATCTGCCCTTCAACTTCCGATTTATCGGGCACAGATGACTTATCAGAAGAGCCCTGGCGTAAAAAAGAGGAGCAAAGCTCCAAAAAACGGCTACGCTGCCACACTGTGTGCTTGACGTGAAGAAAAAAGCTGAGAAAATAAGGGGGTTAAACTTTTAAGCACACGGAAACATGGCTCAATATCTAACCTCCATCACAAGTTCACCGTTTTTCTACTTCGGTGCGGGCATACTGCTCATTATCTTGTTCTTCTGGTACTTGGCAACGGACCAAGACAGCGTGAAGCGCAAGGCAGGCGCATTCTTCATCGTGGGTTTGGCATCATTCTGCCTTATCTCCCTGTTCGTGAACGGCATGCGCTACGGCATCGACATCAGCGGCGGTGAGGAGTTGACCCTGCGCGTGCAGGCCAAGCTGGACGAGGAAGGCAACCCGACGGTAGCCCCCACGCCCGAGGATATGGCCAAGGCCTGCAACATTTTGGGCGAGCGTTTGAACGCCACGGGTACGAGCGAGGTGCAGATTATGCACTCCGGTGACAAGGTGCTCATCCAGATTCCGCTGCTTGACCGCAACAATCCTGAGAACAACAAGCTTTTGATGGATGAGATGGTCAAAAAGATTACGCAGATGGCTAAGCTGGAGCTGCTTGCCGTGCACCCGCGCACCACTGAGCTGCTGGCGGATGCCGAGGTACAGGTGAAGTGCGCCGCCTACACCCACGCCCTGCACAAGTATGACGCCGCCCAGAAGCGCGACGACCGCAGCGTGAAAGACCCGACGAAGGTGCGCAGCTACCGCTTGCTGCCCCACACCATGGGCTTGCCGGACTACCAGCTCAGCCCCCAGCAGCTCGTGAATGAGGACTTGGGCGAGCCGCTGACCACGGAAGACGGTCGCTGCGTGTACAGCTTTGAGATTCTGCAGACGCCGCGCGCCGCGGAGGACCGCGGGGTGTACATCACCGGTGCTCAGGTATCCGCCGCGAATCCGGATGCCTCCCGCAGCGGTCACGTGAACGTGACGCTCAACAATGAGGGCGCAGGCAGCATGCAGAGACTGACCAGCGCCATGAATGTGGGCCGCGACCGCATGGCCGTGGTGCTTAACGGCATGGTAAAGTGTGCTCCCACCGTGCAGTCCGTGTTGCACAAGGATTTCAGCATCTCCGGTTTGGATGGTAAGAATGAGCCCCAGAACATCTCGGAGGCACTGGCCAACCCGCTCTCCAGTGAGCTCGTGGTGGACGGCCGTAACAGCGTGACTGCCCAGCTCGGTAAGAGCGCGCTCGACCAGGGCATTTTCGCCGGCATCATCGGCATGATCGGTGTGTTCATCTTCTGCTACTGGTACTACCGCACCGCCGGTGTTGTGGCCATGGTAGGCTTGGCCTTCAACGCACTGGCGCTGATTGGTCTGATGAGCTTGTTCGGCTTCGTGCTGACGCTGCCGGGTATCGCCGGTATCGTGCTCACCATGGGTATGGCAGTGGACGCGAACGTGCTCATCTACGAGCGCTTGCGTGAAGAGCGTGCCGCGGGCAAGCCCTTCATCGACTGCATCCGCGCTGCATACGAGAAGGCATTCTCCGCCATTTGGGACTCGAACATCACCTCCCTTATCACGGCCGTGATTCTGTTCTGGCTGGCCAGCGGCTCCATCAAGGGCTTCGCCGTGACCACCAGCGTGGGTATCATCACCTCCCTGTTGGGTGCCATCGTGGTAACCCGCGTGCTCTTCTTCTTTGCAGAGCGCTTCAAGCTCATCAAGGACATCAAGTTCGCCAAGGCTCCGCTGGAGGGCAAGGTCATCGACTTCATGAAGTACCGCAAGGTGGCCGCCCTCGGCTCCACGCTGGTGATTGTGGCCATGTGCGTGTACGGCATCTTCGGCCGTGGCGAGAAAGCCCTGGGTGTGGACTTCACGGGTGGTGCCAACATTGAGTACGCCATCCCCACCGACAGCAAGGTGGACTTCGACAAGGTGGACGCCGTGGTGAAGGGCATGCAGCTCTCCAAGGCTCCCACCATCCAGCACTTCACCGGCCAAGGCACCAACAACATCAAAATCCGCGTGGCGGAGGGTGATGCCGATAAGGTGGTAGCCAAGCTCAGCGCTGAGGTACCGGGCATGAAGGAGCTTGAGGCGGACGCCGCCGTCACCAAGGTGAGCTCCTCACTGGGTGCCGCCTTCTTCAAGACGGCATGCTGGGCGTTGCTGGCGGGCTTGCTGGGCATTACGCTGTACTTGGCTATCCGCTTCGAATGGAGCTTCGCCATGGGTGCGCTCATCTCCACCGCGCACGACGTACTGGCCATCATCGCGCTGGTGGTGCTGCTGGGCACGGAGCTGAGCATCATCCACATCGGCGCGTTCCTGACGGTGGCAGGTTACTCCATTAACGACACCATCGTTATTTACGACCGCATCCGCGAGCGCCTGCGCACGGCAGAGCCGAGCGAGGATCTGAAGGACATCATGAACGAGGCTATCAACACCACGCTCTCCCGTACCTTGCTGACCTCCGGTTCCACCATTGCGGTGCTCATCGCCCTCATCTTCTTGGGTGGTTCCTCCATGTTCGACTTCTCGGTAGCCATGCTGCTGGGTATCATCGTGGGTACCTACTCCTCCATCTTCATTGCATCCCCCTGCGTGCTGGCATTCGACAAGAAGCACAACCTGCGCCAGGAGCTGCAGGACACGGAGGAAGAAGCAACCGCCTGACCTACACTGACTGATTGAAACCTCGGCTCGCATCGCTCGCTCGGAACAGCCACCACGCTCCGCTCCGGCAACGATTGCGAGCCGAACTTTTTTGCACAGCACCCCACCACACCACAAGATGAAGCTCACCGCCACCCGCGCCATCCTGCTGCTCTGCGCCGTGTTGTTTGCCACCGCGCTGTGGGGCTCCGTGGGCTGCGGGCTCAGCCTGGCAGAGCCCGGCTGCAGCGCGGAGGAGAGCAGCTACCTGCGCCGCCTCATCTACCTGCACTTCGGGCTTGCCCAGCTGGCAGTGCTGGGGGCGGGCATCACCCTTTACCTGCGGCAGCGTCGCTGGCGCAAATACTACCTGCTGGTCAGCTACAATGAGAAAGGCCTGCAGCTCAACCCGCCCGGCATCCGCATGCCTGCCGACAGGGTGTACCGCTGCCACTTGGGCAACATACGCAGCGCCACCCTGCCCCCGGCGGATGCGCCCGTGCTGGTGTACCCCATGTTCATGCTCAGCGGGCACTCCAGCGGCGCCAAGCTGGAGCATGAGCTCAACGCCGCCTATGCCCACCGGCAGCAAGCGCCGGAGCTCTTTTACCAGCCCGTGCTGGGCGCCTCCCCCTGGCTGGCGCGAGCCGCTGCGGGGCACATCTCACCCCTGCTCACTCCCCACACGGGCGTGCTGGTGGTAGCGCACGGCTCACACATAGCGGAGGCGCCGCCGGAGCCTGCCTTGTTCTGCCGCCGCCTGCGTGAGCTGCTGCCCGGGGTGGAGGTAGCGCTGGGCTACTTCAGCCAAGAGCCCGCGGCGGACAGTGTGTTGCCCCGCATGCAGGCGCAGCATGTGCTGCTGCTGCCCTTCCTGCTTACGGAGGGCTTGCACACCACCCGTGACTTACCGACGGCTGCCACAGCCACCGCTTGCGGCAAAACCCTGCAGCGCCTGCCCGTGGTGGCTGCCTTGCTCAAACCCTGATTCCCCCCCTTTTTTTGCCATGAAACTCGCCCTCAAAGTAACCCCCGGTGCCCGCAAAAATGAAATTCTGGGCTGGGAGGAGGATTACCCCCAAGTAGGCCGCGTGCTCAAGCTCAAAATCGCCGCCCCGCCCATTGATGGTAAAGCCAACAAGGAAATTGAGGCATTCCTTGCCAAAAGCCTCGGCCTGCCCAAATCCGCCGTCTCCATTGCCCACGGCGCCTCCGGCCGCATCAAACTCGCGGAACTCCCCGACTCCGCCGATTTGGGTAAATTAGGTGTTTGAAG
>CAJGCY010000201.1 GCA_904501955.1 uncultured Akkermansia sp. | reverse complement strand
TGTGGTGACATATAATGGCGAGGACCGTAGCGAAGCGAAGCTCCGAGCCGGGATGGCACGTTTTTTCAAAGCATTTGTTTTGTGGTCGATACGGCAATTTAAGCCACGCATTCTGTCACCACAGGTTCCCTGGGTTCCATTTAAATTTCTTACCCTAACAGGGGTTCCGCGGCTTCGCCGCTCTACCCCTGCCTAACGTCCGTCGCCCCGCGTTACGGGGCTTTGAATTCCGCTCGCCTACGGCTCGCAATCTGTTCTTCAACTTCCGATTTATCGCTCAGCGCAAATACCGACATCAGCCATACACTTTGACAAAGCAAAAAATATTTTTAATACAAGGTTTAGATTTCTTAACCATCTCCGCACCCAATATGTAGTGGCTGACATCTACCGTGAAGAGAGCGCGCCCAGGGCAATAAATGCCCTGCTGTCAAGCGTTACAGATGCACGGGTTAAACGCATTTCAAGCACTCCACCGCACTGTATGCCACAAATGCTTTCTAAGCCAGTTTATAAGGCCCATTATACAACATATAGTAGCACTACAAGCCAGCGCACGCTACATTTAGAAAACTAAAAGGGCGTGCGCATAGAATTTTCTGCTTGCAAGAGTGAAAAAAAAATGCTAAAGTTGCGCTGTTCACCGAGTAGAGCGCCAAAAGGGCGACGAACAGGCAAAAATGCACCGCGGGCACGAGCAAGCGCGCCCTGCTCTACAGTACAATCTCATCACACATACACAGGAACTCAGACTCTCACTCACGTCATGCCACAGATCATCAAGCGCAACGGAAAACGCGAACGCTTTGAGGCTTACAAGGTACAGCAAGCCATCGAGAAGGCGTACCATGCCTCACAAGAGGAGTATAACCCCCTTGTCTACGCTAATGTACTGGATGCCCTCAAAAAAGAGGAGTATCTTCCCGTAGAAAAGGTACAGGACTTGATTGAGAGAGAGTTGATGCGCGCCGGCGCTTTCGAGACGGCACGTAACTTCATCAAATACCGCTTCCTGCACAAGCTGCAGCGCGAGCAGATTGCCGGTGTGTACCAGGGCAACACGTGGGTAGACTGTAAGCAGACGATTGAGGAGTACATCGGCAATACGGACTGGCGTATTAAGGCCAACTCCAACACCACCTACTCCAACGCAGGTTTGGTAAACAACACCGCCGGTAAAGTGATTGCCAACTACTGGCTTGACCAGGTATACACCCCGGAAGAGGGTGCCGCTCACCGTAACGGCGACTACCACATCCATGACTTGGACTGCCTCACAGGTTACTGCGCCGGCTGGAGCTTGCGCAACCTGCTCAATGAGGGCTTTAACGGTGTTCGCAGCCGTGTGAACAGCCGCCCGCCCCGCCACTTCCGTGAGGCGCTCGGTCAGATGGCGAACTTCCTTGGCATTCTGCAGAGTGAGTGGGCAGGTGCTCAGGCATTCAGCTCTTTCGACACCTATCTGTCCCCCTACCTGTTCCGTGATCAGCTTCCGTACACAGCGGTGAAGAAGGCTCTGCGTAACTTTGTATACAACCTGAACGTGCCTTCCCGCTGGGGTCAGAGCCCCTTCACCAACGTGACCATCGACTGGACGGTTCCCCGCGACCTGCGCGAGCAGCCCCCCTTCTCCGGTGGCGCCCACATCTTCGAGAACGTGCATGATGAGGCTCTGCTTGCCAAGGCAAAGGAGCGCGGTGTAGACTCCCTCACCTCCCTTACCTACAAGCACTTCCAGCCGGAAATGAACATCATCCAGAAGGCCTTCTACGAGGTACTGACGGAGGGTGACAGCACCGGTCAGCCCTTCACCTTCCCCATCCCCACCGTGAACATCACGGAGGACTTCGACTGGGACGGCGAGAACGTGCCCTTGCTCTTTGAGAACGCCGCGAAGATCGGTTCTTCCTACTTCCAGAACTTCATCGGCTCTCAGTACAAGTTTGACGAGAACGGCAACCGCGTAATTGACGAGGACGCCTACAAGCCGGATGCCGTGCGCTCCATGTGCTGCCGCTTGCAGCTGGACCTGCGCGAGCTGCTCAAGCGCGGTGGCGGTCTCTTCGGTTCTGCGGAAATGACCGGCTCCATCGGCGTGGTGACCATCAACATGGCACGCCTCGGCTACCTGTACAAGGGCAACAAGAACTTGCTGTACACCAAGCTCGGTGAGCTTATGGACCTCGCCAAGGATACGCTGGAAAAGAAGCGCGTGTTCATCAACACCCTCTACCAGCGCGGCCTGTACCCCTACACCAAGCGTTACCTGCCGCACCTGCGTAACCACTTCTCCACCATCGGTCTGAACGGCATCAACGAAATGCTGCGCAACTTCTCCGGTGACACCATGAACACCGCCACCCCGGAGGGTATCGCCTTTGCGGAGGAAGCGCTGCACTTCATGCGTGAGCGCATCCGTGGCTACCAGGAGGAGACCGGCAACCTCTACAACCTTGAGGCTACGCCCGCCGAGGGTACGACCCACCGCTTCGCCCGTGAGGACCTGAAGCGCTACCCGGACATCATCCAGTCCGGTACCCCCGGTCACCGCTACTACACGAACAGCTCTCAGCTGCCGGCCAGCTACACGCACGACCTCTTCAAGGCGTTGAAGATGCAGGACAAGCTGCAGTGCTGCTACACGGGCGGTACCGTATTCCACATGTACATGAACGAGGCTATCTCCACCCCGGAGGCCTGCCGCGACATCGTACGCAAGGTGCTCACCAACTTCAAGATGCCTTACATCACCGTCACCCCGCTCTTCTCCGTGTGTGACAAGCACGGCTACCTCAAGGGTCGCCATGACTACTGCCCGCTTTGCGATGAGGAGCTCATCGCTAAGGCTCGCGCCGAAGAGCAGCCCGAACTTCCTCTGTTCTGATAGAACGCACCGAACCAAACAACCTAAACACCTACACCACCATGAGCGACACCGAAATCAAACCCGTTGTCAAGAGCGATGAGCAAATCCTCGCTGAGCATGAGTCTGAGCGCACCAAGTGCACCGTTTACACCCGCGTGATGGGCTACCACCGCCCCGTGGAGACCTTCAACGCCGGTAAGCAGGGTGAGTTCGAGGAACGAGCCCACTTTGACGAGCCCGGCTGCGGTTGCGGCTGCGATGCCATCCTCAAGTAATTCCTTATTACACCGCGCACACGCTTTTTGTGCAGGCGGCACCTGCCGCCACCAAGCCCCCGCAACGGTAGCCGGAGAAAATGTGACACACATTCATCTGCCACGCTGCGGGGGTTTTATGCGCCCTGCCTGATACACTGCCACACGCAATGAGACGCCACCCCGTAGACATCACCCCCCTCACCTTCTTGGATTACCCCAAAAAGGCGGCATGCATCCTTTGGTTCACCGGTTGCAACCTGCGCTGCCCTTATTGCTATAATCCGGAGCTGGTGCTCGGCAAAACCACCACGCAGGTGGATGAAATGGCGTTCCTGCGCGAGCGCATGGGCTTTTTGGATGCCGTGGTACTCTCCGGGGGCGAAATCACCATGCAACCTGGGCTCCGTGAGCTTTGTCAGGACATCAAGGCGCTGGGCTACTTGGTCAAAATTGACACCAATGGCAGCAATCCGGAGGTGCTGCAAGACCTCCTTGACCACAAGCTGGTGGACTACGTTGCCATGGACAACAAGATGCCCTGCAACCGCACCTGGAACCTCCCCGGCGGGGACCCGCTTTTCGGGCGTTTTGCTCGTTGTCTGAACCTGCTGAAAACCAGTGGCACCCCTTATGAAATCCGCACCACCGTGCACCCCGGATTGTTGGATGAAGCGGATATTCTGCAAATGATTCGCGAGTGCGAAAAGCTGGGTTACAACGGCACCTACTACCTGCAATACTTCTTTAATGCGGGCTTTACCTTGGGCAATATGAAGCCCCCCACCCGCCGCTACGACCGCAAACTGCTGGACCACCATTCCCCCCTCACCATCGGCTACCGCAACTTCCCGGAAGATAAAGGGAAGTTATGAGTCACTAACAGGTAAAATGCGGCCATCTGCTCGATAAATCGGAATTGGAGCACCGTTAGGTGCTCCTCGCGTGAGGCCGTTAGGCCGAACGTTCGCGCGAGCGACAGCGAGCGTTCGCGTGTAGGGGCGTAAGCCCCAAGCGTTCGCGTGAGTGACAACGAACGTTCGCGTGAGCCGTAGGCGCC
>CAJGCY010000200.1 GCA_904501955.1 uncultured Akkermansia sp. | reverse complement strand
GCGCAGTATACGGCCGGAGGAGTGTGCGGCGTACATCGAGCAGGCCTTCACCACGCCGAGCCAGCGGGCGAAGGCAAGGCGCGTACTCAGTGCGGTGTTCGGCACGGCGGTGAAGCGTGGCTGGTGCAGCGAGAACCCGGTGCAAAAGGTGGATGTGCCGGTGGTGAAGGAGCAGCGCATCCGCATTCTGACGCCGGAGGAGATAGAGCAGCTACTGAGCACGGCGCGCAGCTACCGCGGGGGCTGCTGCCTGCCGGCGGTGGGCATGATGCTATATGCGGGCATACGCCCGCATGAGGTGGCGCGGCTCACGTGGGAGCAAGTGGATTTGGAGGGCAGAACCATCAGCATCCTTCCGCAACACAGCAAGACCGGTGGCGCGCGCTTGGTGACCATCCACAAGCCGTTGGCGCGGCTGCTGGCTCAATTCCGCCAAGAAAAAACGGCCAAAATATGCCCGACGCAATGGGTGAAGCGTTGGCGCCAGCTGCGCACCCAAGCGGGGTGGAACACCCGCAACCACCGCTGGCAGCAGGATGCCCTGCGCCACACCTTCGCCAGCTACCACCTGCGCCACTTCCGCAGCTACAGCGAGCTGCAATACGAGATAGGCCACCGCGACACCAACCTCCTGCGCACGCGCTATGTGGACATGAGCGGCGTGCGGCGCACCAAGCGCTTTTGGTTATAGCGCCCCGAACCAAAAGAGCACCCCCACACACAACCACCCCGCGCGGAGCCCGAACAGAGCCCGCGCGATTTTTTTATGGGTACGGGGCTGAGGCATAGCCCCTCCTACAAACGCATCCGCAGTAAGCAAACCCGCTCGGTTGGGCGGACCAACCGAGCGGGGAAAGTTCAGATTTTTGCGGGAGCGGGGGGATTAGTCCTCGCCGCCGACGGTGAGGGTGTCATCTTCCGTGATGAACTCCTCGTCATCATCGTAAGTAGCGCGGGGGATGGGGGTAGCACCGGGAGCGGGCTCCACCACGATGTTGCGGTACTTGTCGAAGCCGGTACCTGCGGGGATGAGGTGACCGAGGATGACGTTCTCCTTGAAGCCCTCGAGGGCGTCCACCTTGCCGAGGGTGGCAGCCTCCGTAAGCACACGCGTGGTGTCCTGGAAGGAAGCGGCGGAGATGAAGGAATCCGTCTTGAGGGAGGCCTTGGTGATACCGAGGAGGATGGGCTCGCAATCAGCGGGGCGACCATTCATGCTGACGGTATCGCGGTTGATGCGGTCGAGGGTGGTGCGATCCACCTCATCACCCCAGAGGAGGCCGGTATCACCCGGGTCCTTCACGCGCACCTTGCGGAGCATCTGGGAGACGATGATTTCGACGTGCTTGTCGTTAATCTCCACACCCTGCACACGGTACACCTGCTGCACCTTGTTGACGAGGTGCTCCTGGAGGGCCTCCTTACCGCAGATGCGGAGGATTTCATCCGAAGCCTCCGTACCGTCGGAGAGGGGCTCACCGGCGCGGACGAAGTCACCATCATGCACGATGATGTGGCGATCCATGGGCACGAGGTGCTTCACGGAGATGGCGCTGCCGTTCTCATCCTGGTCTGCCACCTTGGCGGCGCGGCGGCGGCGGCCATTCACGGCAGCCTCCTTGGTCTCCGCATCGCGATAGATGGTAACAACCTTCTTACCTCGGATCATGGCGTCATCGATAGCGACTACGCCGTCCATCTCAGCCAGCGTGCAGGTATCCTTCGGGCGACGGGCTTCGAAGAGCTCGGCCACGCGGGGAAGACCACCGGTAATATCGTTCGTCTTCTGCACCTTACGGGGCGTCTTGGCGATGGAGGTACCGGCAGAGATTTTCTGCTTGTTGGTAACGGCAAGGTAAGCGCCCGTGGGGATGGTGTAGGTACGGGGCTTGTCCTTATCGGAACCGGGCTTGGCGGTGTGCACGATGATGCGCGGGGCGAGGTCCTGACGGTGGTCAATGATGACGGTGGTACCACGGCCGGATTCGGTGTGACCGGTCTCCGTACGGCAGGTAATACCCTCAATCATATCCGCGAACTCGACGGTACCGCCGATTTCAGAGATAAGCGGAATGGCGAAGGGATCCCACTCAGCGATGAGGGTCTTGGCAGTGATTTGCTGACCGTCACGCACGTGGAGCACGGCACCCATGGTGAGCTGGTAAGACTCCTGCTCCTTACCCTCGGCGTCGTATACCTTCACGGAACCGTTCTTGCAGAGAACAACCATGTTGCCGTTCTCATCCTCTACGCAGCGACCGCGGAGGTTCTCATCATAGATGAGGCGGCCGTCCGTCTTGGCGATGTACTCGGGGCGGCTGGTGGAGGCGGAAGCCGTACCACCGACGTGGAAGGTACGCATGGTAAGCTGTGTACCGGGCTCACCGATGGACTGAGCAGCGATGATACCCACAGCCTCACCGACCTTCACGGACTTGCCGGTAGCGAGGTTCAGGCCGTAGCACTTGGCGCAGCAACCCTTGGTGAGGTCACAGGTGAGCACGGAGCGCACCTTCACCTTCTCGATGCCTACCTTCTCAATCATCTTGGCGGCTTCGTCCGTGATGATTTCGTTCTTGGCAACGATGAGTTCCTTCGTAGCGGGGTTATAGATGTCATCACAGGTGACACGGCCGTAGATACGCATGGAGAGGCTGGCGATTTCATCATCACCGTCATAGATGGCGGTCATGGTGATGCCGTTGTCGGTGCCGCAGTCTTCATCGCGCACGATGACGTCCTGAGCAACGTCCACAAGCTTACGGGTCATGTAACCGGAGTCAGCGGTCTTAAGAGCGGTATCTGCCAGACCCTTACGGGCACCGTGGGTGGAGATGAAGTACTCGAGCACGCTCAGACCCTCACGGAAGTTGGAGGTAATGGGGCGTTCGATAATTTCACCGGAGGGCTTAGCCATAAGACCACGCATACCGGAGAGCTGCTTAATCTGGGCCTTGTTACCACGAGCACCGGAGTCCACCATCATGAAGAGCGGGCTGGCCACGGAGGAGCCGTCATTGTACTCCAGCTTGGTGTAAAGCTCCTTCTGGATGGCATCCGTAGTGGAGGACCAAATGTTAACCACCTTTTCGTAGCGCTCACCGTTGGTGATAAGACCCTCCTCGTACTGCTCGGTAACCTGGGTTACCTCATCATAAGCAGCGGCGATGAGCTCATCCTTGTGCTCAGGCACCACCATGTCCACGATACCGATGGAGCAACCGGAACGGGTAGCCTCCTTGTAACCGAGGGACTTGAGGTCGTCCAGCGTCTCAACGGTCTTGGCCTGGCCGCAGGTCTGGTAGCAGCGCCAGATGATTTCACCGAGCTGCTTCTTACCGACGTTGCAGTTGATGTAACCGATGTCGTTCGGCCAGATTTCGTTGAAGCGAACGCGGCCGGCGGTGGTGACGATGGTCTTCTTGCCCACGTTCTCCTGGTTGAAGGAGAGGCGATCGAAGGCGCGGCCGGTTTTACCGTAATCGGGGTTCTTGAGGCGAATCCAATCATGGTAGCCAATCTTACGGGCAGCGATGGCGAACTCCACCTCCGAGATAGACTCGAAGAGCGGCAGCAGGTTCTGGTTATCCTCGTTCTCCTTCACCGTCTTGGCACGGGTGTGCGTCAGGTAGTAGGCACCGAGAATGATATCCTGCGTGGGCGTGCTGATGGGCTTGCCGGATGCCGGGGAGAAGATGTTGTTGGGGGCAAGCATGAGGAGGCGAGCCTCCAGCTGAGCCTCCACGCTCAGGGGCACGTGCACGGCCATCTGGTCACCGTCGAAGTCAGCGTTGTAACCCGTACATACCAAGGGGTGCAGACGGATAGCGCTACCCTCGATGAGCACAGGCTCGAACGCCTGAATGGAGAGACGGTGCAGCGTAGGAGCACGGTTCAGGAACACGGGGTGACCCTTGGTCACTTCCTCCAGAATATCCCACACGATGGGCTCCTTGCGGTCAATCATCTTCTTGGCGGAGCGCACGGTGTGCACGTAGCCAAGCTCCTTGAGGCGGTGAATGATGAAGGGCTCGAAGAGGGCGAGGGCCATCTTCTTGGGCAGACCGCACTGGTTCATCTTGAGGTGCGGACCGATCACAATCACGGAACGGCCGGAGTAGTCCACACGCTTACCGAGCAGGTTCTGACGGAAGCGGCCGCTCTTGCCCTTCAGCATGTCGGACAGGGACTT
>CAJGCY010000199.1 GCA_904501955.1 uncultured Akkermansia sp. | reverse complement strand
TGTCGGCCTACGCTGCGTCGCTTCGCTCCGTCGCTCCGGGCTCAATTTTCTTTTTTTACGCTACCCGGGGTTCCGCGGCTTCGCCGCTCCACCGCCGGGCTATTTTATAGCGCCCCTCCGGGGCTCAAATTTAGGCTCGCTTACGCTCGCAAATTTCCCCACCATCTCACCCCTTCAACTTCCGATTTATCGTGCGGTGCAATCAACTAAGAGCTTAAACAGAGCGGTAAAAAAGGGCATGCCGAATTTTTAGCTTGCCAAGTCTGCCGGAGTGATGCAGAATAATGATATATGCTCAAGCAAGTATTCACTACATTGGGGCTGGCAGCCATCGTAGCACCGGCCATGGGCGCAGAGTGGATGACGGACTATGATGCCGCCACGGCCAAAGCTGCGAAGGAAGGCAAGGCTGTGCTCATCAACTTCACCGGTTCAGACTGGTGTGGTTACTGCATCCGCATGAAGAGGCAGATTTTCGACACACCGGAGTTTGCGGACTATGTGAAAGACAAGTTTGTGTTGCTTGAAATCGACCTCCCCCGCCGCAAGCAGCTGGAGCCCGCAGTGAAAGAAAAGAGAGAGCAGCTTTGCCGCGATTTTGAGGTACGTGGATTCCCGACGATTCTGGCCATCAGCTCTACGGGTGAGGTGCTCGGTGGGTTCACCGGTGCCCAGCCAACCATGGAGGGCGTAGCCATTTACCTAGACAACGCTCTTGCCCGCAAACAAATGCTGGAAGCCGCCCGCAAACTGGAGGGTGAGGCGCGAGCCAAAGCACTCATGGAGGTATACAAAGATTACCCCAAAAACTTCAAGACGGCAGCAGCCAAGCTCCGCAGTGAGATTTCCGCCTGCGACCCGAACGACACCACCGGTCTCAAGAAACAAGCCGAGGCAGATGACCAAATGCTTGCCCTGCAGCAAGAGCTCTCCTACTGTGGGCGCGACTATGGCCGCATGACGGAGGTGTATGATAAGTTCATTGCAGAGGCGCACCCCCTCAACAAAGAAAAGTTCATGGAGCGTAAGCGCGATCACGTGGTATTCCCCTGCGTGAACCTCATGCTGCGCAACGCCAAAACCGTAGAGGACGTGAACAAGGCACGTGACTATGTGCTCCAGGAGGCGGAGACCTCATACCCCGAGCACATGAAAGCCGCCATGATTGAAGCCCTCAAGAAGCAATTTGCTGACCCGGAGGCGCTGCTTAAAAAGCTCAACAAGCGCTGATTCTCCGCTCGCTGCGAATTTTCTGCATTACACAAAACGGTGCGCCATTCCGCGCACCGTTTTTTTGTGGGGGTATGATTCCCGGCCGCCCCCCCTGCACTTTGAGAGCGTTGATTACCGCATATCAAGAGTAAGCAGGAAGGCGCGCTTCTTGCATTTGCGACGCAAGGAAACCAGGCCACCGATACCCACCAGAATTCCCACACCGCACAAGCCATACGTCAAGGTTCCGCCTTCCGTATTATTGAACAGCACGGCATCCTCGGGATTCGCCGGGTTCACATAGCAAGTGACACTCTGCTCTACGCGGTAATATTCCGTATCCTCCATGAAAGCCAGAACATCTTCTTTTTCATAAACACCCATCGCAGAGGACGTGTACTCTTTGCCGCCGACCTCGTACACGAAAGAGCCGGTCACTTTCGCCTCGGTCACGGTACCGTTATAAAGGGTTTTGTGAATGTTATCGATGGTCAAACAGGCGGGGGTCGGAACCCAATTTTTGGTAGTGTTGTATTTTTCGTAGGTTTGGAAAATGCCATAGATTGCCCAGCCGATGATACCACACAGCAGCAGCACGAAGAATGTCACACGAAAAGCATGGGCGAGCGGGCTGCGCTCACGCAACTGTGCCTCCTCCGCAGTCAGGTTGTATACAGGAAACAATTTTCCTTCAGGATATTTGCCCAGATTGTTCTCTGCCTCGTCTTGAGTAGAAAAAGGGCCCGCCACCTTACCAGCTCCTTTGTGTGCGATGTAGTATTCCGTTTTCATTGTTTTGTATTGTTAAAGTTCTGATACTAGCTAGACGGGGGCGCGCGTTTATTTGTTCACCTGTTTTTTCAATTCCGGAAAAAAACACGCAATAGCCCCACAAATCGAATAGAAGCGGGGTAAGTTTCTCCGTTGCCGCAAAATAGCGGCATCAACCATAACAGAGCTCCTCCTAAAAATGGAGGAATCAGCGGGCGCCACGCTGAATCAAGGCGCGAATGATAGCCACGCGGCGCTTGCTTTTGCGCTTCTGCGCGAGTTGCAGGGCGGTTTCACCGGCAGGGGTACCCACCTGCACATCTGCACCGGCGCGAATCAGCATGAGGATGGCGTCATCATCCTCGCGCGGGTCTGCCAGCATGGACAACAGAGCGGTTTTACCCGTGGCGGTGGAGATAACATCCATCGGCACGCCCGCCTCCACCAGCGCCTTTACCAAAGCAGGCGTGTGCATGATATCAAACAGAGCCGTCTCGCCTCGGGCATTCAGCGCCTTCGGGTCGGCACCGGCTGCCACCAAGCGAGCCACGACGGAAGCCGAGCGCGCGCCGTGCAAAGCCGTATTACCCGCAGCATCCACAGCTTTCACATCTGCACCGCGGGCTAAATAAAACTCCACCAAAGCCTCATTATTGCGGGAGACCGCACGCATGAGGGGCGTCACCCCTTTTGCGGAAGCTTGGTTCACATCGGCACCGGCTTTCAGCACCCATTCTGCCACCTGCACATCATTCACCGCCAGCAAGGGAGGCTCGGCAGGGGCGGCGGGCTTCAGCAAAGCGCCCTTCCCCATCAAGAACTCCGCACCCTTCATATTGCCGGTACCCAAAGCACGGCTCAGGGGGGTAGTGCCGGTATCATCCGCCACATTCACCAAAGCATCCGCATTCACCAGAGCCCGCACCACCTCATGGGTTTGAGTGCGAGTCAACGGCACGGCATTGATGGAATATCCGCGACCGTTCGGATCCGCGCCCACGGCAAGCAAGCGCTGCACCATGGGGTAATCCCCCTTCTCGGCAGCGTCTATCAAGAGGGTGGCTCCACTGGGCAAGCGCTTCGTGTTCACCTCATCCGCGCTGTTCACCACGCCCATCCGGCGCAGCTCGCGCAGCGCTGTGGCATCCACGCTCCCTAACTGTTGTTGCAGGGAACAAGCACTCAGCACAACCGCCCCCACCAACATGGGTACGGCCAGCCACTTCCGACATCTTTTTGCTGCTGATTTTGCCGACATGGGTCTATCCGGTAATTACACACGGAAGTTTAGCAACTAGCGCCCCCCCTTGCAAGCCGAATTTTCTATTCCGGCCCTATTTTTGGCTTTTCATCCTCCCCTTTTCACCGTTTTTCGCCCGTCATTTTGAAAAAAATCACAAAAATCGTGCTTTTTTACACAAAAAAGTCTTGCCAAGAAAAAATGAATGTGTATAATACCCCCGTCCTCGCTATCAAACGCGACGACATACCACAAAACAAAACGCGGATGTAGCTCAGTGGTAGAGCGCAACCTTGCCAAGGTTGATGTCGTGGGTTCGAATCCCATCATCCGCTTTCCTTACAGAGGGCGCAAGCCCATCCAACGCGGATGTAGCTCAGTGGTAGAGCGCAACCTTGCCAAGGTTGATGTCGTGGGTTCGAATCCCATCATCCGCTCTCTTACAGAGGGCGCAAGCCCATCCCGCACGCGGATGTAGCTCAGTGGTAGAGCGCAACCTTGCCAAGGTTGATGTCGTGGGTTCGAATCCCATCATCCGCTCTCTCTAAAAAACGGTTCATCGTCAGATGAATCGTTTTTTGTTGTACCCTTGCGGGATTCGAACCCACGACGAGTGGGACGGATGGCGAGTAAGCGAGCAATCCGGCTCCAAGCCGAGCAGACACCTCTGCGAGGGTACCGCTTACGCAGTAAGCGGATTGGAGCACGGGTAGAATCCCATCATCCGCTCTCTCAAAAAAACGGTTCATCGTCAGATGAATCGTTTTTTTGTTTTTACCCTTGCGGGATTCGAACCCACGACGAGTGGGACGGATTGCGAGAGCTTTGATTTCAAACAGCCCGATAAATCGGAATTTGAAAATCAGATTGCGAGCGACAGCGAGCGGAATTCAGAGCCCCGGAGGGGCGCTATAAAATAGCCCGGCGGTGGAGCGGCGAAGCCGCGGAACCCCGGGTAGCGTAAAAAAAGAAAATTGAGCCC
>CAJGCY010000198.1 GCA_904501955.1 uncultured Akkermansia sp. | reverse complement strand
GCTTCGCTACGGTCCTCGCACTATATGCCGCCCTCGTCGCCCTCGCTAGCGCTCAGGCAGCTCGGGCTCTATTTCATTTTTTGCTTGTTACCTAGGGCTTACGCCCTAGGCTAAGTTAGATCACCCGCTGACGCGGGTTCTGATTTAGGCTCGCTGGCGCTCGCATTCCCCCTTCAACTTCCGATTTATCGCGTTATTTGGTAGATAATGGGGGCGTGTTCCCTTACATATTATCCAGCACGCCCATGGCGTAGGGAGCATGGGGGGAGGTGAGGGGGGTGAGCATCCAAATGAAGGGGCGCGTGAATTTCAGCTTGGTTTGGATGCCTAAGGGTGCTAAGGGGGAGCCGGGCTCCGCCTCGCACTCGGCAAAATGGAGGTCGCACTGCAGGTAGAATGCATCGAGCGGGAAGGGGGCATCCTCCGTGAGGGCGGGGTATGTGGCCGTGGGCGCAAAGAGGGCAGCCAAGCCGAGTTTGTGCATGATGTGCGCCATGCTTTGCGTGTTGCCATGCATGCTGAAGCGCGGCAGGCTTACCTCCGCCGCGATGGGGGTGGCATGAGCCAGCGCGGTGCGGATGGCATCGTAATCCTCCTTTTGCAGCTGCTGTGCCAGGGGGCGGGCGCTGAGGCAGGTATCCTCCTTCGGGTAAATGAGAATGAGGGCGCAGGCATCTTGCTCTTCCGCCGCGGGGGAGGTGCCGTTGCGCAGGAAAAGGGCTGTAGCCACCCATTGGCCCTGCGGGTCATGTGCGATGCGGAACTTGCCCTTGGCTTTCATCAGCTGCACGTCCGTTTTGCTGCCATCTGCATTGTTGAACTTGTCTTTTTCCGTTTCGTGCAGGGGCATGGGCACATACCAATCCGCCTTGAGACTCAGTGCCGCCGTAGCAATGAAGCGCGTGCCACGCGGGGCGGTCACGCTGTTGGCTACGGCATCCACCCCGCCACCGGAGTAGGTGGACAAGCGCCCGTTGATGTCGCGGTGCGCATCCGCCAAGCGGCCGGTGAAGGGGACGGGGTAGGTGATGTTCTCCTCCGTGGCCGGTTTGAGCGTGGCGGAGGAGTCCACAAAAAGACAGGCCGCCTCATGCACGGTGGCGGAGCTCGCCTGCAGCTGTTGCGGGAGGTCCAGCGCTTGCATACCGGCAGCCAGATCGGGGCTGCTGAGCTTTTGCAGGTGGCGGAGGCATACGGCTAAAGCATTGGGCGCCAGGGTGATATTGCCCTCTGGGTGAGCCTTCATGGCAGCGTGGAACAAGCGCACGCTGAAGGCATCTGTCTGCACGCTTTCACCCTGCTGTGGCAGGGTAACACGCGGCTCCGGCACGGTGGGCGGCTCCGGCACCAGCCATTCGCTGATGAGGGGGTACGCCAAGCCGAGCACAAAGGCGAGCATGCCGATGATGATGCCGTTTTTGACCACTGCGGGCAGCGCCCTGAGTTTTTGCAGAATGTTCATCAGCTGTAGAGGGAAAGCAGTTCATCCAGCTTGGGGGAGGGGGTGACGCGGTAGCGCTCACCCAGCTCAATGGAGGCTCGGTTGCCCAGTGAGTTGCGGAAGGTGATGTGCACGGGCATTTTGCCGGGGTGGTCCAGCAAGATGCTCTTGATGAGCTCCAAATCCTCCGCGTTGTGGCGCGCCGTGTTCAGCACGATTTCATAGAAAGCCGGGGCTTTACCCTTGCGCTTTTTCGAGCCGGCATCCAGCAGCTCCAAGCCGTTGGCGGATACCTTCTTGCCGCCGGTTTTCTCGTCTTCCGAGATGCGGGCTCGGAAGCGCACAAAACTGCCGGCTTGCAACAGCCCCTCCACCTCGCAGGCCTTGGTGAAAGAATCGCCCCACACCAGTGCTTCCGTGCTGCCGGTGAAGTCTTCCACCGTGATGATGGCGAACTTTTGCCCGGCTTTGCTCACCTTAATCACGGCAGCGCGCAGCATGCCCGCCATCTCATGCGCGCCGCGAATTTCATCCGCGGTGAGGTCGGGCAGGGTGCCGATGGCGGTGTACTTAGGTGCGTCGATGACGCCGCGCATGCTGTCCAGCGGGTTACCGGTGAAGTAAGCACCGGTGAGGAATTTTTCTTCATCCAAGCGCTTATCCTTAGGCCATTCGAGGGTGATGATGCGCTCCTCCGGGGCGGAGGTGGTCTCCTGCATGTCGAAGAGCGACATTTGCCCCGCGGCGTTGTCCTTGTGCACACTGGCAGCACCGCTCAGGCACTGCTCAATCTTCTCGAAGAGCTGGGCGCGGCAAATGTGCAGGCAATCGAAGGCGCCGCACTGCACCAGCACTTCAATCTGGTTGCGGCGCACGCTCTGCGGCGGGATGCGGTAGCAGAAGTCCTCCAAGCTCTTGTAGGGACCGTTTGCCTCGCGCTCCGCCACGATGACGCTCACGGTTTCAGAGCTCATGCTCTTCACGGAGGCCAAGCCGAAGCGCACGGCGAGGTGACCGTTGGGCATGGTTTCCGGCTGGAACTTAACGGCGGAGTGGTTCACGCAGGGGCCGAGCACCTCAATGCCCATGCGGATGGCCTCTTGAATGAACACGCCGATTTTTTCATTCGTGGCTTCGTTGGACATGAGACCGCAGAGGAACTCCACCGGGTAGTGCGCCTTGAGGTAGGCGGTCCAGTAAGAAATATGGCCGTAGCAGGCGGAGTGCGACTTGTTGAAGCCGTAACCGGCGAACTTCTGAATCTTGTCGAAGATGGCGTTGGCGGTTTTTTCGTCAATTTGGTTCACCTCCCAGCAGCCCTTCACGAAACGGCGGCGCTGCTCCGCCATTTCCTGCATGTCCTTGTGACCCATGGCTCGGCGCAGAAGGTCTGCACCACCCAGGGTGTAGCCTGCGAGCAGCTTGGCAGCGGCCTGCACCTGCTCCTGGTAAATCATCACGCCGTAGGTTAGGCCGGACACGGTTTCGAGCAGCGGGTGCTCGTATTCCGCCTGCTTCCATCCCTTTTTCACGGCAATCATGTCATCCATGAACTGCATGGCGCCCGGGCGGTAGAGTGCCAGTAGGGCGATGATGTCTTCAATGTTGTCAATGCCGTAGCGGCGGCAGGTGTCCACCATGCCACCGGATTCCAGCTGGAACACGCCCATGGTATCACCGCGGTTCAGCAGGGCAAAGGTCTCCTTGTCTTGGATGTCCACCGCGTCGTAGCAGAAATCCGGCACGCGCCAGCGCACGTAGCGCTCCGCATCCTTCATCACGGTGAGTGTTTTCAGACCGAGGAAGTCCATCTTGAGCAAGCCGGCGTTGTAAATGGCGCCCATATCGCACTGGGCCACTACTTCACCCTGCGGGTTGCTGAGGTCATCTCGCGTGAGTGCCACGTATTCATCCAAGGGGCGGTCACCAATCACCACGCCTGCTGCGTGCATGCCCACGTTGCGCACGGTGCCTTCCAGCTTTTTGGCGTAGTCCCACACCTCAGCATAGGTGCTGTCCTGCAGCAGGTTGCGCAGGTCTTCACTGGCATCGTAGCTCTTGGCAAGGGTGACACCGGGGCCGCTTTCAATAAGCTTGGCGATACGATCACTGTCCGCATAGCTCATGTCGAGCACGCGCGCTACGTCCTTGATAACGGATTTTGCACCCATGGTGCCATAGGTGATGATGTGCGTCACGGCGCGCTCACCGTACTTGTGGCGCACGTAGTCAATCACCTCCGGGCGGCGGCTCTGGCAGAAGTCGATATCGATATCCGGCGGGCTCACACGTTCCGGGTTCAGGAATCGCTCGAAGATGAGCCCGAAGGCGTAGGGGTCAATGTTGGTGATTTTCATCACGTATGCCACCAGCGAACCGGCGGCGGAACCACGCCCCGGCCCCACGGGAATATCATGGTTTTTCGCCCAGTTAATGAAGTCTGCCGTAATGAGGAAGTAGCTGGGGAAGCGCAGCTGGTTAATGATGCTCAGCTCATAATCCAAGCGGGCGCGCAGCTCTGTGTCGTTTTCCGCTCGCTCCTTGCCGTAGCGCTCCGCGAGACCCTGGTAGCATATTTTGCGCAGGTATTCCTCACGGGTGGAGCCGTCCTCCGGGGCGAACTCCGGGTAACGCTCGGTGGAGGTGGAGTCCAGCTTGATGGAGGTATTGCAGCGCTCCGCGATGATGTTGGTGTTCTCGTACGCGTCCGGGTATTCGGGGAAGAGCTCGCGCATTTCCTCCTCGCTCTTGAAGTACACGCTGCGGGGGTAGCGCATGCGCTTGCCGTCCATGCGTTTGTTGCCGGTGCCCACGCAGATGAGAATATCGTGCGCGTCG
>CAJGCY010000197.1 GCA_904501955.1 uncultured Akkermansia sp. | reverse complement strand
GCGGTGACATCAAGCCGGAGGCTGATTTCCCCGTTTGGGCTGTTAAGAAGCTGCCCACGCAGCCCAAGCCCCAGCAGCCCGGTGAGGACGTGATGAAGCTCATCAACGCTCCCAAGCTGGAGCCGACGGAGAAGTAAAAACTCTCCCTCCCTTTACGTTAACAATAATCACCCCGCGCACCTCGTGTTGCGTGGGGTGATTGCGTTTTCCCCGGGTTCCCATTGATTCCCACCACCTCGATAAATCGGAAATTGAAAATCAGATTGCGAGCGTCAGTGAAGCCTAACTTGAAGCCCCGATAGGGGCGGCAGCTCTTAGTCAGGCGGTGGAGTGAGCGTCAGCGAACGGAACCCCTGCTAGGATTAAAAAAAATAAATGGAACCCAGGGAACCTGTGGTGACAGCACGTTACTTTCGCCAAATAGCCAATGATTTACGGTGAATGAACAAGGCAACGGTGCTGTCGCCCTACGCTGCGTCGCTGACGCTCCGTCGCACCGGGCTCAATTTTATTTTTTCCGCTAACAGGGGTTGCGCGGCTATGCCGCTCCACCCCTGCCTAAGGGCTGACGCCCCTGACGGGGCTTAAAATTCCGCTCGCCTACGGCTCGCAATCTATTCTTCAACTTCCGATTTATCGAGCCGCTTAAAATCAACTAAAAGCTTGTACAGCGCTTACTTTTTTTGGTAAAGCTTGAGGCGATCGGCACGGTCTTTATCACGCTTTTTGCGCTCCTCGATGCGGCGTTTTTGCTCCGGGGTGTATTCTTCCTCCTGAGCTTGGGGGGCAGGCTGGGTTGCTGCGTTTTGGTCTTTGTAGACGTTCACCATGGCTTGAAAGAAGCGAGCCAAGGCCATGGAATCATAAAATTGATTATCCACCAAGCGGAGACAATGCTGCTCAAAAACAGCCTGAGCGAGCTGGATTTCAAGCGCTTGCTGGTTCAGTTGCGCTTCCTCCGCTGCGGTGGGGGTGTCCGTCAGCTTCATATGCTTAACCTTTTGGTAATTGGTGTAGAAGCAGGATGCCTGCCGGCGCAGCTTGGGTGCAGCGGCTTCTGCGGAGCTTTTGTCCGTCACGGAGGCCAAGAGCTCATTCATGCCATTGATGTCCGCTTGCAACTCTGCCAAGGCCTTGGAGAGCGCTTGGCCGGAGGGGCTGAGGGCTGCCCCGGATGCGTAGCAGAGGGGGGCTGCGGCCAGTGTGGCGAAGGTGATGATGAACGCTTGCTTCATGTTGTCGGTGCTCGTATGTATATCAGTCCGGGCAGCAGCCCATGCTGCGTGCTAGGCTGCTGCCCGAATCCTACCAGCATTTGCGCCGGTAGTCAATGCAAAATCAGTTTTGTGTCTCGCTCGGCTCGTCGGAGAGACTCAGTGACTTCAGCGCGGAAATGAAAGCCTCCGACCCGTAGAACTCCACCATGGCCAGGCGGGAAAGCTCTTGCTGTAAGCCGATTCCGACTTCGTGCAGCTTTTGCTGGCATTGCTCGAAGGCTGCTTCGTCTTCCGCGTTCGGTATCTGTGTCAGACGCTCGCTCAGCTTGTTCATGGCAATCAATTGTGCCTGCAGGGCTTTGCCTTTTTCTACCACTTGCGGAACTGCCGCATCCGCCGTCTCTTTGCTCTCTACCGTGGAGAGTACGTTGGCGAAATCACGGAGACACTGCTCCAGTTTCCCGAATTCTGCCACGGCTATGAGTCCGTGCTCTGTTTGTTCTGCCTGTACCGGGGTGGTGAGGGAAAGGCTCAGGCCTACGGCGAGTACTGCGAAGAGTTTTTTCATATCGCTCTTATGTGCTGTGTTGTTCGTCTTTTTTTTTGCCACGCTGACCCGCTGCTTGGGCGGCGTGTTGCCCCGATATGGTACGAGAGTTTTGTTAAATGTAAAGAATAAATTGTGTTTTTTAAGTCATGGTCACGTTCCTTTGAGCATGCTCTAATCTGTTTTTCCTATGATAACAGGCTTACTGCAACGGCTTTTGTCTTTACAAACGCGCAAAATGTGCTATAATGCGCGCACATGAACACGGAAATCTTACAGAAAGCAGCCAATGAGGCCAGAGGGCTTGCCATCGATGCCATTTTCGATAAAGCGTCCGGCCACATGGGTTTGCCTCTCGGCTGTGCAGAAATCGGAGCGGTTCTTTACGGTGAGCTGCTGAACATCAACCCGACGGAGCCGCGTTGGCTCAACCGCGACCGCTTTGTGCTTTCCGGTGGTCATGGTTCCATGTTCCTGTACGCTTGGTTGCACCTGAGCGGGTTCGATGTAACGATGGATGATGTGAAGGCCTTCCGCTCCAAGGGTTCCCGCACGCCGGGTCACCCGGAGTTCGGCTGCTGCCCCGGTGTGGAGTGCACCACCGGTCCGCTGGGGCAGGGTATTGCTAACGCCGTCGGCTTTGCCATCTCTGCAAAACATGCCGCTGCCCGTTTCAATACGCCTGAGCATGAGATTTTTAACCAGAATGTGTACTGCTTGGCCGGTGACGGCTGCATTCAAGAGGGTATCTCCCGTGAGGCCGCTGCTATCGCCGGTTGCCTGAAGCTGGATAACCTGATTTTGATTTATGATGCCAACGGCATCACGCTTGACGCTCCCATCGAGGTGACGCAGGTGGATGACGTGGCTGCTGCCTTCACCGCTCAGGGCTGGGATGCCGTTACCATTGACGGTAACGACCTTCAGGCTGTGCACAATGCCGTGCGCGCTGCCCGTTTGGAGAAGAACGGCCGCCCGAAGCTCATCATCGCCAAGACCATCATCGCCAAGGGCGTGCCCGGCTTTGAGGGTACGACCAAGGGCCACGGTGAGGGCGGTGCCAAGGCTTGGGCGGAGGCTCATGCCAACTGGGGCTTGCCCACCGATGAGCGCTACTACGTATCCGCTGAGGTGCGTGAGTACATGGCTGCCGTCAAGGCTGAGCGCGAGGCTGCTTATGCCGAGTGGAAGCAGGTGTATGACGCTTGGTGCGTGGCTAATCCGGAGAAAGTGGCTGAGCTGGCTTCCGGTGTCGACCTCGCTGCTAACGGCCTGAGCCCCGAGGCTTCCAATGCGATGATTCCCGCCTTTGCGGAAGGTGCTAAGCTGGCCACCCGCGCCTCCGGCGCTGAGGCTGAGAATGCTATTGCCGACGCTTGCCCCGGTTTCCTCTCCACCAGTGCGGATCTCTTCTCCTCCAACAAGAATTACCTGAAGAACGGTGGTGACTTCTCCGCGGAGAACTACGCCGGCCGCAACTTCTGGTTCGGTATCCGTGAGCACGCCATGGGCGCCATTTGCAATGGTATTGCGTATGATGGCCTCTTCCGCGTGTCCGCCGGTACCTTCTGCGTGTTTGTGGACTACATGCGCGCTTCCATCCGCGTGGCTGCTCTTGCTGAGCTTCCCGTGACTTATGTGCTGACTCACGACTCCGTAGCCGTGGGCGAGGACGGTCCGACCCACCAGCCGGTGGAGACGGTGACCGGCCTGCGCGTTATCCCGAATCTGGATGTGGTGCGCCCGGCGGATGAGGAAGAAGCTGCCGGTGCTTGGATGTGCGCCATGGAGCGCAAGGACGGCCCGACCGCCCTCATCCTGACCCGCCAGAATGTGCCCAGCTTGACTGCTTCTTGCCCCATCAGCGTTGAGGCTCGCCGTCAGGGTACGCTCAAGGGTGCATACATCGCCCTGCGTGAGCAGACGGAGCAGCCCGGCCGCATCATCATTGCTTCCGGTTCTGAGGTGTTCCTCGCTTTGGAGGCTGCCAAGCAGCTCGGCCCGGATGTTCGCGTGGTTTCCATGCCCTCCATGTGGCGCTTCAACCGCCAAGAGGCCGAGTACCGCGAGAGCGTGCTGCCCTCCTCCTGCACCCGCCGCCTCGCTGTAGAGGCCGGTAAGAGCGACCTCTGGTACCGCTACGTCGGTACGCAGGGTACCATCATCTCCATTGATCACTTCGGCTTCTCCGCCCCCGGCGACCGTGTTCTGCATGATCTCGGCATGAATGTGCCCAACATTGTAGAGAAAGCTCAGGCTCTCTGATAGCTGCTACACTGTAGATTTGTAACCGAGCCCCGCCCCCTTGCTATAGGGTGGCGGGGCTCAGTGTGTGTGTGTATCGCGCCGTTTGTGATAGCTGCGCGATAAATCGGAAGTTGAAGAGGGGGATGGTGAGCCGTAGGCGAGCGGAATTCAGAGCCCCGGAGGGGCGCCATAAAATAGCCCGGCGGTGGAGCGGCGAAGCCGCGGAACCCCGGGTAGCGTAAAAAAAGAAAATTGAGCCCGGAGCGACGGAGCGAAGCGACGCAGCGTAGGCCGACAT
>CAJGCY010000196.1 GCA_904501955.1 uncultured Akkermansia sp. | reverse complement strand
TCGATACGGCAATTTAAGCCACGCATTCTGTCACCACAGGTTCCCTGGGTTCCATTTAAATTTCTTACCCTAACAGGGGTTCCGCGGCTTCGCCGCTCCACCCCTGCCTAACGTCCGTCGCCCCGCGTTGCGGGGCTTTGAATTCAGCTCGCCTACGGCTCGCAATCTATTCTTCAACTTCCGATTTATCGAACAGACGGAAGACTTATCAGCATGCGCATGATGCATTTCATTCGGCTCGTTTTGCTGTGCACAAAAGGCATCTGAGCTTGACACTGAGCTCCAAATCTCTATAATCATCTATCATCTTTTTTCGATTGACGCATCATGAATCAAAACAATCCGCAAAACCTGAATCCTAACGGGTATGCAGTACCGCCGACGCAGCCCCCCTACGGGCAGCAACCGCAGTATGCTCCGCAAGGCCAGCCCCAGTACGGCCAGCAACCGCAGTATGCCCCGCAAGGCCAGCCCCAGTACGGCCAACAGCCCCAGTATGCCCCGCAAGGCCAGCCCCAGTACGGCCAACAGCCGCAGTATGCCCCGCAAGGCCAACCCCAATATGGACAGCAGCCGCAGTATGCCCCGCAAGGCCAGCCCCAGTACGGCCAACAGCCGCAGTATGCCCCGCAAGGCCAGCCCCAGTATGGGCAACAGCCGCAGTATACACCCCCGACCCAGCCGCCGTACGGTCAGCAGCCGCAGTACGCCCCGCAAGGCCAGCCCCAGTATGGCCAGCAGCCGCAGTATACACCCCCGACCCAGCCGCCGTACGGTCAGCAGCCGCAGTATACACAGCCGACCCAGCCGCCGTATGGCCAGCCCGGCCCGCAAGCTTGGCAGCAATCCCAAGCGGAGAGAGACATGCAGAAAGCCCGCCAAGAAGCGGAGGCCATTGCCCAAGCTCCCGCCGCCATCGGCAAAGACGGCAAATGGGGTCCCTTCACCGCACTGGGGACATGTGTACGCCGCTACGCTCAATTCAAAGGCAGAGCCTCTCGCTCCGAGTTTTGGTACGCAGTGCTGGGGGATTTCATCATCAGCTTCATCTTCCAGCTGTTTATCATTCTGGGCAGCACCGTAGGGAGCACGGCATGTTACAGTGAGACCACCTGTTACATACTGACGCTGATCATCACGGTACTGTTCCTCATCTACCGCGGGTTCATGCTTCTGCCCCTGCTTGCCTTAGCCGTGCGACGACTGCACGACACGGGGCGAGGAGGCGCCGCTCTCTGCTTCTACTTCATCCCGCTGGCGGGTCCCATCATTCTGTTGATTTTCCTGCTGGGAGGCTCCACTCAGGGCGCTAACCGCTTCGGACAGGCTCCCAACCTTCCTGCCGACACGGAAAAAGAAACCACCTGCAACTTTGCCATCTCTTTCTTCAAAGCAATCCACGGCACGTGGTGGAAGGCATGCCTCACCTGGGGTGGCGTAGTGCTGGCTTCTTGGTTGACGCTTTTCCTCGTCACGCCGGCCAGCTTGTACCACAATGACCTCGATTTGACGCTCGCATACAAGAGGGCTGATTACCACTACCGCCGAGGCACGATGGAGGCAAGCGAGTTTGACTTCTACGGCACACTCGCAAGCGGGGATGCCCTCAAAAACGCCCCGAAGGAACTGGTGGCCGAATACATTGCCCGCATGGCCGATGCCGGAGTCAACTTCCGCAACATCTCTAAGGATGCTCGCCCCGTCCTCGTATGCGCCGTGGAACTCAACGACACGAAACTGCTGCAAAAACTCCTGACAGTACCGGCAGAGCGCCTGCGTAACAATGATAAGAACGATGCGCTCTATCTGGCTGCATCGGAGGGCAAGACTGAGTGCGTTCGCCTGATTCTCGACACCAAGACGGACATTGACCTGCAGAAAGTCAGCACGGATATCCTTGAAGCAGCCATCACCAACGGGCAGCTCGAGTGCGTCAAATTGCTGACGGATTTCTACTTCTCGGGCGAGGGCTCCCCCGTCACCGCAGCGGTAAAAGCCAATCAGGTGGAGATTCTGAAGCATTTGCTGACCTTGAAAGGAGTAAACGTGAATGAATCGCAATGCCCGTTGGAAATTGCACTGAACACACCTTACCCTTCAGAGTGTGCAAACTTACTTCTCCAAGCTCCCGGCATCAATGTGAACCAAGGCATCACCCTCCAGCACGCTATCTACTATGGCAAGTTCGATATATTTGAGCAGCTCATGAAGATGAACGTGGACGTGAACAAGGCGGATGCCTCCGGCATCACCCCCTTGCACCGCGCTGCGAGCCATGGAGATGTGAAATATATCAAGATGCTCGTGGACGCTAAAGCCAGCATCGATCCCGTAGACAACAAGCGCAAGACGCCTCTTCTCTATGCAGCGAAAGAACGATACAATATTTCACCGGACAAACCGGATCCTGTGCAATTTCTGGTTGAGGCAGGCGCCAATGTGAATGCTGCCGATGCCGATGGCAACACGGCTCTCATCCTGGTCGCGGATGATTCCGACCCGGACCTGCTGAAGCTACTGCTGGATAAAGGCGCGAATGCTGCGCAGGCAAACAATAATGGAGTCACCGCTCTGCACAAAGCAGCCGCCTCCGATAAGCCGGAAATGGTAAGCATGCTCATCGAGGCCGGTGCTGACGTGATGGCAACGACGAGCGACAAGGAACGGCCCATCGACCTCGCCAAAAAAGCCGGCAAGGATGAAAACATCCGCATCATCCAAGAAAAAATGGATATGATAGAGGAAGCGGAGCGCAAGCGCTGTGAGGAAGAGGAACGACGCCTTGAGGAAGAAGAACGCCGCCTTGAGGAAGAGCGAGCTGCCATGCAAGCCAAAAACAGCCTGAGCAGCTTGGATTCCCACATCTCCGCCCTGCAGAACATGACCACCTATGATGCCACGCAAAGCCTGTACCGCAAGCGCTTGCTGACGCTCTTGCCGCTCATCCGCAGTGGAAACCACATAGACATCACCCTGCCTGAGACCAAGGGCAACACCGCCTTGCACTACGCTTGCGGCATGGGCGATGTAGCTCTGGTGCGCTGGCTGGTGGAGCACGGTGCCAACGTGAATGCCCGCACCGACAAGGGCAAAACTCCTTGGGAGTGCGCAGGCGGCAATGTGGAAGCCATACGCCGCGAGCTGAGCAACACCCCCTCCCAAACCTCCACCTCCGGCAGCTCAGAAGCGGAACAAAACTTCCGCATGGGTATCAATTACCAATTCGGCAAAAATGGCTATTCCAAGGATTATGCTGAGGCCGTGCGCTATTACCGCATGGCGGCAGAAGCCGGTCACGCAGTAGCTCAAAACAACCTCGGACAAATGTACAACATGGGCTGGGGTGTGGCAAAGAATGAATCTCAGGCCTTCTACTGGTGGACAAAAGCTGCAGAGCAAGGCCAGCCGCTGGCACAAAGCAACCTCGGCACTTGTTACGAATTCGGCACCGGTACCGCGGTAAACAAGACTAAAGCCATTGAATGGTACCGCCGCGCTGCTGCCCAGGGCAATGAGTCCGGCAAAAAGCACCTGCGCCGCAACGGCATTTCATACTAAGCCATTTCTTCCACATCTACATTTTTCAGAGGCTGCTCTCATGAGCAGCCTCTTTTTTTGCACCCCGCGCAGGAGCCAGCATTTCCCGCCTGCTTTTGAAAATTCAGATTGACAATCGACGCAAAAACAATTAGTCTACTTACAGTCTGAACAACAACATTTATACTGAGCAAAACATGAGCACAGAAGCAGAACAAGAGATAAGTGAAGAGGAGGCTATCAACGCCATTTACGAGTTTGCGGCCAATCTGCACGTTGAACAAAAATTGAGCAAAAACGAAGTCATCCAAAAACTGGTGGAAGAGGGGTTGGATTATGAATCTTCCGTCATCGTGGTTGACAACATTCGCGCATCGTGCCGCAAAGAATTAAGGAAAGCCTTATTCTTTAGCTTATTGTGGTTAATCGGTGGTATTGCCGTTACAGTCATTTCCTACAACGCAGCAAAAGACGGTGGCACCTATTACGTCACTTGGGGCGCAATCTTGTACGGATTGGTGACTACCATCACCAATTTCTGCCGTATGACTCGCTACATGGACTAATCCCACCCCAATGGGGAGTAGGTAATAGAATACGTTTTTAGTTGATTGCACACAGCTAGATAAATCGGAATTTGAAAGGGGAATGCGAGCGCCAGCGAGCCTAAATTAGAACCCGCGTCAGCGGGTGATCTAACTTAGCCTAGGGCGTAAGCCCTAGGTAACAAGCAAAAAATGAAATAGAGCCCGAGCTGCCTGAGCGCTAGCGAGGGCGACGAGGGCGGCATATAGTGCGAGGACCGTAGCGAAGC
>CAJGCY010000195.1 GCA_904501955.1 uncultured Akkermansia sp. | reverse complement strand
TAGCAGCGGCGCGCATACGACGGGGGTCGCTGTGCGGCAGGTCAAGGATGCGCTGGTCGTTGGTGTAGGAGTGGATGGTGCTCATCATGCCCTTCTCGATGCCCCACTTGTCGTTGAGAACCTTAACCATGGGGGAAAGGCAGTTGGTGGTGCAGGAAGCGTTGGACACGATGTTGTGCTTCTCGGCGTCGTACTCGCCGTCGTTGATGCCGATGCAGAAAGTGAGGTCGGGGTTCTTAGCGGGAGCGGAGATAAGAACCTTCTTGGCGCCGGCCTTGATGTGACCCTCAGCCTTCTCACGAGCAGTGAAGAGACCGGTGGACTCAAGAACAACGTCAACACCCAGCTCAGCCCAGGGGAGCTGATCCGGACCCAGCATACCGCCAACAATCTTGATGGGGTGGCCGTTCACGATGAGGTTGTCACCGTCAACCTCGATGGTGCCGTTGAACTTGCCCTGCGTGGAGTCATACTTGAGCAGGTGAGCGGTGGTAGCGATGGGGGTAAGGTCGTGGATGGCAACAACCTTCTCGAGCTCGGTCTGGGACATGGCGCGAAGCACGTTGCGGCCGATGCGTCCGAAACCGTTAATAGCGTATTTAGCCATAATAGTGAGATATATTCTTTAAGTTGGTTGATTTTCCCGCCAAGCCACCCGGCCCAGCAAGGCGCCCTCATTCTACTCCTGCCGGGCCTGTGAGTCAATACAAATTTGATGTGATAGCGCAAAAAACATGCGGAATGGTGGATTAAGCCGGCTTTTTTCGCTGTGAGGTGAGTCATTGGAGCGGAGTCTGCCGGTGAGTAAAAATGGAAGCTGCGGAAAAGTGTTCTTTAATTTAAGAAATTAGTACACAATTTAAGCTTGAAGAGAGCCTCGCGAGGGCGTATGATGTGCGGGCGCACGTAATGAATTTTGAACCCAACAGCTACACCGAACAATCGGAACCGCCTCGGAAAACATGGATCACCCGCCTGATAGGCGCGGGTGTGGTATTGTTGTGCCTTGCCATGGTGGCCGCTTTGCTGAGCTACCGAGTAGGGGAGGTCGGTTGGGCGTTTCTGAATCCTCACAACCCGGAGCAGGCTGCTGCCGTGCCTTGTACCAATTGGATGGGTACGGTAGGTATGTATCTTGCCGGCCTTTTGCAAGCACTGCTGGGCGGTGGCGCTCTGTATGCCTGCATCCTCACGGCGGTCGTGGGAATGGGGATTTTGCTGTCGCCGGATACACGCCGAGTGCCGCAATGGATATGCTTGGGTGTGATGGTCCTTTGTGCCTGTGCATTTTTGGATATGCAGGACACCGTGCTGCAGGAGTGGACGGCGGAGGAACGTATTAAGTCTGAGGGTGGCTATGTGGGCTACCTGTTCGGGGCGTGCGTGCTGGCCGCCCTTATCGGTAATGTGTGGGCATCCGTGTTGGTTATCTTGGGGCATGGTACAGCGCTGATGTATTATGCCAGAGTAAAGCCGCGCAGCGTTGCCTTGCAGGCATGGGATGATGCATGTGCCATCTCGCGTGCATTGTGGCGCTGCATCGTGCGCTTGTGTTCCCGTAAGTCGCAACCCGATAATGCCCGCAGAGTCCCCGTGGAGGAGCCCGTAGAGGAAACGGATTGGAAAGCCGGGTTTAATCAACAAGACACTTCTGCCGAGCCCGTGATGCCGGAGCCGCAGCCCGCTCCGCTTCAGCCTGCTCCGCGCTCGGAGGCTCAGCCCTTGCCGCCAGCTCCGCGCCGCATGCCGGTATATGAGCCGGAGCCGAGCCCGGAAACTCCCCTCGTACCGGAAGAAAAACCGGCTCCGGTACAGCAGCAGCCTGTGCCGCGGACTCGTCCTTCCATCCAAACCGGCCCGCCGCCCTTGCGCAGGCATGAGCCGGAGCCCGCTCGCGACGGGCGTGACATAGATGCGCCCCCGCGCCCCTTGCATGACCGCCTTAATCACGCCGAGGCGGAGGAAAATCGCCGTTCCGCGGTGCAGCCTCCGCCCACCGGTAGGGCTCGCCGCCCGCAGGCTCCGATGAGTCATGGTGATAATTTGCTTGATCTCATGCGCCCGATTGAGGAGACGATTGCTCGCCGCAATGCGCCGAATTATGAAGACGAGGAGGAAGAAATGCCTATTTCTCGTGCGCGCCGTGCCCTCAGTCCCGAGGTGCTGGCTGCGATGAATCGCCACATGGGTATTACTCCTGATGATGAGGAGGAAGAAGAGGAAGAGGTGAAGCCTGCCCCGCAAAAAGCGGAGCCGACTGTTGTGCGTGAAGCTAAGCCCGAGGCTGAGGCGGATGAAGCCCCGCAAGTGCCTACACGCCTTCCTCGCACTCCGCAAAAAACTGCTCCTGCACCCGCGCCGACTCCCCGTACTCCGGCCGCTGCTGCTCCGCAGAAGGATTGCCGTACGCATTTGGATGATTACCCGCTGCCTCCGTATGATTTGCTGCACTTTGAGCCCGTGGCAGAGGCGGATTCCGCTGCTGCCAGGGAGGAGATGTATGAGACGCAGCAGTGCATCATGGAGACCTTTGAAACCTTTAAGATTAAGGTGGATGCCGGTGATATCACCCGTGGTCCCAGTATCACGCGTTATGAGTTCTATCCTCCCAAGGGGCTGAAACTCAGCAAGATTACTGACTTGGAGGCTAACCTGAAGCTGGCCACCCAGGCAAAGGCGATTACCATACTTGCCCCCATTCCCGGTAAAAATACCATCGGTATTGAGTTGGAGAACGCAGTCAAGGCGCCCGTGTTCCTCAGTGAGCTGCTGCAGAGCGAGGCATTCCACTCCAAAAAATTGCGCATTCCCGTGGCTCTGGGTAAGGATGTGTACGGCAACCCCGTCATCGGTGACCTGGCAGCCATGCCTCATACGCTGGTTGCCGGTACTACCGGTTCCGGTAAGTCCGTGTGCGTGAACAGCATGATTTTGTCCATGCTCTACAAGTTCCGCCCGGATGAGCTCCGCCTCATCCTCGTGGACCCCAAGGTGGTGGAAATGCAGCCCTATAAGAAGCTGCCCCACTTGGCATGCCCCGTGGTGACGAATGCTGCACGCGTTATCGGTGCGCTGCGTTGGGCTGTCAATGAGATGGAGCACCGCTACTCCCTCTTCAGTAAGATAGGCGTGCGTAACTTCGAGGACTTCAACAACCGCCCGGAGGACTTTGTGCCCGAGCCGGATGAAGATGAAGCCCATGAGGAATACAACCCGCTGCCTGCCGGTTATGACGCTGCGGATGCCATCGTGCGCGATATCGAAAGCTCCCAGGGTATCGAGGATATCGAGGATGAAGAAGAGCAGGGTGAGTTTGACTTTGAGGATGATAACCAAATCCCCGCTAAGCTGCCTTACATCGTCATTATTATTGATGAGTTGGCAGACCTCATGATGCAGGTGAAGGAGGACTTGGAGAACTACATTGCTCGCCTTACTCAAAAGGCTCGTGCAGCCGGTATTCACCTTGTTGCCGCCACTCAGACCCCGCGTGCGAATGTTATCACCGGTATCATTAAGGCGAATATCCCCAGCCGCCTTGCCTTCAAGGTGGCAAGCCCGCTGGATAGTCGTGTGATTTTGGATGCCAACGGTGCAGAAAACCTGCTCGGTAAGGGTGACTTCCTCTTCCTGCCTCCCGGTGGTATTACGAAGATGACGCGCGCGCAGGGCGCATTCGTCAGCGACCCGGAGATTGCCTCCATCGTGAAGTTCTGTGCCGCCCACGCCAAGCAAAACTTTGTGCAGGGCGTGACTACGGAGATGAATAATGCTGAGGGAGGCAGTGGCTCTGAAGACGGCGGTGGTCGACTCGGTGGCAACGGTATGAGCGATGAGGATGCGGAGCTTTACACCCGCTGCGTGCAGCTCGTTATCACGGAGCGCAAGGCCAGCACCTCGCTGCTGCAGCGCCGCTTCAGCATCGGCTACGGCCGTGCTGCCAAGATTATGGATATGATGGAGAAGCGTGGCGTCATCGGCCCCGCCTCCGGCAACACCTCCCGACCGCGTGAGGTGCTCATTGAGGCGCCGTAATCACCGCCTCGGAACACAAGGCTCTTGTTGCACGGTCGCACCTCTCCCGGTGCGACCGTGCTTTTTGATGCCAAGCCAAGAGCTTTCGGTTGATTCCGAACAGTGCGATAAATCGGAAGTTGGCGAGCGAAGCGAGCGGAATTTGAAGCCCCGCAAAGCGGGGCGAAAGTATAATAGCCCAAGGCAAGCCGCGTAGCGGCGCAGCCTTGGGTATGGTGAAAAAATGAAATTGAGCCCGGAGCGACGGAGCGTCAGCGACGCAGCGTAGGCCGACAGATAAATAGCGAGGACCGGAGCGAAGCGACGCTCCGAGCCGGGCCGGGCTCGCTTTTTATTTGGATGTATGCCAATAATTTGCGGGGAATGGATGGGGCACGACTGCTGTCGGCCTCCAC
>CAJGCY010000194.1 GCA_904501955.1 uncultured Akkermansia sp. | reverse complement strand
GGGAGGGTTATGCCACCCGCATACCGTTTCGGCAAGCCTCAACGGTTCGCGGGTTCGGATTTGTTTTTTACCCATTTCCTAGGGCTTACGCCCTAGGCTAAGTTAGGTCACCCGCTGACGCGGGTTCAGAATTCCGCTCGCTTACGCTCGCAAAATTACCCCACCTTCCCCCCTTCAACTTCCGATTTATCGGGCTTGGCTTGACTTACATGAAGCCCGCATGACATAATGCCGGCGCGTGCGCGCGAAATTCGTGATTGCAAGGCGGGGCGGAAAATAGTATGATGAGGGCATGAAGCATGATCTCATCGTTATCGGCGGAGGGCCTGCCGGCTACGTGGGTGCCATCCGCGCCGCGCAGTTGGGCAAGAGCGTAGTATGCATCGAGAAAGAGCGCGTGGGCGGCACCTGTCTGAACTGGGGCTGCATTCCCACCAAGGCCTTGCTCAAGAATGCCGAGGTGTACAACACCATGGCCCGCCATGCTGCGGAGTACGGCATCAGCTGCGGTGAGCTCAGTGTGGATTGGCCCGCGGTGATTGCTCGCTCCCGTGCCATCAGTGACCGCCTTTCCAACGGTATCGCCTTCCTCTTCAAGAAGAACAAGATTACGAGCATGAGCGGTACTGCCCGCATCGTAGCCCCCGGTCAGGTGGAGGTAACGGCGGAGGACGGCACCGTGAGCATGGTGGAGGGTGAGAACATCCTCATTGCCACCGGCGCCCGCACGCGCGAGGTGCCCGCTTTCCCCTTCAACGGCAAGACTATCATCGGCAGCCGTGATGCTCTGGTGCTCGAGAAGCGCCCCGAGAGCATGATTGTGATCGGCTCCGGCGCTATCGGCACGGAGTTCTCATACGTGTACCACAGCTTCGGCACCAAGATTACGCTGGTGGAGGCGCTGCCGCGCATTCTGCCCAATGAGGATAACGACGTGTGCACCGCCATTGAGCGCTCCTTCAAGAAGCAGGGTATCACCTGCATGGCCGGCGCGAAGGTGGAGAGCCTGCAGGACAACGGCGACAGCGTGACCGCCACCATCACCGCCAAGAACGGCAAGGTGCAGGAGGTGACGGCGGATGTGTGCTTGGTGTCCATCGGCGTGGTGCCCGTAGTGCCTGAGGCTGAGGGTCTGGAGCTCACGGAGCGCGGCTTCATCAAGGTGGATGAGTACTACCGCACCAATCTGCCGGGCGTGTACGCCGTGGGTGACTGCATCGGCGGTATCATGCTGGCTCACACCGCCAGCTTTGAGGCGGAGCAGGCCGTGGAGAGTATGTTTGTGGAGGGGCACAAGCCGCAGCAGGCCAAGCTGGTGCCGGGCTGCACCTACTGCCACCCGCAGGTGGCCAGCGTGGGCAAGCGCGAGCGCGAGCTCAAGGAGGCCGGTGTGGAGTACAAGGTCGGTAAGTTCGCCTTCCAAGCCATTGGTAAAGCTGTGGCTACGGGCGAGACGGAGGGCTTCGTGAAGCTCATCTTCGGCAAGGAGCACGGCGAGCTGCTGGGCGCCCACATCATGGGTGACACGGCTACGGAGCTCATCGCCACGCCGGAGCTCGCCATGAGCAGCGAGCTGACCATGGAGGACCTCAACGCCATGATTTACGCCCACCCCACGCTGTCCGAGGCGATTCATGAGGCGGTGCTGGCGGCGGATGGTCGCGCCATTCACGCTTAATTGACGGCAACGCGTTTACACACCACGCTCCCCACACATGGCACGTAAGTTCATATACGACAACGGCGAAGAGAAGCTCGGCCCCGTAACGGGGCGCGAGCTGCTCCGCCTGCGTGCCGAGGGGGAGATAGATGACAACACTTGGGTGCGTCCGGAGGAGTCCCGCACGTGGCGCCCCCTGCGCCACACTGATTTGCGCGAGGAGAAAAAGAAGGAAGCCTCGAGCGGCATGATAGGCAGCCTGTGGCGCATGCTGGTGAGCCACATGTCGTTCAAGATGATGCTGGTGCTCGTGCTGGTGGTAGTGGTGCTGCTGGCCATGCTGGTGGTTGCAGGTGTGTACCTGTGGCCGCTCTTCCTTGTATTGTTCATGATATGGCTGCTTGGCCGCCTGATACAGCGATGACCCTCCCCTTGGCGAACACTCTGCAAGAGATTCAGAGTTTTGATGAGCATATTCTCTTCTACTGCTGCTGCACCTTTGCTACAATAGTCGGTGCCTTGGCAGGTGCCTCCGCCTCCAGCCGCGTGCGGATGGACATGTTCGGCATCATCGCCTGCGGTACGGTAGCCTCACTGGGCGGCGGTACCGTGCGAGATGTGCTGCTCTCCGGCATGACTCGCCCGAATGGGGCGAACGTGACCGTGTTCTGGATGTCCGGCGGTGATGTGGATTTCTTTTACCAAGCTGTTATTACCTCGCTGGTCGTCTTTTTTGTGACCCGCTTCATCAAGCCGCCGGTGGGTACCATCCGCGTGGCGGATGCTTTTTCCATGGCTTTCTTCACCCTGCTGGGCACGGCCAAGGTGCACTGGATTGGGTGTGACCCCGCCATCTCCATCGCCATGGGGGTGTGCACCGGTGTGGCGGGCGGCGTGTTGCGTGATATTTTGACCGGCAATGTGCCGTATGTGTTCCGCCCCGGTGAGATTTACGCTACCGCCTCCTTTGCGGGCAGCGCCTTGTTCGTGCTGTTGATGCAGTTTGACTGCCCCTACGCGCTGTCCTTCATCGTGTCCGTTGCCGTGGTGTTCATCGTGCGCATGGCCTCCATTTACCACGATTGGAAGCTGCCCTCCTACCGCCCGCTCATTGATAATGTGCGCCGGCAGGATGATGCCGAGTAAAAAGAAAGCCCCCCCTGTTGGAGTTTTTCGTTGTTGTCACAGCCCGGTAAATCGGAAGGCTTATTCACGCCATGTTCGTTTTTTTGTTGGCAAGGCGTGAAAAGGCGGGTATAATGGGTGGAAAAGAGGATTTTGATATGTTGAAACATCGCATAGCTTTCTGTTGGCTCGCCCTTACTTTGCTGGGTGGCGGGGGTGTCTTGTATGCGCAAGAGGCGCAGACGGAATCTGCCGATTCATTGCTGCAGGATTTGCTGGATACACCTGATGGCTCAGCGCAGATGCCTGATACTCAGGCGCCCACACCCGCTTTTGTGCCACGTGATGAGCTTGCCGGTATGTCGCCGGAGCAAATACGTGAGCTTGGGGTGGATTTTGCGGAGGGACGCAAGGGATGCCCCATTGACGAGGTGCGCGCCGTCAGTCTTTTCATTCGCGCGGCGGATATGGGGGATGCCATGGCTCAGCGCTGGATGGGCTGGCGCTACCGCCAAGGCCGTGGTGTGGAGCAAGATGAGCTCAAAGCCACTGAATATTTTAAGAAAGCTGCCGAACAAGGCGACCAGGCCGCGGCCGAGGCTATAGGCCTGAACCCGGTGCAGGCTGCCTCCCCAACCGTGAGCTCCTCCGGCATGTCAGCCTCCGAACTCCGCGAGCTGGGGGCGGATTTTGCAGAGGGCCGCAAAGGTCGCCCCGTGAATGAGCAAATGGCGATTCAGCTCTACATCAAAGCGGCGGATATGGGGGACATGAAAGCCCAGCGCTGGATGGGCTGGCGCTACCGCCAAGGCCGCGGTGTGAAGAAGGATGAGTCACTGGCCTACCACTACTTCAGCCTTGCGGCCAACCAAGGGGATGCCGCCGCTGCGGAGGCCATCGGCCGCGGGGCGGTGGATACCTCCGGCATGTCTGCCTCTGAAATCCGTGAGCTGGGCGTGGATTATGCGGAGGGGCGTAAGGGTAAGCCCGTGAATGAGCAGCAGGCCATTAAGCTTTACATCAAAGCGGCGGATATGGGGGATATAAAAGCCCAACGCTGGATGGGCTGGCGCTATCGCCAAGGTCGTGGCGTACAGAAGGATGAGGATATGGCCTATTATTACTTCAATATGGCGGCCAATCAGGGGGATTCCGCTGCTGCGGAGGCCATCGGGCGCTCAGCTTCTGTCCTGAACACCTCCGGTATGAGCGCGGCCCAAGTGCGTGAGCGCGGGGTGGATTATGCGGAGGGCCGCAAGGGTAAGCCGGTGAATGAGCAGCTCGCGATTCAGCTCTACATCAAAGCTGCGGACATGGGGGATGTGAAAGCCCAACGCTGGATGGGCTGGCGCTACCGCCAAGGCCGTGGCGTGCCGAAAAACGAGAGTACCGCCCGCTATTACTTCCAACGCGCTGCGGCGCAGGGGGATAAAGCCGCTGCCGATGCGCTCAGGATGTGAGCGCTGCGAGTATTGGAAACGCTTTGTTTAAGTTTTTAGTTGATTGCAAACTGCGCGATAAATCGGAAGTTGAAGAATAGATTGCGAACCGAAGGTGAGCGGAATTTTGAACCCGCGTCAGCGGGTGACCTAACTTAGCCTAGGGCGTAAGCCCTAGGAAACGAAAGAAAAAGAAACTCAGAACCCGCAGCCAGTCGAGGCCTGCCGAGACGGTATGCGGGT
>CAJGCY010000193.1 GCA_904501955.1 uncultured Akkermansia sp. | reverse complement strand
TGTCGGCCTACGCTGCGTCGCTTCGCTCCGTCGCTCCGGGCTCCATTTTCTTTTTGTGTTGTACCGGTGGTTGCGCGGCTACGCCGCTCCACCACCGGCTACTGTCTTTCGCCCCTTACGGGGCTCCAATTTAGGCTCGCCTACGGCTCGCAAACTCCTTTTCAACTTCCGATTTATCGGGCTGTTTGCCTGCGCGTTTGCTGCTTTCCCGCGCTGTGGTATGGGGGCGGGCGTTATTTTCCTTGCAAGAGAAGGGGAGCGGGTGTAAAATGCTGTTAGAGCATTATGGGAGAAGCAATATTAAAAGTAAAGGGCTTGGTGCGCCACTTCGGAGCCGTGAAGGCGGTGGATGGCATCGACTTTGAGCTGGAGGCGGGGCATGTGGTGGGCTTTATCGGCGCGAATGGTGCGGGAAAGACCACGACGATGCGCCTGCTGACAACGCTGGATTTGCCGGATAGCGGTGAAATTTTGTTCGATGGGGTGGATTTGATGCAGTACCCGGAGGTGGTGAAGCCGCGCATCGGGTGGATGCCGGATGGGTTCGACCCCGTGGCGGGGATGACGGTGCAGGATTACATCGACTTTTTCGCTCGTGCGTACGGCCTGACGGGCAAGCGACGTGTGGATGAGGTGGCGCGTGTGCTGGAGTTCTGCGGTATTACAGAGCTGAAGGACCGCTACATCAACAAGCTCTCCAAAGGTCAGACGCAGCGCATGTCGCTGGCGCGCATGCTGATTGGCAACCCGGATTTTCTGGTGATGGATGAGCCCGCCGCCGGGCTGGACCCGCAGGCTCGCTTGGAGTTCAAGCAGCTGGTGAAGACGCTGCGTGAGCAGGGGAAGACGCTGCTCATCAGCTCACACATTCTCAGTGAGCTGGCGGAGATGTGTGATACGCTCATCTTCATGAACCAAGGGCGCATCATCCGCACCGGCACGCGTGAGTCGCTGGAGGCCGCCACGGCGGAGAAGGGCGTGGGCTACAATATCCGCGTGCTGGCGGATGAGACCGCCGCGGCGCTGGCTTGGCTGCGCGAGCAGGAGGAGTGGGAGCAGGTGCTGCTCATGCCGGACGGCAGTATTTCCGCCCGCTGCAAGAGCGCGGATGAGCAGGTGGTGGCACAGTGCCTGCGCAAGATTTACACGGCCTACACCGTGCTGGAGGCAAGCCGCCAACGCCGTAATTTGGAGGAAACCTTTGTGAACATTTTACAGAATCAACAATGAATAAGTATTTTTCAGACTATTTGCCGGCGGCGATGGTGCGCGATTTGCGCCGCAGCCGGCGCTCCCGTGGGTATTTCATCATGCTGCTGCTGGCGCTGATGCTGGCGGCGTGGATGCTGGTGACCAAGGCGGAGTACAACGGCATCGGGCTGGTGGTGCTGGGCATTGCGGTATGCTGGTTTGTGGTGCCCAACCGCGCGGGTGCTGCGGTGTCCGCAGATGCTAAGGTGAAGGGCACGAACTTTATGATGCTCACGCCGCTGGGCTCGCGCCGCATTGTGTGGAGTATATGGTTCTCCGCGCTGTGCCAGCTGCTGGTGGTGGCGGCGCTGGGGGCTATGCTGCTGCAGTGGCGCCACATGGTGATGCCGCCGGCGGAGGTGGCGGGGACGCGCGTGATTGACGCGTGGATCCCGAGCAGTATACAGGCGGAGTGGATTGTGTACGGGGTGATAGTCGCCATCGGTGCGGTGATGTGTGCTGCCTGCATTTTCCTGGCGCAGCTGAACCGCTTTTTCCGCGTGGTGGCTACCCTGCTGGCGGTGGCGTATGCCGTGCTGTGGCTGCTGCGCAATTTGCCCTTGTTGCTCATGTCTGACAATGCGCTGGTGGAGGTGCTGTCCGGTTTTGATGCTTGGCACTACAGCATCGCTGCTGTGGATGCGCTGGTGCTGGTGGTGACGCTGCTGGAGCTGGCGCGCCGCAGCTATGCCTCACCGGCGGAGAACTGCTCACGCGCGCTGCGTGTGCTGGTGCTGCTGAACTTGTGCAGCGCGCCTGCCATGTATTACCTGTTGCCCATGGGTGAGCTTCAGGTGCTGATGTGCTTCTCATACACCTTGGCGTACTCCGTATTTGTGTGCATGAGTGATGCCATGCTGCCCACGTACTCCTTGCCGGCGCAGGCAAAGCGCGCGTGGCGCGGTGTGCCGGTGTGGCTGCAGGTGCCGGGGCTGTGGCAGGCGGGCTTGTTCCTTACACTGGTGATGGTGGGCTACGGGTGCTTGGAGCTGCTGTGGTTGCCGAGCGTGTTCCCCGACTATGTGTTGGATGCTGATGCTGCGGTGTATGGTGCCACGCAGATAGCCTCCGTCACATATTACCTGCTGTTCGGCCTGCTGCTGGCGGATTTGATTTGCCGCCCGGCGAATGTGAACCGCCCGGTGGTGTGCGTCTCCTTGCTGCTGGCGCAGACCTTTGTGCTGGGGGTGGTGAGCGCCCTTTTCATCTCCGCCGCGCCGGCGGTGGTGGCGCTGCTGCCGCTGGGGGCATCTATGGTGAATGCTTATCAGGAGACCCCGGAGCTGTGGCCGCTGCTGCTTACCTGCTGCCTGTGCGTGCTTATGCTTGCGGCGCTTCGCCTGCGCGGTAATAGGTCCCGTTGAAAAGATGAATAATGCTGCCAAGCGCCTGCCATGCCACAGGTGCTTGGTGTTTAAGGCAAGGTTATGGATTCTTTCGGCGCAAAAATCAGCTCGGGGCGTGGGGTGATGATGGGGGCTGCCATCCTCTTCATCATGTTCTTTCACCTGCAGAGCGGGCACTTCGGCTGGTGGAGCAATTTCTGCAACTGCTACGGCCTGTGGGGGGTGGATGTGTTCATGTTCCTCTCCGGCTACGGCATTGCGCACTCCCTGCGCAGCTGGGGCAGGGGACAGGCCGGCGGCAAGGGGCTGGGGGAGTTCTACCGCAAGCGCTTGGTGCGCATTTTGCCCGTGTGCATGGTGAGCGGCACTCTGTTTTACATGCTGGCGGAGCCGGCGCAGGCAGGGCTCAAGGCCATGCTGCTGCAGGTGAGCGGTATGGATATGTGGTACGTGCGCGTAATTTTGCTCTGCTACCTGTTCTCGCCGCTGTTTTTGTGGGTGATGCGGCGTTGGTGCTCGTGGTGGCTCATGCTTGGGCTGGTGCTGGCGGTAGAGCTGCTGCTGTGGCTGAGCATAACGCTGCAGCCCGCCCACTTCCCCATGAATTTGTATGCCACCACCGTGTGCTGGGGGCTGGCGCGCCTGCCCGCGTACCTGATGGGCTTATTCGTGGCGGAAAAAGCCGCCACTGCCACTGCTGCACCCGCTGCCGGGGCAAAAATGACGCCGTGGGGCTACTTACTGCCGCCGGCAGTGCTTTGCTTGGGCTTTTCGCTGGTGGCTCGCTACATGTTCAGCACAGGGCAGGGCTTTTGGCGCAGTGATTATTGGGATTTGATGCCCCTGGCGGCATTGGCCTTTACCCTGCCGGTGCTGTGTGCCCTTGCAGGGCTGTGCCTGCAACACCTGCCACAGTGGTTGCTGCGTGTTCCTCGGGCCGTGCTGGAGTGGTGTGGCGGCCACTCGCTGGAGTTGTACGTGGTGCACCTGCCCCTTTACCCCATTATTGCCCGCAGCGGGGTGGAGCCCGCCTATTACCCCTACTTCGCCATGGGACTCTCCGCCCTCTTGGCTTGGCTCCTGCACCTCATGGTGGCACAACTCCGCTTCCCCTCCCCTCCTTCCCGATAAATCGGAAGTTGGAGGGGTGAGATGGTGGGGAAATTTTGCGAGCGTAAGCGAGCGGAATTCAGAGCCCCGAGAAGCGGGGCGAAAGACAGTAGCCGGTGGTGGAGTCGCGCAGCGACGAAACCACCGGTAGGCTCCCCCCCTAATATTCGAGCCCGGAGCGCCGGAGCGTTAGCGACAGAGCGGAGGCCGACAGAATGCGATGCTTTGTGTATTTGGTGTTTTTGTGGCGATTCGCAATTCCCCCTTTCAACTTCCGATTTATCGAGCAGTTTGTAATCAACTAAAAACTTAAACAACTGAACAACAAAACAGACGCCATGATTGCGATTCGCACACTAAAGGTCAGCACCCCCTTTTCCTACCTCTGGTTGACGCACGTTACCGGGGTAAATCTGGCGGTCCATTGTTCTCATTGCTTGCTGGGAGAATATGACCCGCGTATCAAAGCCAACCTGACCGAAGTCTCGAACATCACGTTACCGGATACTCCCTACCATTACCTGTGCGGAGTCCAGCGTAACGGTATCTACATCGAGCTTGAGAATGCCGAGGAAGAAAAGTTCAGCATGGCAGATGCCGACCCGAACGACCCGCATTACCGGAGCAAGAACTACCGCACCAGCCGCCACTGGCAGTTTGCATATAAGATTTCCAAGTTGTTGTAAATAGAAATGCCCCCAGTAGCAGCTGGAGGCATCTCAGGAGAAAAATATCAAAGAACTCGCTTCTTGATGCCCTCATTATACAGAGTAAAAGGCTTTTGTCAATG
>CAJGCY010000192.1 GCA_904501955.1 uncultured Akkermansia sp. | reverse complement strand
TCGTCGCAATCCATTTTTTCTGTGCGTTCCAATGCTTTTTGGTAACTACATCCTACGGAAGCCAAGTATCGGACCATTTCCACTGAACGTGCATGACAAATAAGGGGGTACGCCCAAGGAATAGCTCCGTCCTCAATCTTGGCTCCATGGCTAGCCAAAAGTTGCAACATAGGAAGGTTGTCTGCCTCTATACAGTCAACTACACAGCATGGCTTATATCCATTATTCAATAAAACTTTTAACGCATCATAATGGTTGAAACGAACAGCCAATTCTACAGGGTGTTTTAATATTCTTACAGGATAATCAGGTTCGTAATCCGGGTCGATATTACACTTTAAGGAATAACCATTCGCAAAAAGGTGCGACATATAATCCGCATCTCCATTAGCCGCTGCATACGCAAGAAGGCTTATGCCATAATAATCTACAATATTACATTCTGAAGTATGTTTGGCAATGGACTTTAGCTTGGCGTATCTTGTTTTATAATCTAAACCCGCCACCATCACGTCAGGATTAAAAGGTTCATCGCCATCTAAATAAACAACTATTTTATCTTCCTGCATTTCATATCTAGAAACGCCCTCAGGTAACGGCTTTCTTGATTGGCATGCAAAAAGAAAAAGGCAGATAAACACAAAGTAAATGAACTTCCTGAAACTCATCTGCGCCAGTCTAAAAAATAACGATGCATAAGTCAAGTGCATTATGTAGCACACAACAGCATTCCCCAAACAATGACGATTTGTGGTTTCATCACTATTTTTGATACAACGCGAGCGAAAACTGAAAATGAGGTAAAGAAAACGGAGGGTATCATGGCTTTGATTGAGGTTATAAGAAATCTTAACTCAGCGGAGAAATGTTAAGAAAGAGTATTTGTATAAAAAAATAAAAACAACATACGCAAGTGAGCACTAAATCCACCAATGTTCTCTTCTTGAAAAGGAGCAACAAAATTTCTACAGCAACAACGGCGACAAGACTCCATATAAAAATCGGCAGTTTGACAGAGCGAACCCAAGTCTCGTAGTCCGCGTTTGTAGTCATTTTGGGCAGCAAAGCCACCAACAAACCATTATCACTCAAAACCGTGCAATATAAAAAGATGCAGGAAGTGGACAGCACAACACATCTAACGAAAGACGTGGGAGGGCGATGAGGAATAGGAGGCAACTGCGGAAGCGGAGGTGGCTGAAGTAATGGAGTCTCCGGGATGGGAGGTAATTCAGAAAGCTTAGAATTATTCATATGTCTCGTAGTAAACGGCTTCACAATCCGGGCAAGAGCATCGCGAGTGATGAATATAATAATTAGGACAAGCGAATTTGACGATGAGAAATGAGGTTATGACAAAGAGGCAAGACGTGATAATTAAAAGTATTGCGGAAATTGCCTTTTTGGAATACAAGATTAAGTTGTAAAGGAAATACAGAATAAAAAGCAAGTTTGCCGAAATGATCAATGCTTTTTGGCAAGGCAAACTCATACTGTATTGGGCGACCGCCAGCGAGCTGCCACCGGTAAGGATGAGGATAACAAGAAAAAGCACGAAGCTTTGACGCGTTTTCCCTTTTTTAATGGGAGGTGTTGTTGACATAAAGCAATTGCTATTTTGAATCTTGTCCTTTATGAGTATATAATACGCGTTGGTATAATTAAAAATCAGAAACTAAACTTTGTCATATAACGAGATTGTGATTACATAACTTGTTTATTTGTAGTGCAATAAATAAGCTAAAACACGCACTTGCAAAAAGAAGCTATGCAACCGTAAGGACAGTTTGACAGAATTTTAGATATAAGCAAGTCTTTTTCTCAAGATTTTTTGAATTCTTGCGGAAACTTGCAACATTGCGGGCGAAAACCTCGTTGCTCTGATGTTGAAATAATTGCGTTTTCTCTTTTCCCGGAGTTTCTTTCCATCGATAGCGAAGAACATCTGCGAACTTTACTCCTCCACCGGCAACATCGCCACCGCCTATAGTTTTTTGTTAAGGGGCTTTTCACGCCTACATAGCAAGAGCACGCCCCGGTATGGCGCGGTGGCATACCGGGGCGTGCGAGTGATTTGATGCGTGAGGGGTGTTAATCCCACTGATTATTGAGGGACTTGGTCTTCTTCTTCACTTCCATGTTGCGCTCCGTCTTACCGGAGATGGCAGGCGGGGCAGCAACGTCCGCAAAGAGGTCGAGCACCACGATATCATTCTTGCCTTGCTTGAGGAACTCTGCGGGGCAATAGAGGCGCTCCTGCGGGCCGATGTGCCAGTAACGGCCCAGCAAATGGCCGTTCACCCACACGTAGCCCTTGGGCCAGGCTGCCATGTCCAAGAAGGTATCATGCACCTCCGTAAGCTCCACCTCAGCCTTGAAGAGGCCACCACGTACCCCCTCACGAGCCTTGCCCTGCACCACTTCCGGCACAGAGGTAAGGGGGTGCACATGCAGTGACCAGTTCTTGAGCTCAGCATCGCCGAGCTTCACCGGGCCGATGATACCCTTGCGGTCTTTCTCCATGTAGGAGCAGAAGTTCACGTGGCCGAAGGTGTCCACCACCACACGCAGGGTGGCATCCGCTGCGCGCTGAGGCAGCTCGATGGAGGTTTGCCCTTTCAGGCGGTCAATGGTGCCCACCAAGCTATCATTCACATACACCAAGGCGTAATCGTGAGCGCAGCAGGTGAGAGTGGCCTTGTCACCGGCAGGCAGCGGGGCGGAATACACGGCAAGGCCCTGGTTTTGCCCCACGCTTTCCAGCGTGCACGGGGTATCCATGCCTTCCTTTACCTTTTGCATCTTCAGCATGTCAAAGCTGCCGACGGCAAGCGGCTTAAACTCAGCAACGGCCATGGTGGCAGGTGTTTCCGGCACGGCGGGGGCTTTCAACTCCGGCAGCGCACCGAGGATGATGTCGCGGTACTCGAAATACTCCTTGGTGAGGTTACCGTTCTCACCCACGGGTGAGCCGTAGTCATAGCTGGTGAGGTCCGGCTGGAATTTGCCACCCTTGTCATTGCTGTTGGAACCGGCGGTCAGGCCGAAATTGGTACCGCCGTGGTACACGAAGAGGTTGAAAGAAATGCCATCTTTCATATACCAGCGCACGGAATCCAGCGTCTCGCGGGAGGGGGTCCAGTTACCCTCGCCCCAGTGGCGCAGCCAGCCGGGGTAGGTCTCACTGGAGAAGACGGGCACACCGGGAGCAATGCGCAGCGCGTTGCGCATGTCTGCCGGGCGCTCGGCGGGGTCCAAGCCCACGGCCACGCCCTTGGGCACAAAGCGCAGGTGGTGGTTGGAGGAGCCCTCCGACAGGTAGAAGGGGCCGGCACCTTTCTGCTCCCAGAAGTTTTTCAGCCATTCGATATAAGCCAGCTCATCATGCGGGGACTTGTAGCTGCCGTACTCATTCTCCAGCTGCACCATGAGGATGGGACCGCCGTTCTTGCTCAAGCGGGGGATGGCAATCTCCGCCATCTTCTCCAAATAGCGGGTCTGAGCCTCCATGAACTGCGCATTCTTGGTGTTGCGCAGCGGGGTCACGTCATCTTTAATCAAATAGGTGGGCAGACCGCCCAAATCCCACTCACCGCACACGTAAGGACCGGGGCGGAACAACACCCACATGCCCTCCTCTTGGCAAAGGTCAATAAAGGCGGCTATGTCATTGCGACCGGAGAAATCCCAGCTGCCGTCCGCCTGTTCCAGTTGGTTCCAGAAGGTGTAAAAGGCAATGGTATTCAGACCCATAGCCTTAGCCGTGCGGATGCGGTGGCGCCAGTACTCGCGGGGGACGCGCTGCGGGTGAATCTCGGCAGAGCGAATCTGGAAGGGCTTGCCATCCAGCAAAAACTCACGCCCCTCTTCCCCGCCGAAGCTCATGATGGCAGGCGTTCCCTTCTCCGGTTCTTGAAAATTCTTCATGGCCTCCACCCCGGCAAATGCACTTGCCGTAGCCAAAGCCACACCGACGATGCTGCTTAATACAGTGTTCACAGTCTAACTCCTACCAAAACACCCGCCATTTGTCAAGCAGAAAGACGACAAACAACGCTAAAAAAAGCCTCTGTGAAAATTTATGGTTGATGCAGCCATTTACGCTGAGAGATAAATCGGAAGTTGGAGGGGAGTTTGTTGGATAATTTGCGAGCGCCAGCGAGCCTAATTCGGAGCCCCGGAGGGGCGCCATATAATAGCCCGCGGTGGAGCCCCGTAAGGGGCGGAACCCCGGGAACCGCCCCCACAAAAACAAATGCGAACCCCGGAGGGGTGGTATAAAGCGTGGCTCAAAATACGGCATTGTTTCAAAATGCCGCAAACACAAAAAACACGCGCCCACAAAGGCTCGGAGCTCCGCTTCGCTACGGTCCTCGCCATTATATGTCGGCCTACGCTGCGTCGCTTCGCTCCGTCGCTCCGGGCTCAATTTTCTTTTTTTACGCTACCCGGGGTTCCGCGGCTTCGCCGCTCCACCGCCGGGCTATTGTATGGCGCCCCTCCGGGGCTC
>CAJGCY010000191.1 GCA_904501955.1 uncultured Akkermansia sp. | reverse complement strand
GAAATCACGGCTCGACTCCGCGAGGAGATGCAAGAAGTGGCGTTTATTCTTTGTTTTGAGACGCTGCGGAATAGGCGCATACCGCCCTGTGTGGAGGAATTCCCCTTGGTGCAGCGCTTGTTGGAGGATGAGTTTTGGGAATCTGCTGCAGAGGAGGAATCTGCCGATATTCTGGCTAACGCTGAGAGTTTTGCGCAGAATGATGCCGTGAGTGAGCTGGTCGGGGAGATGTATCAAAAGTGGGAGCGCTTGTTAAAGTCGCACGCCCGCGAGGTGGATATAGCCGTGCCCCTTCACCTGCAAAACAACGAGCAGGAGATTGTGATTACGGTTTCCGCATCCAAACCGACGGAAGTGCTGTCCGTCAGTTACAAGCGTGAGGGGCAGGGCGGTACTCCCCGCGACACCGTGCTCCGATTCCATTCCTACGTGCTCATCGGTGGCAGCGTCTCCGTCCCCTTCGAGCCCGGTCATTCTTATCCCCTTGTGCTCGCATTGCAACAAGAGCGTGAGCCCGATGAAAAAAGATACGAGCCCATCTTGGTAGATGCGGACAGCGAGTTTGTCGACCATATGCATGGCTCGGTGCGCTATGTGATATATGCTGAGGATTACGCCGCCCTCGAACCCTGTCGTGCCCTGTGCCGAGTGTTCAACGCTGATGGCACCTTGTCCGAAATTTTCGAGCCCGCTCATCCCGCGCTTAAGAGCATCCCTATCATCATTAAGCTCGCGGAATGAGTTCGAGTGCAGTTGGTATAGTATTCTGAATGCGATTGACCTTCTGCGCCATGTGTGTTAGCATACGTCTCACACGCCGGAATAGAAGATGTTGGGACAGATGATAGTGTTGTTCATTTTTGCATTGCTTGGCCTGATTTGTTTGGGGTGGGCATTGTGGTATCTGGCCTTGTGGGTGTTGGGCTATGCTGCTTGGGATTCCGTCGCTTGGTCGATGTTTGCATACCAATTCGGGGCGGTGATTTGTGCTTTGGCGGTGTTGGGATATTGGAATTATCAATCCGAAACCCGAGCCAAAAGCATTCTTCTATCCCTGTTGGGGCTGTTGTTTTTAGTGAATTTGAATATTGCCTTTGAAGTACCCTTTGTTCAACGTCTGCAGACCTGTCTGCCGATGCAGTTGAATGGTGCGGAAACGCAGGGGCAAGTGGTTCGCGTGTATATGCGAGAGACTGAGAAGCGTGATTACCTGTTCCATTCTCAGCGAACCAAGCAATATTTGATGCCCTGCGCGGAATATGTGTTTACCACTACCGAGGGGCGCTCATACCGGGGCGAAGTCTCATGCGGGCGCATCGATGAAATGCATGTCGGGCAAATGATTCCCGTCCGCTATTTGCCCGATAATCCTCAGATGAACCGCTCCGGTCGTTTTTTTGATATGTGGGGTGATACCTTGCTTTTTGGGATCGCTTCTCTCGGGGCTCTTTGCCTGACTTGGTATATTTTCACCCGCCACTTCCTCGGCAGAAAACGCCGCCCCAACAAACGATTCCGTCACCTCTGACGGGGATGAGTTGTATTTTCAACCTTTATTTTACAGCGCCGTAGCTTTTTAACAGTTCTTGTAGTTCTGCAACTTGCTCTTTGGACCTGTATTTATGATATAGTTTTGCTTCGTGTAAAAAAGGAGGCAGGCGAAAGGTGACTTTTGATAAAGGTGTAAGAAGCTCATTATCAGGCTGGTCCGCCCTGTTTTTTATTTCAAGCTGGTTGGGGTCAGCTCCATTTTCCAATAAATATTTCGCTATCGGATATGTAATGTAATCAGACCTGCGTGTTAACGGATATTGTATTTCGCGTGCTCCGTATTGCACCGGTTTTTTAGGATTGAGCCCGTATTTCAAGAATAACGCGTATTCGTATTCTGAGGTGGCGAAGTTTTCTGTCATTCGTTGAGGTGATGCTCCGTGTTTGAGCAACGTATTAATTGCTGCAAGGCGAGAAATTAAATCTTCCTCCTCAGCTTCACTGGATGCCGGTGCAATAACATCGATAGGAAGACGATTCAGGCTATCCCCGGCTATAGGTAAATCTGCTCGATACCCTTTAGACAACACGTCTTTCAAATCGCCTACACACTTGACTTCTGACCACGGAGCAGGAAGAGTCACGTATTTTGACCATTTTACAGGGATGCTGGAATCATCAAGGGAATATTCACTCGCGAGGCTGTTCACATCTTTTTGTATGCACGAAGTAAAAAAGAAAGTGAAAATGCAAAATAGTAAGTAACCGAAAACTCTCATAACTATTTTTGATTTGAACTGCGTGCCGTGAAAACAAAAACAACCGCTTGAAGCGGTTGTTTGTTGAGTTGCGGGAGTAGGATTTGAACCTACGGCCTTCAGGTTATGAGCCTGACGAGCTACCAGACTGCTCCATCCCGCGATTTGCTTTAGGCATCCCTTACGGGTGCACGGAAATATTACCCTTTTTTGGGAAAGAAGTCAAGCTTATTTTTGTAAAATTTGACTTTTTCTTCAAAAAAAGTGCGTTTTTTTGGGTTTTTGTAGAGTTTCAGGAGCAAATTCGCCTCATCGGAGCCGAATTCGGCAGCATTTTTGAGCCAACCGATGGCAATTGTCTCATGTTTGGGGACGCCGAAGCCCTCATAAAAGCAGAAAAACATGAGAAGAGCAGCTTTCCGGTGGCCTTGCATGGCGGAGTAGCGGATGTTTTCCACCGCTTTTTCCGGGTTGGGGGCAGTGCCGAGCCCCTTGGCATAGAGTTGAGCCAAGATAAGCTGGGCGCGTGGGTGATCCCAATCGGAGGCGTATTGGAGGAAGCGGCGAGCCTTACGGTAGTCTTGCTTGGTGCCGATGCCGGTAGCGTAGCAGAGCCCCGCGGCGGTGGCGGCATTGCGGTGCCCCTGCAGGGCTGCTTTTTCGAACCAGTGCAGGGCTTGCTGCGGGTTTTGTGCGGTGCCCTCACCGTACATGAAGCATTGCGCGTAGCGGAACTGGGCTTTGGGGTCGCCTGCTTCCGCTCTGGTGGCGATGGGGCGGATATCCGTCGTACATGCCACTTGCACCAGCAAGGCGCACGCGCATAAGATGAAGTGGCGTATACTCATGCGGGTAAGAAGAAGGAGCGCTGGCGCGGGGTGATGTTGAGCTGCAGCTTTTCCATGACGGCGAGGAAGTCCTCCCACACGGCGCGCTTGGCTTGCATGCTCTCATTGCGAAGCAGGTAACTGGGGTGGTAGGTGACGCGCACCGGTACACCCTGGCAGTCGAACCAACGCCCGCGCAGGGAAGCCACGGAGGAGGCGCTACCCAGCAAGCCCTTGGCGGAGGTACCACCGAGGCAGATGATGCAGGTGGGCTGAATGGCGCGTATTTCCGCCAAAATGATGGGGAGGCACGCGGCAATTTCCGCATCGGAGGGGGCGCGGTTGCTCATGCCTTGCTCCGGCCCCATATCCGGGCGGAACTTGCAGATGTTGGAGATGTAGACAGACTCACGCGGCAGACCCGCAGCTTTGAGGATTTGATTGAGTTTTTGCCCGGCTCGCCCCACAAAGGGCTCGCCCAAGCGCTCTTCATCATAGCCGGGCGCTTCACCCACCAGCATGAGGCGAGCGTGCGGGTTGCCGGTAGCAAATACCATGGTGCTGCGCAGGGTGCCCAGCACGCGCACGGCTTTCAGGTTGGCCGCGCGCTGTTGCAGGAAGGCCAGCTTCTCTTCCACACTCATTTGTACCGGGGCAGCGGTGTTCTCACTTACCGGAGTGGGGGCAGGCGCTGTCTGCTGCTGTACTTGAGGAGGCGCCGGTGCGGGGGCTGTGGCAGTTACGCCACGGCGGGCGCTGAGCATCCACTCACGGAGAATGCCGCGTGCCTCATCATCCAAGCCCATGGTGCTTTGGCCTCCCTCCATGAGGTGGGTCAAGCCTTGCACGGTGAGCTGGCGGATGGTGGTCATGTGGGGAAAGAGACGAAAAATCAGCGCGTGGTGGGGGTGGCTTCGGGAGCGCCGGTGAGCTTGCGCACCATGGCATCCACACCGATACACACCTCCGCAAACTCGCGGTAGTCCAGCTTGTCCGCCGTGTCGCTGGTCTCGTGGTAATCATCACAGCGCATGTATGCCGTGTCTGTGATGGCGAAGGAGGGGATGTCTTCCTTCATGTATGACCAGTCATCCGACCAAGCGATGCCGCGGGTGAGGTAGCCGAAGACCACGGAGCGCACCGGGAAGCGCGATACGGAGGCGAAGGTCTCCGCACAGCTGCGGGAGTAAGCCTTGCCGCTGAAGGTGCTCATGAATGCCACGTAGTCGCAGCGGTCGAGAATGCCGACCAAGGCACCCGCCACAGCTGTGCGGCGCTTTTTATTCACGCGGGGGGAGTAAATACCCATGCTCTCCAGCGTGAACATGCCCATGATTTTGTCTTTGCCCAGCTCAGCTACAACTTTGCGGGCATGGCGGCGCGAGCCCATGTCATCCGTCTGGAAGAAGGGTGCCTCCTCATTCGCATAAGCCACGAAGATGAT
>CAJGCY010000190.1 GCA_904501955.1 uncultured Akkermansia sp. | reverse complement strand
CTGCGGAAACTCCCGCTGAGCAGCCTGCTGCAAACACGGAAGCCCCCGCCGAGAATGCAGAAGCCCCTGCGGAAACTCCCGCTGAGCAGCCCGCTGCAAACACGGAGGCCCCCGCCGAGAATACAGAAGCCCCTGCGGAAACTCCCGCTGAGCAGCCCGCTGCAAGCACGGAAGCCCCCGCCGAGAATACAGAAGCCCCTGCGGAAACACCCGCTGAGCAGCCAGCAGCAAACACGGAGGCTCCGGCCGAAAATGCAGAAGCCCCTGCGGAAACTCCCGCTGAGGCACCTGCTGCAAACACGGAAGCCCCCGACGAGAATGCAGAAGCCCCTGCGGAAACTCCCGCTGAGCAGCCCGCTGCAAGCACGGAGACACCGGCAGAGAATGCAGAAGCCCCTGCAGAAACTCCCGCTGAGCAGTCCGCTGCAAATGCAGAATCTCCGTCGGAGACTCCTGCTGCGTATGTCGAGTCCCCCGTGGAAACAGTTGAGGCGCCCGCCGAAAATCCGGAAGCACCGGCCGAAACCACGGAAGCCCCGTCTGAAACCACCGAAGCGCCCGCCGAAACCACGGAAGCTCCCGCCGAAACCACGGAAGCCCCGGCCGAAACCACCGAAGCGCCCGCCGAAACCACGGAAGCCCCGGCCGAAACCGCGGAAGCGCCCGCCGAAACCACGGAAGCCCCGGCCGAAACCACGGAAGCTCCCGCCGAAACCACGGAAGCACCTGCCGAAACCACCGAAGCCCCGGCGGAAACCACTGTTGACAATGCCGAGGAACCTGCGGCAAATACGGAGTTTTCCGTTGAGACAACGACCACCGTGGCGCCCTTCACCGTGCGCTTGCATGCCACACCCTCCAAGGGAGCACAGCTCTGGGTGCATGAGGACTCAACGACCACTCTGCCGGATATTACCGCCACGGATGCCGAGGGGAATCAGATGATCGGCAAGTTCCGCGAGTGGGAGGAATGCTTTGACTCGAAGGATGATTGCCACATCATGGTGTATGACTTTGCGTCGCTGCCTGCCGGTGGCGAGGTGATTTTTGATACCGTGCTGGAGATTCCCGTGACTCCCGGCATTGCTAAAAATGAGGCGCCGGAGTTCAAAACCACGGAGAAAAGCGAGCTGAGCATTGCCGGCATCACCTTCACCATTGAACCGCAAGAGCGTTCAGATAAAACGCCGGAGCAGTTAGCCCTGCTCATCAGCTACACGAATGCGGACCGCATTGCGGAAATCATCATCTGTGATGATAAGGGCAACCATCTGAAGAGCAAGATTGTGGAGGGTGACTTTGACCCCGCCACGGACAAAACCTCCGCCCTCCATGTGGTCAGCTACAAAAAAGACAAGGCAAAACTGGCCGTCCGCACCTACAAACCCGTCGTCAAAGTCAAAGCCCCCGTTAAGTTTAAAGCCGGCATCGGCAGGCGTGATTAAATAGTCTACCACCTTTGTCTGATTTTACTTGACAAACAGGCGATATTAGAGCACACTTCATCTCGAACAAACAGGAACATTCACAATACATCCGCAGCTATGGAACCGTACAGCATGAAAAACCCGTTCCCGGCCACTGTGCTGGGAGTTCGCCCCGTTACCAAACCCGGTAGCGCCAAAGAAACCATCCATGTGGACTACTCGCTGGAGGGGTCCGGCCTCACCTACACCACGGGTGATGCGCTGGGCGTGATTCCCTGCAATGACCCGGCGCTGGTAGAGGCTCTCATCGCCGCCCTCGGGCTGAACGCCGAGGAGACCGTACCGATGCCGGATGGCACGGAGGCTACGCTCAAAGAGGCGCTCACCACGGCATACGACATCACCTCCCTGAAGAAGGGCAACCTCACCAAGTGGAACGCCGTAGCTAACAGCGAGGCGCTGGCTGCCGTACTGGCGGACAAAGATGCCCTGAAGGATTTTGTGTGGGGCCGCGATATGCTGGACCTCGCGACGGACCCCACCACGGCTGCCAAGTTTGAGAGCGGTGCCGCATTTGTGGGCATTCTCGGCAAGCTGACGCCGCGTTTGTACTCCATCGCCAGCAGCCCGGATGCCGTGCCCGGCCAGGTTTCTCTGTGCGTGGGTGCCGTGCGCTACACCAAGAATGAGCGCCAGCGCGGCGGTGTGTGCTCCACCTTCATGGCGGATCGCATCCAGGCCGGCGACAAGGTGAAGGTGTTCGTGCACAGCAACAAGAACTTCCGCCTGCCGGAGGACGGCAACACGCCCATCATCATGGTGGGTCCCGGCACGGGCATTGCCCCCTTCCGCGCCTTCTGGCAGCAGCGCGTGGCGGACAACGCCCCCGGCGCCAACTGGCTCTTCTTCGGCAACCCCTACAAGGCAACGGACGGTTGCTATGAGGATGAGATTGCCCCCTTGGTGGAGAGCGGCAAGCTGAAGCTCTCCGTCGCATGGAGCCGCGACCAAGCTCACAAGATTTACGTGCAGAACCTCATGGAAGAGGCCGGTGCCGAGATTTGGCAGTGGCTGGAGAACGGCGCTGCCGTTTACATGTGCGGTGATGCAAACCGCATGGCCAAGGATGTGGAGAAAGCCCTGCTCTCCATCATCGCCACGCACGGCAACCGCTCCGAGGAAGAGGCCGCTGCCTACCTCAAGGACATGAAGGCTGCCAAGCGTTACCAGAAGGACGTGTACTAAAGCACGCCTGCAAGATTTAACGGCCAAGCCCTCCGCCTTTACCATGAAGGCGGAGGGCTTGTTGGCATTGTCGCCGTAAAGGTTTAGGGGGGATGACGCTATGTGAGCTGGGCGGCAAATCGGAGGTTGGAGAACAAATTGCGAGCCGTAGGCGAGCCTAATTCTGAGCCCCGTGAAGCGGGGCGAAAGTACAATAGCCCAAGGCAAGCCGCGAAGCGGCGCAGCCTTGGGTATGGTGAAAAAAGAAAATTGAGCCCGGAGCGACGGAGCGTCAGCGACGCAGCGTAGGCCGACAGATAAGGACGAGGACCGGAGCGAAGCGACGCTCCGAGCCGTGACGGGCGCTCTTTTTATTTGGATGTGTGCCAATAATTTGCGGGGAATGAACGGGGCTCGACTGCTGTCGGCCTCCTCAGCTCCGCTTCGTCGGACTCCGATACCTTTTTTTCGTTTATACCCAAGGTTACGCTGCTGTCGCAGCTCCACCTTGGGCTATTACACTTTCGCCCCGCGTTGCGGGGCTTCGAGTTCCGCTCGCTAACGCTCGCAAAATTCCCCCTCCATCACCCCTTCAACTTCCGATTTATCGCGCGGCGGGGCGTTTACCACATCAGGGCTTTGTCCTCAATCACGCTTTCGGGCCAAATACCCTGCTCCGCCATAAAGTTCTCCCACGCGAGAAGTACCTGCTCGAACACGGCGGGGTTCACCTCAAAGTGCGTGAGCGTGTGGTCACTGTTGGGGCACAGCACAATCTCCGCCTCATTACCGCAAGAGCGCCACTGCTCGCAGAACCACTCACGCATGGCATAATCCAGCAGCGGGTCCGCCATGCCGTGCGCACAGAACAAGGGCGGCAAATAGCGACGGAACAAGGCGCAGGGGTTGATGGTATTCGTATCCGCCACCTCCGCCTTAATGTTCAGGAATCGCGCCTCCGGCGCCTCCACATCCACCACACCGCGGAAAATCGCAACACTGGCGGGCATCACGGGCGGCACATCCTTACTGCCGAACTTCCACCAGCGGCGCGTCTCCACCATGGGCTGCATGGCGGCATTCAGCGCCAGCAAGGCACCGGCGTCAGAGCCCGCCAGCGTAATCAACTCTTGGTCAATGCCCAAACCCGCCGCATTGTGGTGAATCCACCGCCAGGCATCCAAACCGTCCAAGATAATGTCCTCCGCCGTCACATCATAGCGCGAGTGCGTGCGGTACTCCGGCAAAATGCACACAATGCCACGGCTGGCCAAGTGCATCGCCCACGACACAAACTCCTCATTATACTCCAGCGACCACATGCCGCCGAAAAAGAACATCACCGAGGGCAAGAACGCATCCGTCGTATGCCCCGCCGGGGCAAAAATGCGCGCCTTCAGCTCCACGCCATCCGCAAAGCGTTTCCACACCACCGCCGGGGCGCGATCCAGCATTCGCCGGCCTCGAGCCTCCTCTGCAGTGCGTGCTTTGCGTTGAAATGACGTCATACTCTGCCGTTAGTATGCTATTTTCTTGCCAAAAAAGCAAGTCTGATGTACGCTATAAACAGTTATGAGAGCAATTTTTTTTCAATCGGCACTCGCCGGCGCACTGATTTGCTGCGCGGCAGATGCTGCCACCCCCTCCGCACTGGAGGCTGAAATCAAACGCCGCGAAGCCCAAAAACGCGCTGCAGAGGCCACCCCGCCCGCCAATGCGGCGGATGTTTCCGTGCCCGACCAAGAGAAAGCCAAGCAAGTGGTCGAGACCGTGTACAACACCTGGCGCCTGAGCATGATTCGCGGCAACGAGCAGGCCTGGCGCGCCAGCACCACCCGCTCCCGCCAGATGAAAGTGCGCAACCTCATCG
>CAJGCY010000189.1 GCA_904501955.1 uncultured Akkermansia sp. | reverse complement strand
TGTCGGCCTACGCTGCGTCGCTTCGCTCCGTCGCTCCGGGCTCCATTTTCTTTTTGTGTTGTACCGGTGGTTGCGCGGCTACGCCGCTCCACCACCGGCTACTGTCTTTCGCCCCTTACGGGGCTCCAATTTAGGCTCGCCAGCGGCTCGCAAACTGTTCTTCAAATTCCGCTTTATCGCGCTGCTGTTGCGCCGTGAGCAAGGAGGAGGCGGTGGCAGGCCTCATCCGCGAGGCAAGCGGCAAGCTCGAGCGGGGCAAAGGAGGAGGCGGAGGTATTAGGCTCTGCCCCGGCGGCAAGCAGCAGGTCTACGCATTCGGCATCACCGTAAAACACGGCAACAGACAGGGGTGTGACGCAGGGCGCAGCTGCAAAGGACTGCAATTTCTCCAATGCGACGGGGGAAACAGCCCGCTCGGCAGCAACCATGGGGAACACACCTCCGGAAGGCAAATTCACCGCAGCGCCGGCGGCAAGCAAACTCTTTACAATAGCCATGCGATTCTCGCGCGCTTTGCGGAATCCGCAGCCCTTATACAGATTCACCACAGCAGCGCGTTCAAGCGCAATGCAAAGCGGCGTTTTGCCGTCATTATCAGACGTATTCACGTCCGCCCCGCGGGCAATGAGGCGAGAAACGAACTCTGCGTTATCCAAATTTCGCAGCGCCCAAGGAAAGAAATTTCGCCCACAGCGAGCACTAATCTGCTCCATCGTAACATCCTCCGGCACCAACAACTCAAAGCATGCTGAATTATTGCCGTAAACGGCAGCGTGCACGGCGCTTCGGCGCACGCCGAAATAGGGATCAGCCCCATGCGCCAAGAGCAACTCAACACACGCTTTATCGTGTTGGGAGAGCCCCTCCTCCTTTTCAAACTCACCGAAGAGGGCATCCAAGGCCGTCTGCACCACGCAAGCCAACGCATCAAAGCCGATGTTGGTGTGGGGATTGGCATCCGCGCCGTGCTTCAGCAGGAGCGCCAGCATATCGTAATCCAAGTATTCCGCCACCACAGCTTCATACAAGGCTGTGGTGATGACACTGAGCTCATACTCCGGACTCATGCACTTCGGCAAAGTAAGCACCTCACAGCCAAGCAAATCCAGCTCAAGCATGCGCTCCACCTGCTTCACATCGCCATCTCTCACGGCGGAAATGAGGCAAAAACCCGCATGCCTACCGAACACGGCATTCCCCTTGGCATAATGGAGCAAGAGGCCGGCCAGCACAAAATCACCGGAACATATAGCCAAAGTCAATGCGGTGTGCCCGCCCTTTGTTGCCGGGCTCACCTCTGCCCCGGCTTCCAACATGAACTCAATAACAGCCATCGGCAGCCGCCGGAGGCGGCATGCACGGATGAGGGGAGTATCTCCCGCATCATCGCGGCAGTTAATTTCCGCCCCGGCTGCAATCGCTGATTTCAGGGCAGCGAGTTTATCCTCATCAGAAAGGGTGGACGAGGAAAGGGCGGAGAACACCTGTTCATTCAGCTCATGTTGAGTCATTGTGGTAGGCATGTGCGTAATAAGGAGAGGAGTATGGGGAGAGGATGGCTTTACTGCGAGAGTTTGTCAAGAATGTGCTTCACTTCCGCCGCATTGGGGACAAACTGCCAAGCCCACGTTTCATGAAGTTCTTTGGCCTTCAACAGGTACTTTCTGTCAAAATTCACCATGGCGGTGCCATCCGGATTCACCTGAAATTGAGTCACCATGTTACGTCCGATTTTGAACTCAGAACTATCGTTAGCCCAACACTCATGACTGCTGATGAACTTGGCCACTTTATCGGTAATGACAAAGAGGCCGTTGTATGAGTCGAGCATGCGCATCTTGTACCCGATATCGATGAAAAGGTAAAGCCCATAGAGCAAAACCGAGGGGATACACAACAAGAGCCACCACCAGGAAAGCAAAGTCAAGCCCAAGCCCGGCAATGCAGCAAAAAATGCCACCCGGGGAACAAATGCTATTCCGGCTCTATACATGCACTTGCGGTACTTCTGCAACAGGAAGGGACGGTCACCCTTTTGTTCCGCTGCAAAATAGACGAGCTCGTCCTCCGCTAGCTCTTTCTTAATTATATCTTTCAAATAGTCGGACAAATCGGTTTTGTCCACATCAATGGGGCGAATGGGTGTATTCATTTTTCGGTATGGGGTAGGGTAATTAAGTGGTTAAATCCAGGTGAGTGTATGCGGCAGACGATTGAAGATGTCGAGAGCTAAAGCGCGGTCTTCTATCAGCTCCGGCACATTGGGGGTGCCGAAATCTCTCACACATGATAACAGGATGGGCTCCATCTTCGGCGCAGGCAAAGCCGCATGCTTTTCGATACCCTGCAGGGTGGCGCCATGGTCGAGCAACAGGCGCAGGATATCTCGGTACCGGCGTACATCTCTATTATAACGCCCTTGCTGGCAAATGCTGAGCGCCTGCCGCAAAATACCGCAGCGCAAGGCCTGGTTAAAGGGGGTGCGCCCTTTATCATCTGTGGTGTTCACATCTGCACCACGCGCCAACAGCCAGCGTACGCAGTCGTATCGGCCATCACCGGCAGCCTCAAGCAGAGCATCGTTGTAGGCACGGTGCAGTGCCTCCTCATCCATCCCACAGCGCTCCGCCACTTGCTGTACCACGTGCATATAGCCATGCTCGAAAGCAAGGGAAATCACGCCAGCGGGATTTTCCACCTTCACCAAAGGCAACACAAAATCCACGATATCGCGTGTGCCAAACCTCAGCGCATCATCCAACAGCTCTTCATCTGCAGCGGAAGCGCCATGCTCCAGCAGCCACTGCATTACTTCAATACTGCCATCTCGCACGGCATCGAACATGCAGGCCTCTAACATACGGGCTTTCACATCAGCAGGCATCTCACACTTACTCAGGATATATTCCGCCACATGCGTGTAGCCAAGTTGCAGGGCACGGCGTACCATATAACGAGGATTATAATTCCGCAAACGCAGCAGCGGCAAAAGGGTATCCACCATGAGCCGGTTCTTGAGATCCAAGGCGGACAAGAAGGTGAACGGCTTCACGGTGCTCAGCCCATGTTGCATTAACCAGCGGACACCGTCCATGCTGTCGGACAGCACAATATCATTCACCCACTTCTGACAAATATCGTGCAGGACCTCAGCGGGCAGCATGCCCTGCTCCACCACGTAATCCGCCACAGGCAGATTCAAATCGCGCAGCGCATATTCCAGCATGTCGGACAATGCCGCGACGCTCTTGGCGTCCGGCATTTTAGCGAACAACCATTCTACCAGCTCCGTGCTGCCACACTTCACCGCGGCGGGGATAAGCGCGCGCAATTCCGGCTCCTCGTAGGTAACACCCAACTCCTCATAAGCACGCAGCATAGCCATATCCGGCAGAGCAAAGGCGAAAGCGAAGGGATTTTTGCACACGCGTGTACGCACCACCCCCTGCTGACGCAGCTCGACAATGCGCTGAGCAAGCTCCGCAGAGACAGCAGCCCCCTGCTCTTGCAAGCAGGAGGCCACAGTTTCACTGCCATGGAACAAGGCATACAGGTACGCGGACACGCCTCGCGCATCCGTTTCCGCAGCGTTTGCGCCGTGCTGCAGCAGGCATTTCGCCACGGGTAGGTTGTCCGTTACCGCTGCAGCCATGAGCGGGGTGAACCCGCGGAGCGTGCGCGTGTTAACATCCGCCCCGGCTGCAATGAGCAGCTCGCACAGCTCTACGGAACCGCAGTAGGCAGACCAAAGCAAGGCGGAAGCGCCATCTTCATTCTGAGCGCACACATCAGCCCCCTGCTCCAACAAAAAATCAACAGCTGCCCAGCGTTGACGCTTCAACGCGACCATCAATAAGGTATTGCCTCTGCCATCGCGCGGCTCTTCCCCGCTCTTTTGTGCAAATAATGCACAAAAATCAGCGAGTTGACCTTTTTTGACGGCAGCGAAAAGATTTTGGACACTCAGGTGCTCTTTCATAATCATGTTGGTTACGGATGGGGGGTAGATTCTTAAAATAGGGTCGTACTAACGACAAGGATTTTATAGCACATCTAACAACAAATGTCAAGACCACCAAGAAAAAATTATATGTTTTTTTGAATGCTTACGCAGGCGAGTGTTTTCAAACGGCGCGACAATTCGGAAGGTGAGGGGGTGATGGCGAGCGTCAGCGAGCCTAAATTTAAGCCCCGCAAAGTGGCGAAAGACAGTAGCCGGTGGTGGAGCGGCGTAGCCACGCAACCACCGGTACAACACAAAAAGAAAATGGAGCCCGGAGCGAAGCGACGCAGCGTAGGCCGACAGACAATGGCGAGGACCGGCGAGCCTCGGCGTAGCAAGCGAGCGCAGCGAGACGCGAAGCCGGGAGCGAAGCGACGCTCCGAGCCGGGACGGGCGCGTGTCTTTTTGTTGTTAATGAGTTGCGGGTATTGCGAATCGCCACAAAAACACCAAATACACAAAGCATCGCATTCTGTCGGCCTCCACTCTGTCGCTATCGCTCCGTCGCTCCGGGCTCGAATA
>CAJGCY010000188.1 GCA_904501955.1 uncultured Akkermansia sp. | reverse complement strand
CCATTATATACCACCCCTCCGGGGTTCGCATTTATTTTTGTGGCCGGTTCCCGGGGTTCCGCCCCTTACGGGGCTCCACCGCCGGGCTATTTTATGGCGCCCCTCCGGGGCTCTGAATTCCGCTCGCTTGCGCTCGCAAATTATCCAACAATTCCCCCTTCAACTTCCGATTTATCGAAACGGTTGCAATCAACTAAAATCTTAAACAGATCATAAAACAAAAAAAACACCAAACTATTGACAAACAATCATGTTTGGCTATAATAAGGTCATCAGAATTATAGTTCGCTGATACAATTTCTCTTGGAACGCTCCCGTCTAGTCACCGGGGGCGTTTCTATTTACCCCCTACGCGCTTGAGTGGTCCGAGGATGGGCCGATAAATCGGGAATTATCATCGATGGACGGCGATGTTTCCGACATTTTTCCATCAATTTACTTGCGACGGGAGGCGGAGTATAGTAATATGGAGGCATGATACGGAAACTGGTAGTGGAGGGAGTCACCGTATTCCCGAAACAGGAGAGCTTTTCATTCGTGCCGGGGCTCAACATTATCGTGGGCGGTAATGACTCCGGGAAAAGCCACCTGATGAAGCTCTGCTACGCCATCACCAAGTGGGGGTGTGGCGGAGCCAGGAGTGAGCTGCCCGAGGTATGGGCGGAAGAAAAGCGCCTGCGCCGCGACCTGTTGCGCGTGTTCGGCACCCAAAGCCTCACCGGACTGACCGCCCGCAATAGGGGCAATGGGCAAGCTGCCGTGCGCGCCTCACTGGAGGGGCACAAGGTACCCCTCGGCACGGCGGATTTGGCGTTCAACTTCACCGCCGACAAAGAGGAAGAAGGCTTGCACATCAAAAAGCTGCCGCAACGTTTCCTGAGCGACAACGCCGTGTTCATCTCCCCACGCGAGGTGCTATCCATATACCCCTGCTACATGCAGGCCGGAAAGCGCTACCCGGAGCTGTTGGATTCCGCCAGCTGGGAGCTGTGCCGCGCCTTGGAAGAAGAGCCGGGGGCGGAGCCCATTGCCGGCGAATTGCGCTACGTCATTCACGAGATTGAGACCCTGCTCTCCGGCTCGCTGAAGCGGCTGAATGGGCGTTTTTTCTTACAGCGCTGCGGGCAAGAACCGCTGGAGCTCAACCTCGTGGCGGAGGGCTTCAAACGCATCGGCACACTGGGGCTGCTCATCGGCAACGGCACGGTAAAGCGCGGCACGGCGCTGTTCTGGGATGAGCCGGAGATGAACCTCAACACCATCCACCTGCCGCTGTTGGTGCGCATTTTGATGGGGCTGTGCCATGCGGGGGTGCAGGTCACGCTCACCACGCACAGTCTGTTCCTGCTGCGCGAGTTGGTCATCCAGCTGGCGGAGAAACGCAATGCCAAGCTGAGCCGCCGTTTCTTCGGCATGCAACCCGCGCTGAATGCCACCACCGGCGTGCGCACCTCCGCCGGCAACACACCGGATGAGATAGACCAGATAGACAGCCTGAACGCAGAGATGGAGCAAGCTGACCGCTACCTGAATATGAACCTTCAACCCGGAGAAACGGACTGACGGTGTTCCAAGCCGGCACCAGCTGTGTGGAAGGCATGTACCGCTTCAACTTCGAAGCGGGCTATTACGTGTGCCGTTTTGAGTGCTCCCCCTTCTACTCCCACCATGCGCAGAACTTCTGCAACAGCTGCAAGGAGATGGATTTCGTGCTCTACCACCCCGGCAAAAAAGAGCTGTGGCTCGTGGAGGTGAAGGACTACCGCTTCAACGCCCGCCCCAAGGTACGGGATTTGGTGGAAAAGCTCTGCCGCAAGGTGCGCGACTGCCTCTTCCTGCTGCGCACGGCAGCCCTGTGCGCCCCGGAGGAAGAACCGGCGGAAGGCACCTCCCTGCGCGACATCGCACGCATGAGCCTGCAAGCCAAGCGCATACGCATCGCCTTCACCATTGAGCTGGCGCGCACGGGACTCTTCCCGCCCAAGAGCCTGCTGGCCACCATCAAAGACCTGCTCTACCGGCAGATTCGCTTTATCGACCCGGACATGCTCTGCCTGCCCATCACGGAATCCGGCGGCGTGGCACCGTGGACGATTACCTCCGCCGGCTCCGAGCACTCCGCCCGCATTCAGCGCCGCATCGAGGAGGCAAAGCAAGCCCGCGAAAAAGAAGAAAAACTCGCCACCGAGCGCGCGCGCCACGCGGAAAAACAAGCCCGCAAACGCAAGCAAAAAGCCCCGAAGGCGAGTGTCCCCCTCTGGAAGCAACGCGCCCAAGAGCGTGAGGCAGGCATGACCGGCACCCATGCCGACCGCCGAAAACATAATAATCCCCCGGCAGAATGACGAAGCGAACAACATGGTGGCTGCTCGGCAGCTTGGTACTCCTGCTCCTCAGCACAGGGGTAGGCTTGCTGTACCTCTGCGGCGGGGAGCCCCCTACCCCGCAAGCGCAAGAAGACCCCACAAGCCTGCCCGCACTGGCGCGCCGCCAGATAAGCGTCACCACGGAATACTCCGCGGAATACGTGGTGCTGGATTACCCCGGGGGTGATGTACCGGCGCAAAGTGGCGTGTGTACGGATGTCATCATCCGCGCGCTGCGCCACAAAGGCATTGACCTGCAACAGCTGGTGCATGAGGACATGAAAGACAATTACCGCCGCTACCCCAGCCGCAAGCTGTGGCGGCAGCGCGCCACGGACCCGAGCATCGACCACCGCCGTGTGCCCAATTTGGAGGTATTTTTCACCCGCATCGGCTGGGAGGTTACCCCCACACCGACGGATAACCCGGCGGACTACCGCCCCGGCGACCTCGTGACCTGCTATGATGCCAAACACGGGCGCCCGCACATCATGATTGTGAGCAACCGCATCAACCCGAGCACCGGCGTGCCGAAAGTCATCCACAACAGTGGCAAAGGCACGCAGGAAAATGATGCGCTGTTCGATTTCCCCATCACCGGCCACTATCGCCCGGTGTACGGCACCGTCCCCACCGTGCAGCCCCCTGCCGAGGCGGACAAAAAAGAAACACCGGCCAAGAAACCTTAACGCCATCCACCATGTTCACCGCATGAAAAAGCTCATTACCTCCCTTTTCATCTTCCTGACCGCCTGCGCCGGCGCAGATGAGCGCCTGCCCGAGCTGGCACGCCTGCAAATCGGCGTTACGGTGGAGTATGACCCCGCTTACGTCAAACTCAGCTACCCCGGCGGTGATGTCCCCGCGGACCGCGGCGTGTGCACGGATGTCGTCATCCGCGCCATGCGCAAACTCAACTTCGACCTCCAAAAAGAGGTGCATGAGGACATGAAGAAAAACTTCTCCGCCTACCCCAGTCGCAAGCTGTGGGGGCTCACCCGCACGGATAAAAACATAGACCACCGCCGCGTGGCCAACCTGCAAACCTTCTTCACCCGCAAGGGCTGGAGCCTGCCCGTCAGCCAAAAAGCGGAGGACTACCACGCGGGGGATTTGGTGACGTGCCTGGTGGCAGGCAGGCTGCCGCACATCATGATAGTCAGCGACCGCAAGAACGCGCAGGGCGTGCCGTACATCATCCACAACATCGGCGCGGGCGCCGTTGAGGAGGATGACCTCTTCACCTACCCGCTCACGGGGCACTACCGCCCCAAACTCAAGTAATGTTAAGCTATCACCATTTTAACAACATGATGAAATACACTCTTCTCATCAGCTCCGTACTACTCAGCCCCCTTTGCGCAGCGCAAAGCGCGGATGTGATTGAAGCAACCGCAGACCCCACGCCGGATGTCGTCGCCATGGCGGAAGAAATGGCGGAAATCCTCACCCACACCGCAGATGTGCTGGATGGCGTCACGGATAAAAGCTCCGCCGATTTGGCCGCCACAGCCCTCGCCCCGCTCAAGGAACGCGCCCAAGCCATCCAAGCCGCTACCTCAGGCATGGAAAACATGGATGCCGCCACGCAGGAGAAAGTCATGAACATCCTGCTGCCCCTCTTCTCCGCCCTGAGCGAGCGTATGGAAAAAATCCTGCAGCGACTGGAGGCGAATGATTACTACGGAAGCGAAGCACTCAAAAGCTTCATGCTCGAAAACTAATGAGCGCATATCTCGCATAATGCTTGCATTCTACGTCGTTTAGCTTACAATAGGAGCATGACCGATTTGAAAAAAGCAAAACAGGTGATGGGGTACCTCATCGGGTACCGTATCGGCAGCCAAATGCTCCCCCGGATGCTCCCCGGCATCAGCGCGGAGGAGAGTGTAAGCTAACCTCTCACCATTAGTCGCACCATGAAAGCTACTGCATTATTCGCATTCGCTGCTCTTTGCAGCCCCCTTGCCACCGCGCAGGACTCCCTGGCACCCGTTGCAGGTTCCGCCATGACCGCTGAGGATGCTCAGGCCGTCGTCGCTGAGTTCGCTCAGTTCATGGAAGATATCATTTCCTCCCTCGAGAAGGTAACGGACACCACCAGTGCCGAGGAGGCTGTCGCCGTCCTCCAGAGCATCAAGCCCCGCGCTGCTGCCCTGCAGGCCAAGCTGGACAACCTCAGCTCCGCCGACCCCGAGGTTCAGGCCGCCGTATTCCCCCAAGT
>CAJGCY010000187.1 GCA_904501955.1 uncultured Akkermansia sp. | reverse complement strand
GCGAACGTTCGTTGTCACTCACGCGAACGCTTGGGGCTTACGCCCCTACACGCGAACGCTCGCTGTCGCTCGCGCGAACGTTCGGCCTAACGGCCTCACGCGAGGAGCACCTAACGGTGCTCCAACTTCCGATTTATCGCTCAATCTGTTTGTGGCGGCAAAAAATCCTTGGCTGGGCGGAATTTGAGCTTGGGTTGCTTGTCGGGCTTGTGCTCGGTGGGAGGGGGGTATTCAAAGGTGCCGAGGTGGGGGACGTGCACCTTGGGGGATTCTTGCGCGGTGGCGAGGATGGAAGACAACACCGCCTCCACAGCAGCGGAGGCGGTATTGCGGGTTGCGCCGGGGCCCATGTAACGCTGAACCCTGGCTATGAGTTGTTTTTTATTCACTTGTTTTTGAGAGCATCGCGGATTTCACGCAGCAGCAAGATGTCCTCCGGGGTGGGGGCAGGGGCTGCCGGTTCTGCGGGCTTGGCTTCCTCTGCCTTCTTGAGTGCGCGCAGCTTGCAAATCATACGCAAGGCGAAGAAAATGCAGAGGGCGATGATGATGAAATCCAGCACGGTTTGGCAGAATACGCCGTATTTGATGCTGATGGCGTCCTTACCCTCACCGACGGTGTAGGCCATGCTGGCAAGGCTCTTGGTATCGCCGAGCAGCAGGGAGATGGAGGGCATGATGATGTCGTTCACCAAGGAGGTGACAATTTTGCCGAATGCGCCACCGATGATGACGCCGACAGCCATGTCAACCACGTTGCCCTTGAGGGCAAACTCTTTGAACTCTTTCACCCAGCCGGGTGTGATTTTTTTGATTACGCTCATTGTTGTGTAGATGTTTGGTTAGATTTTTTTGAACGCTTTGACACCCCATTCTTTGCAGGTCCAAGTTGCGCCGTCTTCACTGGTGAAGATGCAGACGCCGCCCGTGGCTACTTTGATGTCGTGCTCCGCGCAGAAGCCGGCGTAGTCGCCCGTGATGTGCGGGGCAAAGCGGATGGTGCCGTTGGAGGAGACGCACAGCAGCACCTCGCCCTCCTGAACCTCGGCGGCGAGCTCGCTCCAGTTGCTGATGATTTGCTGCACATCCACCTTCCAGCCGCGGGGGACAATGGCTTGGGCGTTCCAGAGCTCGATTGCCTGCTCACCGAGGGCATCCAGCTGCTCGGGGCTCAGGGTGGCGGGGTCGGTCCCCTGAGCCTTGGCGATATCCGTGCCGAGGCGGAGCTTGGTGGCCTCCTCCGTTTGGTTTTCATCCGGGCCGTAATCGACCTCCAGGAAGCGGGCATCGGGCTGTACGGGGCAGGGGTTGCCGAGCTCCTCTGCTGCGAGGGCGGCGGTGCTCATGGTGCGCTGCAGGGGGGCAGCGAGAATACGGGTGGGGGTGAGGCCGAGCTTGGCAAGGTATTTACCGATGCCGCGCCCGCGCTCTTCTTCCACGAGGGGGAGATCCGTACGGCCACCGACGCGCGTGGGTGTTTCGCCCTTGCGGAAGGTGTTGCCGTGTCTTGCGATGATGAGTGTTTTCATGTTGGTGATAGATAGTAAGTGGTTAAGCTAAATCTTCTTCGATGCGGAGGTTGTCCATGATGTACTGACGGCGGTCCGTGGTGTTCTCACCCATGTAGAAGCGCAGCAGGTCGCGCAGGCGCTTGGCGTTCTCCAGTGAGACGTGCTCGAGGCGGATGTCCTCGCCGATGAAGCCCTTGAACTCTTGCGGGGAGATTTCGCCGAGACCTTTGAATCGGGTGATTTCCGGGTTTTTACCGAGCTGTTTGACGGCTTTGTCGCGCTCGTTTTCGGAGTAGCAGTAAATGGTTTTCTGCTTGTTACGCACGCGGAAGAGCGGTGTTTGCAGTATGTACAGGTGGCCGTCCTGAATCAGCTCCGGGAAGTACTGGATGAAGAAGGTGAGCAGCAGCAGGCGGATGTGCATGCCGTCCACATCAGCATCCGTCGCGATGACGACTTTGTTGTAGCGGAGGTCATCCATACTGCGGTCGATATTGAGCGCGAGGTGCAGGAAGTCGAGCTCTTCGTTGGTCTCCAGAATGGCATTTTTGTTCATGCCGAAGCTGTTGGCAGGCTTGCCTCGCAGGGAGAATACGGCCTGGGTTTCCGCATCGCGCGCGGTAGTGATGGAGCCGGAAGCGGAGTCTCCCTCCGTGATGAAGAGCATGGTCTCCTTGGCGCGCTTGTTCTTGGTGTCGTAGTGCACGCGGCAGTCGCGCAGCTTTTTGTTGTGCACCTTGGCTTTCTTGGCGCGGTCTTTGGCAACCTTGCCCTGCACATCCGCTACTTTTTTGCGGGTTTTCTCGCTTTCTTTGATTTTCTCCTCCAGCGCCTCCGCGATTTCCGGGTTGCGGTGCAGGTAGTTATCCAGCTCACGCGCCATGAAGTTGCTGACAAAGGTGCGGATGGTTTCTTTGCCGGGCCCCATGGTGTTGCTGCCCAGCTTGGTCTTGGTCTGCGACTCGAAGATGGGGTCAATGACTTTGATGCTGATGGCAGCCTCTATGCTGGCGCGGATGTCCGTGGCATCATAATTTTTCTTGTAGAAGTTCTGGAGGGTTTTCGCAATGGCCTCACGGAACGCGCTTTGGTGGGTGCCGCCCATGGTGGTGTGCTGGCCGTTGGCAAAGGAGTAGTATTCTTCACCGTACTGGTCGCTGTGGGTGAATACCACCTCAATGTCATCGCTCTTGAGCTGGATGGGGGGGTATACGGGCTCGGAGGTCATCTCCTCTTTCAGCAAGTCCAGCAAGCCGTTGCGGGAGGTGTAGTTTTTGCCGTTCAGGTTGATGCTCAGCCCGGTGTTCAGGTAGGTGTAGTAACGGCACATGCGCGTCACGTACTCCAGATTGTAGGCGGCGTTCTCCGCGAACACGGTGCGGTCTATCATGTAGCACACGCGGGTGCCATCCGGCTCTTCCGTGCTCTCCGTGATGTCGGAGCCCGGTATCATCTCGCCCTCAGAGAAGGTGATTTTGCGCGTTTGTCCCTCGCGGAAGGCTTGGATTTCAAAGTGTGAGGAGAGTGCGTTGACGGCTTTAAGACCCACGCCGTTCAGACCGACGGATTTTTGGAAGGCCTCGCTGTCGTATTTGCCACCGGTGTTGATTTGTGCGGCGCAATCAAAAAGCTTACCCAGCGGGATACCGCGCCCGAAGTCGCGTACCTCGCACAAGCCATCCGGTGAGATACGCACCAAGATTTTTTTACCCGCGCCCATGACGAACTCATCGATGGAGTTGTCCATAACCTCCTTTAAGAGGACATAGGGACCGTCATCCGCCATGCTGCCATCGCCTAGTTTACCGATGTACATGCCGGCGCGTGCGCGGATATGCTCCTGCCACGTCAGCGACTTAATGTTGTCCTCCGTATATTCTCCTGCCATATTTTTCGGCGTTTATCCTAGCATACAAGCGCGCTGCTTGCAAGCAGGAATTGCGTGCAACCCGCCGAAAGTGAAGCGAAATACGGCTTGACATGGCCTGTGCGAATGTGTTATGAAGTTTCTTGCCCCTTTGTGCATTTTTTTGAAAGATTTTGCAGAGAAGGGACGTACAACTGTGTGTAAGGAGATTCCGACATGATGAAAATGGCTTTGAGTTCGTTGCTGTTGTTGCCCGCTGTGTGTATGATTGCCCCGGCGCAGGAAGATGTGAACGCCCGTGATGAGCTGGGGCGCACCCCGCTTATGCGCTTGGTGTGGCGTGATACGTGTACCGTGGCAGAGGTGCAGGCCATGCTGGACAAAGGCGCGGATTTGCATGCCCGTGATAATGCCGGCAACACCGTGCTGATGCGCGCCTGCCGTGTGTGGTGGTATTGCCATGAGGTGCCGGGTAGTATGGATGTTGTACGGTTCCTCGTGGAGAAAGGGGTGGATGTGCATGCTCGTAATGCAGCCGGGCAGAATGCGCTGGAGGTAGCCATGTGCTCCCGCGAGACGGATGAGAAGGTGCTGGCGTATTTCCGTCAGCTGGGGCTCTCTCATACGCTTAGTGCGGAGCTGGCCATGGCTGCCGGGCATGACAGGCCGGACGAGGTGCGCCGCTTGCTGGCTGCCGGTGCTGACCCGAACTATGCCAATGCGGTGGCATTGTACTTGTGCCTCAGCGTAGGGACCTATGGTATGGCGCATGAGAATGAGATTGTGCGCATGCTTTTGGCTGCCGGCGCGAATCCGAACCTGTGCGCGGAGATGATTCTGCGTTCCGCCGCGCATGGTGCTTCCGACAACGCAATCAGGCAGATTTTGGCGAAAGGCGTGGATTTTTCCGGCGTTGATGTTGATAAGTCTTCCGAGTGGATGGCTACGGTATGGTGGCACCGCGAGGTTGACCGCCGCCCCTTATTCGATTTGCTGCATGCAAGCGGGGCTCATGTGAACGGCAATACCGGGTACTACGCGCCGCTCATCACTCAAGTGGTCCAAGACCCGGAGCAGGGGGTGGAAGAACTCCGTTATCTCCTCTCCCTCGGCCTTTCCCCCTTGCAGAAAGATAAACACGGAAAAACCGCCTTGGAATACGCCCGCGAACTCAACCGCACCGACCTCCTCCCCCTGCTGCAGGAGGCTGTAGCGGG
>CAJGCY010000186.1 GCA_904501955.1 uncultured Akkermansia sp. | reverse complement strand
CCTCGCACTATATGCCGCCCTCGTCGCCCTCGCTAGCGCTCAGGCAGCTCGGGCTCTATTTCATTTTTGCTTGTTACCTAGGGCTTACGCCCTAGGCTAAGTTAGATCACCCGCTGACGCGGGTTCTGATTTAGGCTCGCTACCGCTCGCAATTTCCCCTCCAACTTCCGATTTATCGGTGAAATTGCTGATTGGTAGGCATATAAAAGAAACGCCTGCGATGGTACCGGCTTGGCACGTGCGTGGCGGGAATACCCGTTAGGGCTCTGAGCTGCAATATCTTCTTGACTTCACGAAAGAAGAGCGTATAATAGCGCGCGTTCACCGTGAGTAAAAAAGTCAAAGAAGAGAACTGGAGCAGTAACCTGGGCGTCATGCTGGCCGTGGCAGGCAGTGCCGTGGGTTTCGGTAATTTTTTGCGTTTTCCGGGGCTGGCGGCGCAGTATGGCGGCGGCGCATTCATGATAGCGTATTTTTGTGCCTTCCTGCTGATGGGCATACCGCTCAGCTGGGTGGAGTGGAGCATAGGCCGCAGGGGCGGCAGGCTCGGCGGGCACAGCACGGCTTCCATTTTCTACCTCATCTCCCGCTCGCGCTGGTGGAAATACCTGGGACTGGCCGGTGTGGTCATACCGCTCACCATCAGCATGTATTACATCGCGCTGGAGGGCTGGACGCTCGGCTACGCTTGGCACACCGCCGTGGGTGATTTGAACTTCAGCACCGGCGCAGAGTACGGCGCCTTTTTCAACACCTTCACAGGCAGCGGGGCGGACGGCGCGGTGTTCTTCAGCGGTGAGAGCACGCTGCTCATCTTCTTTGGGCTGGCGCTGCTGGCGAATTTCTACCTCCTGTACCGCGGGGTGAGCAAGGGTATAGAGTGGTTCAGCAAGGTGAGCATGCCCGTGCTGCTCATCACCGCCATCATCATCTTGGTGCGTGTGCTGACCATGGGCACCCCGGACCCCTCACAGCCGGAGCGCAATGTGAACGAGGGTCTCGGCTACATGTGGAACCCGGATAAAGTGATGCTGGTGGGCACCTACCCCACGGCGGATGGCAAAACGGAGGAAAAGGTGCTGGGCATGGTGCCCGCTGCCTCCACACCGGAGGAGCAAAGCGCCCAGCTGGAGCGCCTGACGCGTGAGAACCCGCAGGCCACCGCCATCACCCGCAAGGAAATCACCCTGTGGGAGGGGCTCAAGAACCCGGAGCTGTGGATTACCGCCGCCGGGCAGATTTTCTACTCCCTTTCCATCGGCTTCGGCATTGTGTGCACCTACTCCAGCTATGTGAAGCGCAACAAGGACATCGCGCTGGGCTCCCTCACGGCGAATGCCGCGAATGAGGTGGCGGAGGTAGGCCTGGCGGGTATGATGATTATCCCCGCGGCGGTTTCCCTGCTGGGCGTGGCAGCGGCAGCGGGCAGCAGCACCTTCGGGCTGGGCTTCAACGTGCTGCCGCAGGTGTTCAACAGTATGCCCGCGGGCACGCTCTTCGGCACGCTCTTCTTTGTGCTGCTGGCCATCGGCGCCATTACCAGCGCCATCTCCATTCTGCAACCGGCAGTGGCGTATGTGGAGGAGTTCTGGAGCCTGCGGCGCGTGCAGAGCGTGTGCCTGGTGGCGCTTATGCTGGTGGTGGGTGCGCTCATGGTCGTGTGGTTCACGGGGGATGGGCTGCTGGCACTGAGCACGCTCGACTTCTGGTTCGGCACGCTGAGCCTGTACTTCAGCGCCACGCTCTACCTGCTCCTCTTCCGCAACGTGTGGGGCACACCCGCCGGTCTGGCGGAGCTGCGCTGCGGGGCAGCCATCCCCATCGGCCGCGGCATCGCCTTCCTCATCAACTGGGTGACCCCGCTCATCATGCTGGCTATCTTCCTCTCATGGGTGTACCAAAACCTCTTCGTGCAGCAGAGTGAGCACATCACCAACCTGGCGGAGGGCAAAGCCGGCGCCATCTTCCCGCTGGTGTGGGTAGTGCTGGTCAGCCTCTTTTTCTGCTTCATCGCGCGCACCTCACGCCGCTTCAAACACGGCGAAAATCTGGAAACCAAGTACGAGCGCGAGCCCTTCTCATAACCCCCACCTGCACCCACACTCACCGTGTCCGACAATCATAAAACCGACAGCTGGAACAGCAACCTGGGCGTCATGCTGGCCGTGGCAGGCAGCGCCGTAGGCTTCGGCAACTTCCTGCGCTTCCCCGGGCTTGCTGCGCAATACGGCGGCGGCGCCTTCATGATCGCCTACTTCGTGTCCTTCCTGCTGCTGGGCATCCCCATCAGCTGGGTAGAGTGGAGCATAGGCCGCCGCGGTGGCTCGCTGGGCGGGCACAGCACCGCCTCCATCTTTTACCGCCTGTCCGGCTCCCCCGCATGGAAATACCTGGGGCTGGCGGGTGTGCTGGCACCGCTCGCGCTGTGCATGTACTACATATACCTGGAGGCCTGGACCCTCGGCTACGCTTGGCACACCGCCGTGGGCGACCTCAGCTTCAGCCACGCGGAGCAGTACAGCGCATTCTTCAACAGCTTCGTGGGCATGGAGGCGAACGGTCAAGTGTTCAACGGGCAGAGCAGCACGCTCATCTTCTTCGGCATTGTTCTGCTGCTGAACTTCTACCTCATCTTCCGCGGCATCAGCAAGGGTATTGAGTGGTTCTGCAAGTGGAGCATGCCCGTGCTGCTCATCACCTGCGTCATCATCCTGGTGCGCGTGCTCACCATCGGCACACCGGATGCCGCCTACCCCAACCGCAGCATCAGCGAGGGTCTCGGCTACATGTGGAACCCGGACAAAATCATGCTGGTGGATGCCACCACCGGCAAAACGCTGGACATGGTGCCCGCAGCTGCCACCCCTGAGCAAAAGGCGGAGCTGGTGGCCGCCACACAACACGACCACCCCGCCGCACAGGTAAGGGAAAAACACATCACCCTGTGGAGCGGCTTGCTGAACCCGGAGCTCTGGCTGGCTGCCGCCGGGCAGGTGTTCTTCTCCCTCTCCGTCGGCTTCGGCACCGTGTGCACCTACGCCAGCTACATACGCCGCCACAAAGATGTAGCCCTGGGCTCCCTCACCGCCAACATGGCGAATGCCGCCACGGAAATCGGCCTCGCGGGCATGATGGTTATCCCCGCGGCGGTGGGCTTCCTCGGCGTAGCGGCAGCAGCCACCACCAACATCTTCGGGCTGGGCTTCAACGTGCTGCCGCAGGTGTTCAACAGCATGCCGGGCGGCCAGCTCTTCGGCACCCTGTTCTTCTTCCTGCTCTTCATTGCCGCCATCACCAGCGCCATCTCCATGCTGCAACCGGGGGTTGCCTTCTTGGAGGAGTTCTGGGGGCTCAAGCGCGTGCAAAGCATCAGCCTGCTGGCGCTCCTGCTCACCTGCGGCACGCTCATGGTCGCGTGGTTCACAGAGGACCTCATCGCCCTCGACACCATGGACTTCTGGTTCGGCAACCTCAGCCTCTACCTCACCACGGGGCTCTACCTGTACCTCTTCTGCGTGGTGTGGGGCTCCAACCGCGGCCTGGCAGAGCTACGCCACGGCTCCACCCTGCAACTGCCGCGCCCCGTTGCCTTCTTCATCACCCGGGTCACCCCGGTCATCATGCTCACCATCTTCGCCTCATGGTGTTACCGCACCCTCTTTGTGGAGCACAATTACCACATTGAGAACCTCCTCAACCTCAAAGCCGGGGCGGTCATCCCCCTGCTCTGGACGCTGCTGGTCACCATCTTCATGGCCTTCGTCATTCACACCTCACCCGCTTTCCACAAGCGCCACCACAAACGCTAACCCACACACACCTCACCACCATCATGACTCTTGCCGGCATCATCACCATGCTCCTCTCCTGCGGTATCGTTTGGGGGCTCTTCATCATCTGCTGCGCCCGCCTGGTCAAAAGCGATAAAGAACACACCGAGGAGTAAACCAAAGCCCCTGCCACGGGTTATTTTATATTGCCTCACCAAAATCTGATTTATCGCGCCAATTTCTCCACGGAACAACTGCGCTATCAACAACAACCGCACCACCGCAGTCGTAAACCAACCACGGTGGTGCGCAAGCTGGGCAAACCTACTCAGAAGACCTCGAGAAGTGCCTTCTTGGCAGCTTCATTCCCCTGGGCTGCAGCCTTGCGGAACCATTCTTTAGCTTTCTGCATATTACGATTCACGCCGGTGCCATTATAATAGCACACGCCCAAGTTATACTGAGCCAATGCATCCCCCTGCTCGGCAGCAAGGCGATACCACTTCACCGCCTCCGCGGCATTCTTCGCTACGCCGATGCCATTCTCATAGCACACGCCCAAAAAGCACTGAGCCTGTGCAATCCCCTGCTCAGCGGCAAGGCGAAACCACTTCACCGCCTCCGTAGCATTCTTCGCCACGCCGATGCCTTGTGCATAGCACAAGCCCAAGTTGTACTGAGCCCCGGCATCCCCCTGCTCGGCGGCGAGGCGGTACCACTTCGCCGCCTCCTCGGCATTCTGCGTCACGCCTCTTCCCTTCTCATAGCACAAGCCCAAGTTGTGCTGAGCCTTGGCATCCCCTTGCTCGGCTACAAGGCGGTACCACTTCACCGCCTCCGTAGCATT
>CAJGCY010000185.1 GCA_904501955.1 uncultured Akkermansia sp. | reverse complement strand
GCCACGCAAGACCGCCAAAATGCCCTTTTCGAGCTGCTGGAGCAGCCGCTGGATGCCATGTTCATCATCGGCGGTTACAACAGCTCCAACACCACCCACTTAGCTCATATCGCCTCCCTCCGCTTGCCCACGTATTTTGTGCGCTCGGCAGATTGCATCCTCTCCCTGCAGGAGGTGCGCGCCTTTGACCTCGCTACCAAGCAAGAGACCACCCTGGAGCTGCCCTCCTCCGCGACGGACCTCGCCCGTACGTGGAAAATCGGTGTTACGGCCGGCGCCTCCTGCCCGGATAACGTCATCGAGGAGGTGCTGCACCGCCTCTCCTCCCTCCGTGGCTGCGCGTTGTAAGCTGCGAGTCGGAGCTTCGTTTACCGCGGCGTAGCAAGTGCAGGCGCGTGGCGCTTATCACCCCTCGTCCAAGGGCGAGAGGAGCAGGTGGTATTTCGTTGCCTCGGCATCATACGGCTCTTTGCCGCGTATGAACTTGCCTTCAAACTCATCGAGGGGGCTTATCTCTTCATCCTCGCGGATGATGTGCATACTGCCGTCCGTGTCGAGGATGAGGGCGGCGCCGTACAAGCTGATGATGTCGAACCTCACATCACCGAGCAGCGTGGGTGACGGGTTGGTCATCGCGCTGCAAATAAGGAGGGGACCCGTGGTTACGGACTCATGCAAGCCGTCTTCACCTTGGCGGACCACGTAGGAAAAGCCGCACTCGCGTTCACGCAGTGTATCCCCGTCCCCCAAGCAGCCATCCGCCTCATAACACCCGATGACGTCTGCGTAGAAGCTCGATTCCGTCAGCCCGTTTTGCTTATAAAACAGCTGGCGGAAGTAGGCGTTAGAGCTGGTGCCGGTCAGTGCGCCGTGCTGCTCCATTACACGCAGCATGCGCGGGCGCTCCACCGTTTTGTCGCTGGGGTAGCTCCCGAAGTCTTCCTTGAACCCCTGCATGGCAATGCCTATTTGCTGCATATTGCTTTTCGCCACCTGCATATCTTCCACCATGGAATCAATGTAAGTATAGTAGATATAGGCCACCAAGCCGATAAAGCCTCCTACCGTCAGCAGCACGCCACCGAGCACCAGCCCGATGATGAGCCCCTTGCGGCTTTTGCGCCCCGGGGGTAGGGGGGAGATGGGCGGCAGCCCGGCCGGTATTTCCGCTGTGTTCTCGTTGTTCATATACGTTTATGGCATGCACCCCGCATTCCGTTGCCGGAGTGCGGGGTGGTGTGAGGGAACGCTGCTCAGAACGTTTCCGGGGAAAGATTTACATAATCTTGGGTGTCAGTTCGGAAGATGTTGTTTTCCGCGCCGGGGAGGAAACGCCCCTTGCCATCTACCTCTTGAAGGTGGGCACCTTCTTCTAAGATGATGACTTGACCATCCGTGGTGACGGCGCATGCCTTCCCGCCGAATACCACAAGATCAAAGCCGACGTTTGGCAGGGCTGTGGGCGTATCGCTCGGTATTGTGCCGCACATGGCGAGGGGGCCCTTGTTTACCGGGCGGAAGGAGTCGTCTCTGTCGCCGGGCTTGCGCATCACGTATGAGAAAGCGCACTCGCCGGCCTTCAGCGTCTCACCCACGCCGGTGTAGCTATCCGCCAATATAAAATCGGGCATCGGTGCGTAGAAGTTTTCCTCCCTCACACCGCTTTTCAGTTTGTAGAAGAGCTGGCGGAAGTAGGGGTTAGAGGTCGAGCCGGTCATTTCACCGTGCTTTTCCGCTGCGCGCTGAATGCGGGGGTGCATAGCCGTGGCATCGCAGGGGTAGGCTTTCATGTCGGCCTTGAAGTTGTTGAGCGCTAAGCCAACCTGCTTCATGTTCTCACTGGCGAGCTGACAATCAGCTGCTGCCATCATGCCGGAGACGACGGGGTAGGCAAGCGCTGCCAGTATGATAAATATCAGCGCGCCACCGCCAAGCACAATGCCGATGATAAGCCATACAATCCATGCTTTGCTCTTGCGCTTTTGGGGCTCGGCGGGCTGCTGGGGCGTCTCGGGAACGGGGGGAGTGTGTTCATTGTCGTGGTGTTGAATGATGAAAATACCCCGCATTTCGTTGCGGAAATGCGGGGTGTCGTTAAATGTAATATGATTTTACTGCTGGAGCGGCTCCGGGGAGAGAAGGACGCAGTTGTCCATCTCGCTCACGCCGTTCTTCTTAGCGAAGGGCTCCTGACCGGGAATGAAACGACCGATGGCGCTGTCGCTCTCGTCAGCCTCGAGCATGGCTTCTTCTTCCATGGTCACGATCTTGCCGTCCGTCGTCACGGCAAAGGCATAACCCTTGAAGGTGGAGATGTCGAAGGTGACGTCTACCATGTCCGTGGGATCGGGGGTTACCGTAGCACAGCAGAAGGCGATGGGACCATTGTCCACCGGGCGGAAAGAGGATTCCTCCGCGGGAGCTGCACCCTTCTTGTTCTTGCCACCCTTCTTCGGGGCATCCGTCACAGCGGGCTTGCGCATCACGTAAGAGAAAGCGCACTCGCCGGCCTTCAGGGTCTCACCCACGCCGGTGTTGTTGTCGCCCTTCTGGAAGTTGGGTATTGCAGCGTAGAAGTTTTCCTCGTTCACACCGCCCTTGGTCTTGTAGAAGAGCTGGCGGAAGTAGGGGTTAGAGGTTGTACCGGTTACCTCGCCGTGCTTCTCTGCCGTGCGGGCAATGCGAGCATGCTTGGCAGCACCATCGCTGGGGTAGGTCTTGATGTCCGTCTTGAAAGTGTTGAGAGCCGTGCCGATTTGCTTCAGGTTATCACTGGCAGCCTGGCGGTCACCTGCCACCATCATGCTGGTGATGAGGGGGTAACCCACGCCGGCAAGCGCTGCCATAATGGCGATTACCACGAGAAGCTCAATAAGCGTAAAGCCTTTCTTGCGTTTGATTGTGCGAATTTTCATGAGAATTGACGTTCTGTTGACTCCCTATTTATAGCATGATTTTTCCCCCACTGCAAGCGGAAAACTCGAATTTGCCAAAAATTGCACGCCCTTGCCTCTCTCCCTCAGCCCTTTGTTTCGATAAATCGCCGGTCGGCGGGGAGAATGTGTAACATGTGCATTTTTATCGGCGCCGCTAACTAATCAGCTGCCTTCCAAATACTTCTTGAGCTCCTCTTCATAGAGCTCGGGCTCCAGCAGGAAGGAGTCATGCCCTTTTTGGGAGCGAATGCACTTGTACTGCGCCTGCACGCCGTTTTTGCACAGCTTGCGGTAAAAAGCGGAGATGCCGCGCGGGGTGAAGCAGCAGTCCGTGCTGATGGAGAAGAGCATGAAGGGCACGCCGTGCTCCGCATAGCGGCGGAAGGTCTCGTCCATGCTGCGGCCGCTGAGCGCCTCCAAATCAAAGCCGGTCCACATGTTGATGATGCGGATGTAGGCATTGGCGTCGAATCGCTTAGCGAACTTCGTGCCTTGGTGCAGCATGTAGCTTTGCGTGCTTTGGGTGGGGGTGAACCACGTCAGCAGCCCCTTGCGGTCGGGGGAGCAGCCCTTGCGCGCGCGCTTCTCCAGCCCGCGCTGGTACACAAAGAGCTTGTGGCAAATGATGCGCGCCAGCGCCACACCGCGCAGGGGCGGGTCGCTCAGCGGGTAGCGCCCGCAGCGGTATTTCTCATCCATCTCAATGGCGCAGAACTGCTCGAATCCGCTCAGCTTGTGCTCGATGGGGGGCTTGCAATCCGCGCCGATGATGATGACACTGCGCACGCGCTCCGGGTACAGGTTCGTGAAGGCGAGGGAGAGCATGCCGCCCACGCTCGGCCCCACCAGCGCAAAGCGCTCAATGCCCAAGTGGTTGAAAATCTGAATCTGCGCGCGTGCTTGGTCGTTCGCATTTACCAGCGGAAAGCGGCTGCCCCAGGGCTCGCCATCCGGGGCGATGCAGGCGGGGCCACTGCTGCCGTAGCAGCTGCCCAAAAAGTTCACGCACACAATGAAGTAGCGCTCCGTGTCCAGCGGCTTGCCGGGGCCTATCATGCGGTCCCACCAGCCCTCGTAATTCTCCGCTTGCCAAAAGGTGCCCGCCTCCGGCAGCGCATCATTATACCCGTGCGCGTGGTGGCTGCCTGTCAGGGCGTGGAAGAGCAGGATGGCGTTGCTCTTCTCGGCATTCAGCGTGCCGTAGGTCTCATACGCCAGCTGCATGTTCGGCAGTGTTTCACCGTTGTCGAAGGTGAAATCACCGAGGTGGAAAATCTGTGTGCGCACGTTTGTTGCCATGTACGGGGGGAAGGGGGCTTGAAAAATTGCTGTTTATCTAAACGAAAAAAGGACCGGGGTCACCAACACACCGGTCTTCTTTTCTCTTGTTGCGGATGCCTCCGCGCAGGGCTTACTTAACACCCTTCTTGCTCAGGCGAGTGCCGGCGGTCGTGCCCTGGCGAGCCTTGAACTTGGGGTTGCTCTTGCAGATGACGTAGAGGGTGCCCTTGCGCTTCACGATCTGGCAATCAGCGTGGCGGCGCTTCATGGAGGCGAGTGAGGAAAGAACTTTCATGTTTCTCTGTGTGTTTGTGTGTTATTAAGTCGTTTCGACCGCGAAGCTAATGCGTCGGGACGCCCATTATACCCGCTTATTTCCATTTGTAAAGACAAAATTTGAAATTTCAGCATTTTTTGTGATTTTTT
>CAJGCY010000184.1 GCA_904501955.1 uncultured Akkermansia sp. | reverse complement strand
TAAGTGCGAAGAAATCCCGCATGCCACAATTCTTCTTATGACATCGCGTTATCAATGGGATATTAACGCACAAACAAAACACGCGCCCACCAGCGCGGAGCGTCGCTTCGCTCCGGTCCGGCATTATATGCCACCCCTCCGGGGTTCGCATTTGTTTTTTCGGGCGGTTCCCGGGGTTTGGGGCTTCGAGTCTTCGCTTTCTACGCCCTCACAGGCCGCCCCTTGCGGGGCTCCACCGCCGGGCTATTTTATGGCGCCCCTCTGGGGCTCTGAATTCCGCTCGCTTGCGCTCGCAATCTGTTCTTCAACTTCCGATTTATCGAACAGAGCAAATAGTGGCATCAAGCATAAACTTTAACAGGTGCATTGAAAAATGAGGTGCAAAAAACGAGCCGTTCTTGTGGGGAACGGCTCGTTTGGTGAAGGGGGGGGAGGTTTGCCTCAATCTCTGCGGGGCGTGGTGGGGGCTGCCGGCGTGGGTGTTTGAGCAGGCTGCTGGGGGAAGCGGATGACTTTCTCGTCGGGTTTGGCGAGTCCTTTGTCACGCGCAATCACCTCGTTGAACTCGGGGTCGCTCTCCAGCGCGTTGCAGATTTGGCCGGAGCGTTTTTCTTCTTTGCGGGCTTCCTCAAGCTCCTGCATTTTGCGGTCGCGCTCGCGCTCCAGGGTGCGCAGGTCGAGCATGGGCAGCAGCACAAGCGTGAGCCCTACAAAAGCCACAAAGCACAGGAACACCATGCCTGATACAAACAGAATGCCGCGAATGCCGTCAGAACGCGTCGTTCTGCGGTTTTCTCGCTCCTCAAGGCTGAGGTGCTTGCGGCGTCTGAACCAGGGGAATTGCATGCGTTGGTGGCGTCAGGGAAAACGTGTGGCGTGGGTGGGAGACTCAGCCTTGTTGGCGCTCAGCGAAGGGGACAAAGCGACCACGGCGGGCAAGCACGATGGTGTGCATGCGCTGCTGCTTGCCTTTGGCGGAGGCCGGCACCGGGGTGGTGCTCACCTCGAACCCGGCACGCATCAGCGTGGATTCCAAGCGCTTATCCTTCTTTGCAACGCTGATGGCCAGCAGGCTGCCGCCTTTCAGCGCGTTGAAGTAGGCCTGAGCATCGCCCAGTTTCATCTCACAGCGGGCGTGCACATGGCGCAGCAAGATGGCGTGCAGGGAGCCCGTGCGCTTGCGGCACAGCTCGGCCGCGTGCACGGCCTCGGCACTCACGCGGCGGTCTTCCCACAGGGCGCGGTTCTCGCCGTAGCTGCGGTTCCACTCAATGATGGCAGGAATGGGCTCAGCCACAATGAATTTGGCCTTCTCGCGGGGCAGACACTCCATGGCTTTGGCCAAACCGTAGCCGAGGCCGAGGCCTGCGATGAGGATTTGCGGTTGTGAGGCGCGGGTAATGGGGGAGGTTGCAATCTCCGCCATGGATTGCTCGCTGCCGTAAGTGAAGGAAGAGGCGCAGGGCATGCCATCCAGCTGCAGGGAGAGCTCGTTGTCGCGCTCCCACAGCTCCCACACGCTACCGTCCTCCATTTTGTGCTCGCCTAATTTATTCAGTGGCTTCATGCCCCTACTATACAGCAGGCTTTTGAACTTGGCAAGCGCGTATTGCGTGCGCGAGCGCTTTTTGCGCGTAGGCGGGGCAGGGGATGCGTTTTTTTTGTGCAAAAAATCCTTATTTTTAGGGCGCTTATCGTTTTAGGCTTGACTTAACTCCAACTATCGGTTAATTTGGATGCACAAACCATGAAAGACCGACGCATAGTTATCACTGGTATGGGTGCTGTTTCTCCCCTCGGCAATACAGCCGCGGAGACGTGGGCAGCCATGAAAGAAGGCCGCTCCGGTATTGCTACCATTGAGAGCATAGATACCTCTGCATTCCCGGTGCATATCGCGGGCGAGGTGAAGAATTTTGACGCAAGTCCTTACTTCAAGAAGGACCCGAAGGCGGTGCGCCGTTGTGACCGTTTCGAGCAGCTGGCCATGGGCGCTGCCGTAATGGCCATGGAGGACGCCGGCTTGGACCCTGAGAAGGTGGACAAGAACCGCGTGGGTGTGATGATCGGCTCCGGCATCGGCGGCTTGGGCATCCACAGCACGAACTGCGAGATTTTGGTGAAGACCGGCCCGCGCCGCGTGTCTCCCTTCTGCATCCCGTACATGATCACGAACATGGCTTCCGGTATGCTGAGCATGGAGTACGGCTTCGGTGGCCCGAACATGAGCATCTCCACCGCTTGCGCTACCTCCAACCACTCCATCGGTGAGGCTTGGCGCATCCTGAAGTTCGGTGATGCTGACGTGATGATTTGCGGTGGCGCTGAGGCTACGGTGCTGCCCATCGGCATTACCGGTTTCGCAAACATGAAGGCGCTTTCCACCCGTAATGATGACCCCGCCACCTCCTCCCGTCCGTATGATGTGGATCGCGACGGCTTCGTGATGAGTGAGGGTGCCGGTGTCATGGTGCTCGAGACTCTGGAGCACGCACAGGCTCGCGGTGCTCGCATCTTGGCGGAGCTCGTGGGCTACGGCCTGAGTGCTGATGCTTACCACCTTACCTCCCCCATGCCGGACGGTGAGGGCGCCAGCCGCTGCATGCAGATGGCTCTGGACCACGCCGGCCTCAAGCCGGAGGATGTGGACTACATCAACACGCACGGTACCTCCACCCAGCTGGGTGACATCTGCGAGACGAAGGCCATCAAGCGTACCTTCGGTGACTATGCTACGAACGGCCTCGTCGTCAGCTCCACGAAGTCCATGACCGGTCACCTGCTTGGTGCAGCCGGTGGTATTGAGCTGCTTGCCTGCGTGATGGCCATACAGGATAACTTTGTGCCGCCCACCATCAACGTGTTCAACCAAGACCCCGAGTGTGACTTGGATGTGTGCCCGAACGTGGGCCGCGAGATGAAGGTGGACGTTGCCCTGAGCAACTCCTTCGGTTTCGGCGGTCACAACGCCTCCCTTATCGTGAAGCGCTTTGTGGACTGATACGCGGTCCGCAGCACTGCGCTGAATATAAAACACATGGCGCGGCGGCAGGGTTAAGCCCACCGCCGCGCCTGTATTGCAGAGAGTAGCCCCCCCCCCACCACACACACATCTTCCCCTTATGGCAAAAGAAGCCCCCGCCCACACGCGTAAGCTGGACCACACGGATGCCGTGTGGCTGCGTTGGGTCATACTGAGTATCTGCGTATTAGCCGGTGAAACCCTGCTGTTGGTCAGTGGGTATTTTGAGCCGCTGAACGCTGCGCACACAGCCTTGCTGCAGGGGGCGCCCTTTTACCTGAGCGAGCAGGCGGTGCAGCAGGGCAATGTGCTCAGCCCCCAGCTCAGCTTTGTGTACAGCCTGGTGCTTGTGCTGTATGGCTCTGCCGTGTTGATGCACCAGCGCAGCCTCGGCAGCAGGTGCTTATTGGCCTTTTTGGCGATGGTGGCCGTGGCGCTGCCGGGCTTGCTCTGTGCTTTGGCGGACTGCGTGTTGCACGTGGTGCCGCAGTTGTTCTGCATCGCTGCCATTTGCCTGGCCGTGGTTTGCATACCCTTTTTCCGCTTCTCGCGCGCATGAAACCGCAAGAATACCCTGCCACGGTACAAGAGCTCATTGCTCGCCTCAAGCGCATGCCCGGTGTCGGTAGCCGCGGGGCGGAGCGCTTCGCCCTCTGGTTCTTGCAGCACGGCCGCAATGATGCCCGTGCCCTCGCTGCCGCCTTGCAGGGCGCGGTGGATGCCGTCTCCTCCTGCCCGGAGTGTGGCTTCTTTGCGGAGAATGGCGCCCTCTGCACTGCCTGTGATGACCCCACGCGCGATTCATCTCTATTTTGTGTGGTAGAGCAGCCCACGGATGTGCTGCCCATTGAGCGCTGCGGCACCTTCCGCGGCTTGTACCACTGCCTCGGTGGCAAAATCTCCCCGCTGGACGGCATCATGCCGGAGGACCTCAGCGTGCAGCGCTTGCTGGAGCGCGTGCGCAACCACCCCGGGTGCGAGGTGATACTCGCCGTCGGCAGTGATGTGGAGGGTGAGGCAACCGCCCTGTACTTAGCGGAGCAGCTGGCTACCTTGCCCTGCCGCGTATCGCGCATTGCTCAGGGCATGCCTGCCGGTGCCGGCTTGGGCCATGCGGATGCCATCACCCTCATGCGTGCCCTCGAAGGCAGGCGCGGCCTTTAAGGTATCATCACGAGTTATAGTAACGCTCTGTTCAAGTTTTTAGTTGATTGCAAACTGCTCGATAAATCGGAAGTTGGAGCCCCGTTAGGTGCTCCTCGCGTGAGGCCGTTAGGCCGAACGTTCGCGCGAGCGACAGCGAGCGTTCGCGCGAAGGGGCGTAAGCCCCAAGCGTTCGCGTGAGTGACAACGAACGTTCGCGTGAGCCGTAGGCGAACTGAAATGTGTATTACCGCGGGCGTATGCCCGCCTAACTTGAAGCCCCGTAAGGGGCGACGGACGTTAGGCAGGCGGTGGAGTGAGCGTAAGCGAACGGAACCCCTGTATAGCAACAAAAAAGGAACTGGAACCCAGGGAACCTGTGGTGACATATAATGGCGAGGACCGTAGCGAAGCGGAGCTCCGAGCCGTTGTGGGCGCGTGTTTTATCATGTTCGAGGCATTTTGAAACAATGCCGTATTCCGAGCCACGCTTTATGCCACCCCTCCGGGGTTCGCGTTTGTTTTTTGGGGCGGTTCCCGGGGTTCCGCCCCTTGCGGGGCTCCACCGCCGGGCGATTTTATGGCGCCCCACCGGGGCTCTGAATTCCGCTCGC
>CAJGCY010000183.1 GCA_904501955.1 uncultured Akkermansia sp. | reverse complement strand
GCCCCTCGCGGGGCTCCACCGCCGGGCTATTTTATACCGCCCCTCCGGGGCTCAAAATTCCGCTCGCTGACGCTCGCAAACTGTTCTTCAACTTCCGATTTATCGGGCTGGATGCTATCAACTGAAAACGGAAATACCGCATACGGAAAAATGCCTGATTGACCGACCTCGGCAATCAGGCATGGGGGGGGTGATATGTGTATGCTTAGTCACGCCTGCGGCGGCGGGCTGCAAGGGCGGCAAGCGCCAGCAGGCTGAGGGTGGCGGTGGCGGGCTCCGGCACCATGGCAAGGCTTACCAAGCTCAGCGTGCCGTTGTCGAACACCATTTGCGTGCTGTCTGTGATGTAAGCGGATTCAAAATAATCCGCAGCATCCCAAGTGCCGGAGGTGTATTCTACATCGCTGAGTATCAGGCTGCTTACATCCGTGAAGAGCACGAGGTCGAAGACGCTGCCCTGCGTGAGGTTCAGCCCGCCGAGGGTGAGCTCAAGGGGGAGCACGGTGTCACCCAGTGTGAGGCTGTGCTGTTGCAAGCTCACCTGCGTACCCATGGTGAGCGAGGTAGCGGCGCTGAGGTCTAAGTGGCTGTCCACCGTAGCACTGCCGCTCAACCTTACATCCTCCGTGCTCAAGGTGGCAGCGCGGTAGAGGGCAGCCAGTGATACGGCGGTGAAACTCACATCCCCCGTGGCGCTGAGGGTGCCACGCGTGCTCAGCACAGCGCCTGCGCTTACCTCCAAATCCTCCACGGTAAGGCCGGAGGTAGAGGTAAAGATGAGTCTGCCTTCCTGCACGTTAATGGAGCCGTTGAATCGGGCGGTGTTGCCACTGAAGGTTTGGCTACCGCTGCCTTGCTTGGTGATGCTCACGCCCTCCATCACGGTGCCTGCAAAGTCGTGCGAGCCTCCGGTTTTGATGGTTAGGGTGTGGTCTGCGCGGTTGATGGCTGCTGCTATGTTGGCAGCCTCCTCCTCTTCATTGGCGTAGGCAAGCCCCAAGTTCGTATAGCGTAAGGAGGCCGCAATATCCGCAGCATTCAGAGCGCCGGCATACAGGTAGGCGCCGTCATTGCCGTCCAAACCGCCGATGCTGACATCTGCATCCAGCCCCAGCATGGCGCGGTGCATGAAGTCTTGGAGCGTGCAGCCGTTTACCGTGGTGTAATAGCGCGAGATGCGTTCACCGTTCACGGTAATGCTGCCGCTCATGCTTGTGTTCTCCGTGAACTCCAGTGCGGTAATGTGCAGGGAATTGATGTTGATGTTGCCGCTTACCGCCGAAGAGACGGTGATGTTGCCGGTGAAGGCGGAGGCATCCGCCACGGAGGTGATTTGGGTCTTGGCATCATACACACTGTGCCCGTACAGGGTGAGATCTCCCGCTCCCTTGAGCGCGCCGATTTCTACGCGTGCATTTGGGCGGCTATAACTGCTGCCGCGGAAGTCGGAGTTAATGCCGAAGGAGCCACCGCCCTCACCCACAGTCAGCGTTCCGATGGAAGCGCGGATGGTGGTGCCATATTCCATCTTGGAGAAGGTATTTTTGAGGGTGAACTCGCCTCCGTTACTTAATGCGAGGTTTTGGATGCTCAGGGGGGAATTGCTGACGGTGCAATCCAGCCAAGTAGTCAGCGTGCCGCCATCCACCGCCACCTTGTCCGTGAGGGTGGTACTGAGTCCGGAGGATGTGCCATCCGAGTAGTCGATTACCCAGTTGCCATTGGCGCCGATGGTGGCATTGCCCTGCACCAGCAGGGTTGTGGTGCGGCTCAGCTGCGTTTGGTTGCCGCTGACGGCTATGGTCACCGTGGCATCTTTATCCACCAACAGGGTGCCGTTGCCCGCTACGGAGCCGTTGAAGACGGCGGGGGTGGACTCACTGCCGCCGGTCAGGTGCAGGGTGCCCTTGCTTGCCAGCTCAAACGCTGTGGAGTTTGCGCCGTTGGTGCTCAGGGTAGTGCCCTGTTTATCCCCTTCGCGACCCACCGCCACCGTGCCGTTCAGCGCTGCTGTACCGTTAGTCAGGGTGTAGGTAATGGCTTGCGAGGCGCTGCTGTTGGCGAATGTAAGGCGTGTGCCGGCAGCGGAGCTTACCGTGCCGGTGAGCTCCTTACTTTCATTGAGCTCGAGGGTCAGGTCATTACCGGAGCCGATGCTGATGTTGCCCTCCATCCTGTTGGCAGAGCTGATGGTGTGCTGCGTGTTGGTGCCGGTGGTGCGTGCAGCCAGTTGCAGGGAGGAGCCGGCAGCGAGGTCAATGTCGCTTATCTTGTTCTCCCCCGCCACATCATAGCGGAGCGTTGCCCCGCTCGCCAGGCTGATGCTGCGCCCGCTGAGCGCCACTTGGGTATGCAGGGTGGAGTTTTCCGCTAGGGTGACGGCGCGCGTACCGGTCAGTTGTGCACCCTCACCGCCCAGCAAGGTGATGCTCTTCCCGGCGTTGATACTCATCTTGCCGGGGCTTACCGCGCCGTTGATGCTGATGGTGGCATCCGCCGCAAAGGTAAGATTGGCGGAGGAGGTGTCCACCGCGGTACCATCCCACTCTGTGCTGCTCCACGTGCCGGAGCTCAGGGAATCCCACGTGAGCTCAGAGGATTGCAGGTAGGTGTAGTACAGAACATTGTCGGAGTAGCTCAGGCTACCCGTGCCGAGGGAAATGTTGGCCAGCTGCTCGCTGTAGTTCCACCCGTTCGTGAAGGAAATGAGGCTGTAGGTGGTGTTATCCGTCAGCTCGCCTTCGTTGAAGAGGAAGCTGCACAGCCCGTCAATGGTGAGCTGCCCGTTCAGGGTGAGGGCGGCAGTGGAGGTGTTGCTGCCGCTCAGGTGGAAGCTCAGGTTCGCGCCGTCTTGCAGGGTAAGGGTGGAGTTTATCTTTGCGCCACCGGTGCCGATTTCCAGCGTGCCCTTGGAGCCCACGGTCATGCTGCCTGTCATTGAGGTAAGCCCGGCGTTGTCCAAGTATAGGGTACCGTGGGACTGCACTTGCACCAGCCCGGCGGTCAGCCACGCGTCGTCCGTCATCTTGAGCGTGCCGCCGGACACATTGGCATAGCCCTGAGCCGTCACGGTAATGCCGGAAAACTCCACCGTGGCATCACCGCTTTTGTAGATGTTTTTGGCGGTAATGCTGCTGCCGCTACCACTCGCGGTGAAGGTGTAATCGTATGTATCCGCACTCAGCTGCATGGTGCCGGATTTTACCGCTCCGGCTACGCTGATGTTTTGGTGGCTGCCGGCGTAATCGCTGAACTCTACGGCGCGATTCGCATCATAAAAGGCGTGGAAGTAGCCACCCACACTGCCGGAGGCGGCGTAAACATCCCACCCGGTGTCAGCCGTGGGCATTTCTTCCACGGAGCCTTGGGTGGCGTATGTGGAGCTCCAGCTATTCAGCTCACCGCTCCACACCAGACCGTTATCTGTATCGTGGTACTGGCTCAGCATGTCCTTGAGGGCATCCGGCGTGCTGATGAAGGAGAGCTCATCCACATACCAATCCACTCCCGAGTAAATCCAGCGGGTGGTCAGCTCCTCATCGGAGTACAGGTACAAATCCCCGTTCTCCACCTTCACAAACAACTCCAGCGTGCCGTAGGTGAGGTCATCGGAGTTGGTGACTATCAAGCTCTTAATCACGCCGTTTTCATCCGTGTTGTAGCCATAGCAGGTCAGTGCGTGGCCACCCTTTGAAGAGCTGATGCCCAAGTAGCCCAGCTTGCCGGCATCCGCCTCGCCATCATCCGTGAAGCCGAAGGCATCACTGAAGGCTGTGGTCACATGCTCCAGCGTCATTCGGGAGGCGGATAAATCACCCGAGCCATTGCGCGAGCCGAGGAAGGTGTACTCTACCGTGGGGGGTGAATAATCAGCGGTGGCCGCTCCGAAGTACTCCTTGAAGTAGCCCGCGGGGGCAGCGTTGTTTTTCAAGGTGCCGTAGCTTGTCCATGAGGTATCACCGCAAAAGTACCATGAGGCTGCCATCTCCAAAAAACCACCCTCATTATTCCAGTTATCATACAGCAACTTGCCTATTTGCAGCGACTGCGTACCGCCGAAATCGCTCAGATAGCTCTTGTCGTAGGTGTAACCCGTTTTCAGCGCTTCCGAACCGGTGTAGAATACCCCATAAGTGCTTTGCCAGTAGGTGATGAGGTTGGCGGAGACATTGTACCAGCAGGTGTTGGCATCCTGCGTCAGCCCGGCGATTTGTGAGCTGCTGTAGGCGTCACCCTCACCCGTGGTGTAGCTTTGCCACTCCCCTAAGAAGGAATAACTCTTCCCGTTAGCGTTGTACTTGCTTTCCAACTGCCTGCTCAGCGTGCTCCATGTCCAGTAGTAGCCCTTACCGTTGTCATAAAAGGTGCTTGAGTCGGTGATGTTACTCAAGTTCACACCGCCTACAAGGTAGGTGTCCGCCTGCGCCCCCATGACCCCAAGGGCACTCAGTATGAGCATCAATGAAAGAGAATTCGGCTTCATGGTATAAAAACGGAGTTCTTACCCTCTATTTCTAGCATGCTCCTTCCCGTTTGTCAATTTGTTTTTTTGTTGTTAGGAAACTTCTAATAAGCCTCTACTGAGCGATAAATCGGAAGTTGAAAATCAGATTGCGAGCGTCAGCGAGCGGAATTCAAAGCCCCGCTACGCGGGGCGACGGACGTTAGGCAGGGGTGGAGCGGCGAAGCCGCGGAACCCCTGTTAGGGTAAGAAATTTAAATGGAACCCAGGGAACCTGTGGTGACAGAATGCGTGGCTTAAATTGCCGTATCGACCACAAAACAAATG
>CAJGCY010000182.1 GCA_904501955.1 uncultured Akkermansia sp. | reverse complement strand
CGGGCGCGTGTCTTTTTGTTGTTAATGAGTTGCGGGTATTGCGAATCGCCACAAAAACACCAAATACACAAAGCATCGCATTCTGTCGGCCTCCACTCTGTCGCTATCGCTCCGTCGCTCCGGGCTCGAATATTAGGGGGGAGTCTACCGGTGGTTTCGTCGCTGCGCGACTCCACCACCGGCTACTGTCTTTCGCCCCTATCGGGGCTTAAAATTTCGCTCGCTACCGCTCGCAATCTCCCCTTCAACTTCCGATTTATCGAGCAGAGCAAATGGCTGTATCAACCTAAAACTTGCACTGTAACTTCGTTTTCACCGTCGAATTTGAGTTTTGCGGTTTGTTTGAATATTCCGATTCGATGCACGGAACTAATGTCTTTCGCTCCGCATCTTCTTTTCGCCAAACTCAAATTCTCCGGTGAAAAAGGCTTTTGGATTTATCCGGAATCAGTCTTCTAGGATGACGGATTCTACGTACTCCACCAATTCTGATTCTTTACCGAGCAACTTAAGCTTTCTGAGATCAGCCATATCTCCCTTATCTAATTTGGTTCCGGCCTTCAATTTTTCTACAGCCAGTTGGGCGCATCTTTTATAGTTGCGTGATTCCTTGAATCTTGATTCAGGCACGACATCCTTTAAAAGGCTGCTCTTCCCATCGTCCCGGCTCATATAAAGGCTGCGCTTATCCCATCGTCCCGGCTCATATAACTTCGCTGCATCGTCGATAATTTCACCCAGCATGCGATCTCGGTCATCATCTTCCACGCTGACACCGTGCTTGATAAGAACCTCCGCTACTTTGTCCGCACCTAATTGTAAGGCCTCCTCCAGCATATCGTCGGCGTTGATTTTTTCCAGCCCTCTGGATTCCAGTAAATATTCTGTTGCATCGCCACTGTTCATGATAATAATGCTCCTCTTAGTCGCGCGGTATCCATACTCTTTGCTATCATTACTGAGTTCTTCCAATATAGCGGTGATTCTTTTTTCGTTAGCTTCCCCATGAAAAACGATTCCATCCTCATCACGCAAGTAGGTCAGCAAATCTTTATCGGAGCTGATGGGGTTGCGCATCATGAGCCAGCCGGTCACACCTCCGCTTATCAGTAAAACGGCAACCAGAATGCCGATAATCATCCCCCAAGGCCCTTTCTTTATTGCGGATTGAATGGGCGTGGATGTTTGAGGTGTAGCCGGTTGGGGCTCTTTTTTCTTAGCGGCAAAGACTTTTTTGAATGGCTCCCACCCCTCCATCCCTTCGCACCATACGTAGGAGTCAGGGGAAATGAGATTGTTTTTTACCTGCGAGAAGAGGGTATCTTCGTCGTAAGGTCCGCATTGAGAACCGTCCGGTTTGGTGACGTGGTATTGTTTCATATTTTGGTGAGTTAAATTGTTTTATGCGCCTTGTATTATATCAGTTTTGTACGGTGCGTCAAGCAAGTTGTGTAGCAAAAAAAAGATAGAGGTCGCAAAAGCGCTAATTGTATCTGATGTAGGTATAACGGGGATGCGGAAAACATTTTCGGGCTACTCGGTAGGCTTATTAAGCCTAGTTTCCGGAAATCCATGAATACAATAAAAGCCGCCTATTAGGCGGCTTTAGTGAAGTGCAGCAGCCCCGGCGGGAATCGAACCCACATCGAAGGTACCGGAAACCTTTGTCCTATCCATTGAACGACGGAGCCATGACTTGCTTGAGTGAGATGATGCCAGAAGCGGGGCAGCTTGTCAAGGAAGAAAGCGGTGGGAGGCTTGTGCGGGTGGGAATTATGACACGAGAGGTAGATAATCAAGCCCGCCCGAGTGTAGATGCTCGGACGGGCTATGGGCAGATAGGCTATTATGACTTATAGCATGTTAATAAGGAAAAGTGTCAGAGTTGCTCCAGCCTGTTGCGGACGAGAGTGGGCAGGGCGGTGCAATCTTGCCTGCTGTTGATGGAGGTGCGGATGATGGAGTCGCCGTGCGGGGTCAGAATCTCAATCTCCAGTGAATCCCCTAAGGCGTGTAGAATAACGCTGCCGTGGCTGTCATTGTAACGAACGGAGACTTCGATGTGGTGGCCTTGCATCCACCCGTTGTGGGTGGAGGGTACGTTTCTTGCCAGGGTGACCATCTCGTGCACATCTGCCGTGATGGCGTTCAACTCCGCGTATTGCGGCAGGCGCGATAAAAGGATGCGCAGGCGTGATTTGGTTTGGATGAATTGCAGGCGCATCTCCGGTGTCAGCGCTGCGGGGGCTTTGCCCGGGCGGTGTTCTGCGGTGGGGCGAGCGCAGAGCTCCACCAGCGTGATGCCGGTGGTGTTGCCGCGTATGTACTCAACGCGAACGACATCTCCCGGGATGTAGTTGCTCAGGGTTTGGCGCAGCTCCGCCGCGGTGGAGATGGGGGTGGCATCCACCTTCGTGATGATATCCGCCGGTAGCAGCCCTGCGATGGCTGCGGGGCTGTCGGAGTGCACGCTGCTGACAACAAGCCCGGAGCTGAGGGCTGAAGGCGCCGGTGTTACGCCGAAAATCACTTGCTGTGCCATGAGTGGGGTGCCCACCATGCACAGGTACATCAGCAAGGTTGTCAGAAGATTGCGCATGTCAGATAACATCATCGGGTAAAGGTGCTGCTATGGAGGCGGATACGCGTATGCTGATGACGGAGGAGTCCGCGTCTTGGAGGGTGAGCGTATCACGCAGTAGGCAATGCGTGCTGCCGGTTTCTGCCGGCAGTATGCTGCGCTCCGCTACGGCAAAACAAGTGTTGCCATTTATTGCTGCGGGAAGGCTTCCTTGCTCCGTAACCGGGGTGAAGAGTAGCTCGTTGCCCAGCCATGCGCCGAATAAGAGCAGCAGTGCAATGCATGCCACGGCGGTGCGGCGGTAGCTGTACCATTTGCGCCGCGGGTTGGCCGCCGTGGTCATCATGGCGGCAAGCAGGCGTGTGTGCAGTGGGCGGGGCAGGGCGGCGGGTTGTGCTTGTTGCTGTATGCCCGTGAGGGTGGTGTGTTTGTGCTGAGTCTCGCGCGCGGTATCCAGCATGGCAGACAATAACCTATCCTGCACCCCCTGCGGTAGAGCAGCGGGGCGGTGCCGGCGGAGTATGGCTTCTTCCTCTGTTCGTTGCGTATTCATCAGTCGTTGAAGTGTTCGTTTTCCAATAGTTTGCGGAAATCACGCATGGCGGCGCGATACCGGGTGGCTACTGTTTGAAGCGGTGCATTGGTAATGTGAGCAATCTCACGGAAGGTGAGTTCATGCCAAATATGCAGGATGACGATTTCCATGTAATCCTCACGCAGCTGGAGCAGGGCGCGTTCTACGGCAGCGCTGTTTTGCTTCGCATCATCGGGGTGGGTGAGCCAAGGCCGCTCTTCCACGATGTTGTTGCTTTGCTCCGCCATCCGGTTTTCTAAATGGCGGCGGTTGGTGTACCGAGTGCCCAAATCCTGCGCATCATGCCGTATGCAGCGCAGCGCGTATGCCCGCCACTGCTCAGGTGTGCCGCGGAACTTGCCGCTTTCCACCACTTGCACCAGCTCCACCAGTGCGGTTTGCAGCACATCTTCCGCATCCTCCTCGCTTCGGGTTTGACTGCGAGCGTAGAGCATCAGCCCGGGGCCGTGGGTGTCCAGCCACGCAGCCCAGTCCGGCTTGTTGCCGTTCTGTGTGCTGTCTTGCCCTATGGTTTGCTCGCTACTCATCGCTTTCTATAATGTATAGGCGGAGTTCACCGCCGTTTTATTTAGTTTATTGGCATTTTTTTCAAAAAACAATGATTTTTTCAAATTTTTTCACAAGCCTGCGCTGCAAAATGAGCAACGGGGGAGGGGCGGTAAGTCGACAGCTCGATAAATCGGAAGTTGGAGCACCGTTAGGTGCTCCTCGCGTGAGGCCGTAAGGCCGAACGTTCGCGCGAGCGACAGCGAGCGTTCGCGTGAGCCGTAGGCGAACTGAAATGTGTATTACCGCGGGCGCATGCCCGCCTAACTTGAAGCCCCGTAAGGGGCGCAGCTCTTAGAGGCAGGCGGTGGAGTGAGCGTCAGCGAACGGAACCCCTGCTAGGATTAAAAAAGTAAATGGAACCCAGGGAACCTGTGGTGACATCTAATGGCGAGGACCGTAGCGAAGCGGCCGGCCACGGCGTAGCAAGCGAGCGTAGCGAGACGCGAAGACGGGAGCTCCGAGCCGTTGTGGGCGCGTGTTTTATAATGTTAACGGCATTTTGAAACAATGCCGAATTCCGAGCCACGCTTTATGCCACCCCTCCGGGGTTCGCATTTGTTTTTGTGGCCTTTCCCGGGGTTCCGCCCCTTGCGGGGCTCCACCGCCGGGCTATTATATGGCGCCCCTCCGGGGCTCAAATTTAGGCTCGCTGACGCTCGCAAAAATTCCCCCACCTTCACCCCTCCAACTTCCGATTTATCGGGCGGAAGGATGACGTATCGGTATTGTTTTTGCAACTGCTGCAAAAAAAGACCGGGGACACACCGCAATGGCGTGTCCCCGGCTTGGGAAGTATTTGTCAGCTTAAGCTGAGAAGAACTTATGCGATGGAGTCACCCAGCTTCTTCATAGCCTCAGCGGCACGGTTGGAGTAACCCCACTCGTTGTCGTACCAGCCGCAAACCTTAACCATGTTGCCGCCTACAACGTAGGTGAAGCCGGCGTCGAAGATGCAGGAGTGCGGGTTGGAAACGATGTCCTGGAGAACGAGGTCCTCCTCGGAGTACTCGAGGATGCCCTTAAGCGGACCCTCAGCAGCCTCCTTCATGGCAGCGTTAACCTCCTCAACGGTCACGTCGGACTTGAGCACGGCTACGAAGTCGGTAAGAGAACCGGTGGGGGTGGGAACGCGGAAAGAAGCACCGTTGAGCAGGCCCTTGAGCTGGG
>CAJGCY010000181.1 GCA_904501955.1 uncultured Akkermansia sp. | reverse complement strand
GCGAAGCCGCGGAACCCCTGTTAGGGTAAGAAATTTAAATGGAACCCAGGGAACCTGTGGTGACAGAATGCGTGGCTTAAATTGCCGTATCGACCACAAAACAAATGCTTTGAAAAAACGTGCCACCCCGGCTCGGAGCTTCGCTTCGCTACGGCCCTCGCCATTATATGTCACCACAGGTTCCCTGGGTTCCATTTCCTTTTTGTTGCTATACAGGGGTTCCGTTCGCTGACGCTCACTCCACCGCCTGACTAACGTCCGTCGCCCTAAAGGGCTCTGAATTCCGCTCGCTTCGCTCGCCAACTTCCGATTTCTCGCGCCGTTTGCAGACACCTAAAACTTATTTATCTGCATGCTATCTGATGGCGTCATTATACCCATCTTGGCATTTTGTCAATGTTTCAGCGCACTACTTCGCCGGGGTTGGTCCAGGTGCCGGCGGGGAGGACTCGGCCGGGGAGGATGACGCATTTGCAGCCGATGCGGCAGTGGGAGCCGATGTAGCAACCGAGCTTGTTGAGCCCGGTGTGGTGCAGTTCGCCCTGCCAAGGCATGCGGATTTCCCCCGCGTCGTGCCGGAAATTGCTGAAGATGCAGCCGCCGCCCACGTTGATGTCGTCCTCGAGCACGGAATCGCCGATGTAGGTGAGGTGCGACACGAAGACGCCCTTGCCCAGAATGCTGTTTTTCACCTCCACGGCGTTGCCTACCACACAGTTATCACCGATGCTGACAAAGCCGCGCAGGTAGGCATTCGGGCCGATGGAGCAATTTTTGCCGATGCGTACGTGCCCTTCGATGACGGTACCGGGCTTCACCACGGAGCCCTCGCCGAGCTCCAGCGTGCCGCTGATGACCGCCAGGGGGTGAATGCTGCCGTGGTTGGCCGCTTGCAGGGTGCTCAATTCCGCGGCGCTGGCTTGCAGGCGCAGCCACGGGGCAGGGGCGGTGGGGGCGGAGTGGGGGGATTCCATGGCGGGGGTGGGGTCAGAGTCCATATTGCATGCAGGCGTGGCGCAGCAGCTCGTAGGCGGAGATGGTGGTGTTCGGTCCCTGGGTGGTGAAGAGGGCATCCGGCCGGGCGTGCTGGAAGCGGCGGCCCTTGGCATCGCGCTCTTTGCCGCTGAAGCATATATTCACATCCGCCTGCGGGCACGCACGCCAAGGGCCACCGATGATGGCGGCCAGGTCCTTGGGGTGGCGGTAGGGGCTGCAGTACACATTCACCCAGTAGTCCACCCCGGTGGCGCGTTCGCGGGGCTTGGAGCGCTCGCGGCAGCTCACGGCATCCAGCGTGACGGCGAGCACACGGCCGTGCTCGCAGTTCAGCCCGCGCAGGGCATCCATGATGGCGGAGCCTCCGTAACTGTGGCCGATGAAGATTAAATTCGCCCGCGGGTTAATGCTCAGGAACTTCCGCAAATTCTCCTGCAGCAGTCGTGTGCTGTGGAAGGGGAGGCAGCCGCGGCCGCCGTCCCACGCGTAGAAGGCGCGCACCTGCTTACCCGTGACGGGCAGGGGCGGCGTGGTCTCATACACGGTGCGGAAGTGGGTAAGCACCTGCTCAGAAAAACCGCCGATGAAGATGACGGCCACATCCGCCTGCTCTTGCACCAGGCGCACCTGCGCGCGCCGTGCAAAGAATCCCGTGCGCGGCTGCGGGTATATGCCCTCCGCCACCGTTTGCTGTTGGCAGCCGGTGGGGCTCAGAGCCACGGCCAAAGCGCAGCAGGGCAGCAAGCTCTTCCGTAACCGAACGGGCATGTTCATCCGTTTTGCTCAGGGTTGAGGTTCAGTTCTTTGAGAGCGCGCAGCAGCTGCGCGTAGGCGGATTCTTGCCCGCCCGGTGCCACATCCACAAACAAGGGGTGGGGGTATTTGTGCTGGTAGCGGCGGCCATCACTGCCGCGCTGCTCACCGCTGAAGCACAGGTTTGCATCCGCCTGTTCGCAGTGGCGCCAGGGGCCGCCTATCTTCGGCACGATGTCCCCCGCCGTGCGGTACGGGGCGCAGTAGGAGTTCACCCAGTAGTCCACCCCGGCAGCACGCTCCCGCGGGTATGAGCGCTCGCGGCAGCTCACGGCATCCAGCGTAACGACCAGCACGCGCCCGTGCGGGGTTGCCCCCAGGTGGCGCAGCACATCCATGGTGGCGGAGCCCCCGTAGCTGTGGCCGATGAAAATGAGGTGCGCCGCCGGGTTGATGCGCAAAAACGCAGCGAGGTCTTGGCGGATTTCCTCCGTATTGTGGTCAAAGAGCGAGCCCTCCGCGCCATCCCACGCGTAATAGGCGCGCACCTGCTTGCCGGGTATGGGCAGGGGAGGCATCCACTCATACACGCTGCGGTAATTGGCCGTTGTTTGGTCGCCGAACCCGCCGATGAAGATGACGGCTACATCCGCCTGCTCCTGCGGCAAGTGCACCTGCGTGCGGCGGCCGATGAATGAGGTGTCCGGCGCGGGGTAAATGCCCGGGTGCACATAGGGGCTCTTGTAGCTCAGGTTGCTCAAGCCCAGTGCCAGCCCTACTACACTTGCCACCAGCAGCGCCAAGCAACCCATGCGGCGCCGTCTGCCTGTTATCTCGCTCATCCCGTTTTACAGTTTGCCTAAGGCGTTTTCCAAATGCTTTTGCAGCAAACGGTACAGCGCGCGGCAGTCCTCCTCCGGCAGGTCAATGTCGTCCATTACCACCAGATCGCCGATGACTTTCGCGCCGAGGCACTGCCCATTGCTGGCATACAGGTAGAACACACGCTCCGGTGACCCCTCATGGTGGGTGGCGGTGCCGCGGTACTCCTCCTCATGCACCACGCGCAGGGTGCCTCGCTTCAGTATGGCCTTGAGCTCGCGGAACTCGGAGGGGCTCAACTTCTCTATTTGCTGAGACTCCAGCAGCCAGCCCGGTATGCACGGGGTTACCGCGATGGCGTCTGACCTCAGCGCCTCCGTCACGGCGGTTTTCCCCAAGGAGCCATACGGCGCTGCGCACATGGACACCATGAGCGCTCCTGCGAATGCTGCCAGCGGCAATAACACTTTTACTGTCCTCCTCATATATCGCTATACTTGTTCTACTATGCGCATTCTACCCCTTTCTTCTTCATCTGGCAAGAAAAAACGGATTCACCCCGCCCTCAAACGCCGTTTTTATGCCCTCTCTCGCATGCGGGAGCCCCTGTAATCAGAAATAGGATTTCACAGCGAACTCAAATTGCTCCATGAAGATTTTTTTGAATGCCGTGATATTATTCTGTTCGTAGAAAATCAGCATGGCCTTCTTGTAATCCAATGATTCTACACTGCGGAACGAAATGGGGCAATATCCGTGTGCTATCAAAACGGCGTTGGCTGCAAGACGCGCCACTCTCTTGTTGCCATCCATAAATGCTTGGATATAAGATAACAAAACTAATACCAGTAAGGATTTGGAAAAAACGCAGGCGGTTTCATTTACTAAGCGACACATGCTGTCCAAGGCTTCACGGATTTGGTATTCATTATCGAGGGGTCGATAATTTGTCCCGGTGATGCCGACTCGCCGATGGCGTATATTGCGGTCCACCTGCAAGTCGCGCACGAGAATGCTGTGAATATCCTCAATATGGGCGACGCTCAGATTTTGTAGATAATCAGGCTCTGCTACAATGAAATCCAAGGCTGCTTTATGATTCAGCAGCATGGTGGCTTCATCTCGGGTTTTACCATCCGCTGTGCGCTGCTCCAGCAGCAGGCGTTCTGTCTCCAGCAGAGTGTAGGTATTCCCTTCGATTTGGGATGATTTCCAGCTCAAATCTACACCCAGACGCGTCATCTCTTTGTGTTTTGCTGCGTCTGATAATTGGCTGATATTAGCGTGAAACTCAGCTTGAAGTGCGTTCAAATGCGCCAGCTCATCGGGGGTAAATAAGTTTGCGCCGGGGAGCAGCGTACTCATTAACTCAAAGTTGAAACCGGTAATGATGTGGCGCTCATCAATGTCTCGGCTGTAATATGTATCGAGATTGATGGTGGACATCAATCGCCCATTGGGCGATAATTGGTAACGTGTCGCTCGCCCCGCTCCTGTAATAAGCAGCTTTCCATCTTTATTCAGCTTTTGTAACACTCTCTTTACGGATGCATCGCTCACGTCCATAGACAATGCCTCTATGATGTCCGCACGGCTGAGTGAGTCGTGGCTCCAAAATAGTTCGAAAACTTGTTCTTCAAGCGTGGAATTGCTGTTTCGGCTCATTTTCTTCTTCTTTTCGGCTCATTTTATGAAAAATTGAGCCGATTTCAAGCCTATTTTGAGCCGATTCGGGCAAGGATAGCCCTTTTTGGCTCCTTTTTGGGCTCTGAGTTTGCACGGGCGGGGGATAAATGGGGGGGTGGGCAGTGGTCAGTTGGTGAGCGTAAGCGCGCCCGCGGTGTGGAAATGTGCTCCACACCGCGGGCGGGTAGTTCGTGCGCGGGTGTTCACTATTATTAACGCCGCTCACGAACAAAAACGCGGAAAAAATGCGTTTTTGTGTGAATTAATGTCAGCCGGGGCTCAGTGGGCGGTGGCTTGCGTGCCTGCCTCGATGGAGGAGGGGGCGACGCAGGCGCTCAGCCCGCACAGGCATACCAAAGTGATAATGAGGTAACGCATAGCGCTTAGTTTGTCACTTTTTCCTTGAGTTCGTCTATGGCCTTTTTCAGATTGTCAGAGCCGTAGAACTTTTCATTAACCACTTTTTGAATGCGTGCAGAATCAATCATCGGGTCAACACCGTTCTTTTCAGCCATAGCAACCTTTTCATCCGTGCTCAGTGCCTGCATGGCAGCGGCATGTTTGGGGGTGATTTTGGCGGCAATAGCGCTCAACTGCTCTGCGGCTGCATCAGCACTTGCTTTATCTTTCACCGTGAGCAGCAGCTTCATGCTGTCCGTGAGCAGCTGC
>CAJGCY010000180.1 GCA_904501955.1 uncultured Akkermansia sp. | reverse complement strand
GCTTAAATTGCCGTATCGACCACAAAACAAATGCTTTGAAAAAACGTGCCACCCCGGCTCGGAGCTTCGCTTCGCTACGGTCCTCGCCATTATATGTCACCACAGGTTCCCTGGGTTCCATTTCCTTTTTTGTTGCTATACAGGGGTTCCGTTCGCTATCGCTCACTCCACCCCTGCCTAACGTCCGTCGCCCTAAAGGGCTCTAAATTCCGCTCGCTTCGCTCGCCAAATTCCGATTTATCGGCCCCGCGGGGGGGAGCATGGCGGTCACTTTGTTTCCGTTACGCCGATGCGGTCGAGGAGGTCGAGTTTTTGGATGAGGTCCGCCGGGGAGAGGGAGCCACGGAGGAGGGCGCGGTAGGACTCGATGAGCGAGGCGGTTTGCTCGGCGGATTCATCGAGGAGCTCCAGGCGGAAGCGGGAGAGCCCGGCGCGGCGCATGCCGGAGACATAACGCGCGGCGGACTGAGCCTTGCCGTTGAAGAGCGTGTTGCGGCACCCCTCATCGGAGCGCAGGTAATGCATGGCATAGGTGCGGTCCATCACACGCACGCGGTGGTGCTCACAGGGGCGCCCACAGTCCTTGAAGTTGTGCCCCTGCGACAGGAAGGTGCAGAACACGCAATGCTCCGTATGGAACATGGGGATGTGCTGGTGGAGGGTGAGCTCCAGCTCCGGGCCGCAGCCACTGCGCAGCAGGTCCACCAGCTGCAGGGCATTCAAATCATACGAGACGGTGACGGCACGCATGCCGAAACGGCGCAGCAAGAGCACGGATTGCGGGTTGGCGGCATTCAGCGAGAAATCCGCCACCATGGGCACATGGCGCTCGCGGAAATAGAGGGCTGCGCCCAGATTGCGCACCAGCACACCATCGGGCGCCGCCTCGTTGATGAAGCGGAAGTAGCCGGCCTCCTTGGGTTTCATGATGCGCAGAGTAGCAATCCACACGGCCGTGCCGGGGTACTGCTCGCGCAGCTGCGCCGTGACGGGTGCCAGCTGCTTGAGGTCCGTGAAATCAAGGTACACACGCTTAATGCCGGCGGCAGCGGCAGCCAGCGCCTGCTCCGGCTCGCGGCAAAGGACGGAAAGCTTGTATTTTTTTGCCTCCGCCAGCGGGGGAAAATCGCCACGCCACGCCTGCCACTCCAGCGGTTCGCGCGAGGGCGCAGCCGTGGCGGCATCCGCCGGGGGCAATTGCTCCACCAGCTCACGGCGCATGCGGTTCAGGATGCTCAGCGGCAGCATCAGCCCCTCCTCCAGCGCATAGCTGCACTTGCCGAGAGTAAAGCCCGTACCGCCCAAGCGGGAGAACTGCCCCTCTATCACCTCAGCGGTGAGCGGGCGTTTTTCCGCAGGCTCCAGCGGCTGCCCACTGCCCACGGTAATGCCACGACAGGTGGCGGTGAGCTGTGAGCCCATGCGCCCCTCGAAATGGATTTGCAGCTCCGCAGCGGGCGCCTCCACCTTGCGGGCGAAGTTGCACCACGTGGCATGCAGACGCTTTTCCAGCGCGGGATCGGCGGTTTTCCACAGCAGGTCACCGCGGCGCACAGCCCCCCAATCAATGCGCGAGGCCTTGCCGTGGAAGAAGAGGCGAGCCCCCTGCACCTTCCAAATGCGCCCGCCCTGCTCGTCATTGCGGTCGCGCCCGGAGTCAATCACGAAACCATCCCCCGGAGCAATGGGGATAGAGGGCATGCCCTCCAGCTCCACCCAGCCCTCACCGCTGCGGATGATGCGCCCAGCCAGTGCCCCGCGCTTTTTGCCGAAGCGCCCGTGCGTGAGCAAGGGGTGGTCCGTGCCCTCCAACCAACCGAAGGAGAAGCCTCGGGAGAACGCCATTTGCATGGCATACAGCGAGCTGTGGCGCTCTGTCGGGGGCACATCGGCACCGGCCATGGCGGCATCCAACGCACGGCGGTAGGCACGCGTGGTGGCAGCCACGTATTCCGGGCTCTTGAGGCGGCCCTCAATCTTGAAACTACGCACACCGGCTGCCAGCATTTGCGGCACGCGGTCCAGCGCGCAGAGGTCCTGTGGGGAGAAAATGTAACGGCGCTCACCGAGGTCGCGCACGCGGCCATCCACCTCCAGCTTGTAAGGCATGCGGCAGGCTTGGGCACACTCACCGCGGTTCGCGCTGCGTTGCCCCAGCGATTCACTGGTAAGGCACTGGCCGGAGTAAGCCACGCAGAGCGCACCGTGGCAGAACACCTCGATGGGCTTGCTCGTAGCCTTGGCACATGCCTCAATATCCTTGAGGGAGAGCTCACGCGCCAGCACGATTTGCTGCGGGTCGAAGAGGGCATCCACCAGCTGCACCGCCTCCGGGCAGGTGACAGTCATTTGCGTGGAGATGTGCAGCTCAATGTGCCAGCGCCCCTCCTTGCGGTAGCGGGAAATGATGTCCGCCAGCCCCAGGTCCTGCACGATGACACCATCCACCCCGGCGGCATCCAGCGCATCCACATAGGCCAGCGCTTCCTCCATCTCCGCGGGGAAGATGAGCACATTCATCGTCACGTACGCACGCACCCCGCAATCATGCAGGAAGGGCACCAGCGTGGCAAGGTCGTCGCGGGTGAAGTTGTCCGCACGCATGCGGGCGTTGAATTGGTCCAGGCCGAAGTAAACGGCATCCGCCCCATTGGCGACCGCCGCACGCACACAATCCCAGTTGCCCGCAGGGGCTAAGATTTCCGGTTTCAGAACAGACATACGAATCAAAAAATTACATCAAGGGAATAACGAACTTGCTACCGAGGGCAAGCCAAATGGGCAGCGTGAGGAAAGAGCACAAGGTGGTAGCCAGCAAAATCTGCGTACCTACCTCCGGGATACCGCCGAAGCGCTTGGCCAAAATCACCGGGATAACAGCACTGGGAATGGCGCTTTGGATAACCATGATACGCTTGATGAGCGGGTCCACCGGCAGCAACCACGCCAGCAGCAGAATAAGCGCAGGAGCAATCACCAAGCGCGCCACAATACCCGAGATGAGCATGCGTGGCTGCCAACGGAAGTTGCGCGTGAGGTCATACATGGAGCAACCGAACAGGATGAGGCAAATGGGCGTAGCCACCGCACCGATCATCTCCGCAGCCTTCATGATGGGAGGCTGGGCAACATACTGCCCCACGCCCGTCCACGCCAGCAGCAGCGACACGCACACCGCCAGCAAAGGCCCGCGCAGGAAGAGCCCGAGGCGCAAGTTGCAGCCACCGCCGCACATGAGCACCACGCCGAGGCTCCACACAAAAATCTCACACCCCATGTTATGCACGAAGAGCACGCCCATGGTGGGGTCGCCGGGGGCGGAGAAAAGCATCTGAATGATGGGAATGACGAAAAAGGCGTAGTTCTGCACACCGGCGGTCAGGGTGAAGGTGCGCAAGCCCGTGCCTATTTTCAGGCACAGCACCTTAGCCACCAGCCAAGCCGCCAGCACACCCAGCGCCAGCTCCGCAAAGCCGCAGCCCAAGGCTTGGGCGGAGAAAGACAGCGTGGTAATGGGGCTTCCGGGGGGTGCCTCCACCACCATGTACTTCATGATGTTGAAGAAGATGAGGCAAGGGTAGCCCACATCCATCGCCAGCTGCATGATGACACCATCATGCTGCGGCTGAACCGCCCCCTTGCGGCGCAGCCAAAAACCAATGGCAAAGAACACGAAAACGGGTATCGTGGCCAAGAAGGAATTGAGAACGATATCGAACATATGCATCAAATGCTAGAAAGTTGTTGTAATGCGCGGCGGAACAGCTCCGACCCCCACTGCCCCGGTGCGGTGGGTGTATCACCCAAGTACCCATACACCAAGCAAGAGCCATGCTGTGCATACAGCAGGCGGCTCACCGGGCCCAGCGCCCCCATGCCCATCACCGCCAGGGGGCCGGTGGCACGGCGCAGCAACTCCACGCCCACCATCATATCCTCCGCGCGGTTCAGGCGGAACGCAAACTTCACGATGTCCGCCCCCGCAGCACGGGCGGCCGCCTCGCGCTCCAACAGTAGCTCCAAGGAGGGTGTTTTTTCAAAATCATGGTTCGAGGCAATGAGCGTCACCCCCGCCGCTTTCGCAGCCTGCACCAGCTCCGTGGCGTGGGGCAGCATGGCAGTCTCCCAATCCACCGCAGCAGCCATGGGCAGCAGCTGCAGCGCCACACGCAGGCGCTCCGCCTCCGTCCACGCACGCAAACCGCCCTCGGCAGCATGGCGAGCCGTCAGAAGCACCGGGGCAGCGGGGCGCACGGCGAGCACCTGCTCCGTGCTCAGCTCCGCCGGCAGCGCATCCGCCCGCAGCTCCACGTAATCACAGGGCAGCGTTGCCATCTTTGCCACGCTGCACCACGTTTGCCAATCCGGCACACTCCCCACTACCCTGCATTTTTCAGATACGCTACTCATACGCCTGCGCGCATTATAGCGCAGGCGCGCGCCTAAATCAAGCCGATAGCGCATTCCTTGACAAAAGAAAATGCCATTCAGATGTGATGTGTCCGCAAGGGTACGGAACAGAGGTTGAACCTGACCGGAAGAGAAATAGACGCCATCCGGGCTGTTAAAGTTTTTGGTTGATGCAGCCATTTGCGCCGAGCGATAGATCGGAAGTTGGCGAGCGAAGCGAGCGGAATTCAGAACCCGCGTCAGCGGGTGACCTAACTTAGCCTAGGGCGTAAGCCCTAGGAAATGGTTAAAAAAACAAATCCGAACCCGCGAACCGTTGAGGCTTGCCGAAACGGTATGCGGGTGGCATAACCCTCCCGGAGCACGTAAGTGCGAAGAAATCCCGCATGCATTAATTCGTCTTATGACATCGCATTATCAATGGAATATTAACGCACAAACAAAACACGCACCACCCCGGCTCGGAGCTCCGCTTCGCTACGGTCCTCGCCATTATATACCACCCCTCCGGGGTTCGCATTT
>CAJGCY010000179.1 GCA_904501955.1 uncultured Akkermansia sp. | reverse complement strand
GTTCTTCGTCTGCTTGTTGGGGCAGGGCATGTGCTTGTATGCAATGCATCCCTTGGGGCAGGCGGATACGCAGGACATGCAGCCGATGCAGTTCGGGTGGCGCACGAATTCCGTGTTTGCCACATCAATGTTCATCGGGCATGCCTTGGTGCAGAGTTTGCAGTTGCTGCAGCGCTCCGTATCACGGCGTATGCCGATGATACGCAGCACGCTCAGCAGTCCGTTCTTGGCGCCGCCGGCGCAGGCATAGTTGCAGAACGGGCGGTTGAAGAACAGACTGATTACCACCGTGACGATGAGCACCACCAGCGCGGCGGTGGCTATCTCCTTGCCTTTCATTACCGTGCCCAAGCTGCGCGTGGCGTGCAGCGCTGCTATGCTCAGCCCCAGTGTGCCGATGAAGTACAGGATGTACCTGCTGAGTTGCAGGTATTGCTGCACACGCTGTGGCATGCGCAACACCGGTAAATGCAGCAGTCGCCCCAATTTGTACGCCAAATCCTGTACCGTGCCGAGCGGGCATACCCACCCACAGGACAGTACGCCCAGCAGGAGTACGCCGTACACCAACCACCCGGAAATGTCCCTACTACTGCACAGGCCATAGATGAACGCTCCCATCAGCGCCACCTGCACGAATAAACGAATCGGCTGTATCCATTTGCGTTTGTTGCTCATGTGTTATATGATAACTGTTTTTGATGTGAAAATCAAACGCTAAATTCCCATTCGTTCCGTTTTTTTACAATATGGTGATAAATTTTTCAGTTGATTTCAAACTGCTCAGATAAATCGGAAGCTGATGGGGAGTTCGTTTGATAATTTGCGAGCGCAAGCGAGCCTAATTCGGAGCCCCGCAAAGCGGGGCGAAAGTACAATAGCCCAAGGCAAGCCGCGCAGCGGCGCAGCCTTGGGTGTGGCTAAAAAAAGGAATTGGAGTCCGACGAAGCGGAGCTGAGGAGGCCGACAGCAGGATTGCCCCGTCCATTGTCCGCAAATCATTGGCACTCATCCAAATAAAAAAGAGCGCCCGTCCCGGCTCGGAGCGTCGCTTCGCTCCGGTCCTCGCCTTTGTCTGTCGGCCTACGCTGCGTCGCTTACGCTCCGTCGCTCCGGGCTCAATTTCATTTTTTTACGCTACCCAAGGTTACGCTGCTGACGCAGCTCCACCTTGGGCTATTACACTTTCGCCCCGCGTTGCGGGGCTTAAAATTCCGCTCGCCTACGGCTCGCAAACTGCACGCCAACTTCCGATTTATCGAGCAGCCCGAATAGCTGTATCGAGCATAAACTGACCCCTTTTCGGCGGGCGGTGATACAAATAGCCGCTGCTTCATGTGGAAGCAGCGGCTGAAAGAAGTCATGTTGCGTGAGTCTTTAGAACGCAATCTTGTAGCCGAAGGTGGCGTTGAAGTTCGTGTAGTCGCTGCGCAGCTCTACCGCACCATCAGCAAAGATGCAGCCACTACCCACGGGTACGGCGATTCCTGTGCCCAGCTCCAGCCCCACAGCGCCTCGCTCAGCGCTTTCAATGCCTGCGCGGTTCTCATAGTCAACGAAGCCCACGGACGTGCCGGTCTGTGTATCGCCGAAGTCGTACTTAACCAGCGCTCGGGCCTCAAAGGCACAGCTGCGGTTCAGCGCCTGCTGCCCCACCTCTGCGGCATAGCGGGCACCGAGGGCAACCGTCACGGTATCGAGGTTCTGTTCGCCCACGCAAAGAGCCGTATCGGCACCATGCTCGTTGTAGCCATCCACCGTCGTGTGGCGGTAGGCCACGTTGAATACGGGGCTGATGCTGCCCTTACCATTCAGGGCAAAGCCACGGCTCAGCTCGTACATGAAACCGAAGGTTGAGCCCTCCGTTTCGCCCTTGGTGGTGTTGTTCATGGCGTAGCGGCTGTAATCCGCATCCATAGCGCCCATGGAGCCAACGACACTGTGACTCCATTTGCCGTGGTTGTAGCGGGCAAAGGCGCTCAGGTACGTGGTGTCCATATCACCATCGAGCCTATCCGGACCATCGCTTTGCAAATCACCGAACATAGCGGTGACAGCCATACCCAAGCTGAGTCGGTCATCCACCAGCATGGCTGCACCCAAGGTGCCGCCCCAGTTGCTCAGGGTGTAACCGGCGAAGGTGCTGTCGGGCTCTTGCTCAGCGTGGTTGACCTCCGCGTTCGCCCAGACAAAGAAGGTATCCCTCCACTCCATGTCTGCGTATTTACCATTATGAAGCACCACTGCATCTTTGCTGCTGCTGCTGCCCATCGCTGCACGGTTACGTATGGCGCGCAGCTGGCGCTCCATATCATCGGAAAGCGCTTGCCCCATCACTGCGGTGGATGCACCCGCCACGGCTGCTGCCTCTTTGTCGCCCATGGCACCGGCTGCCACTGCTGCAAGAACGGAATCCATAGCGCCACCCGCCTCAGGTGCCTCGCTCAAGAGCACCTCCGGCAGCAGAGCCGCGCCGGCTCGCCCGTTCTGAGTAGTAGGATTCACCTGAGTGTTCACATAGTGCTGCTTTTGGTATAGTGACCATTTGAGAGATTCTTGAACATCAATGGCATACGCTTCGTCTATGAAATATTTCCCGCCGTAGAACTCATCACTCAGCCAAATCTTATCGTTTTCTTCGTCCACCGTCACAGACACTTTTACGAGCTCATGGTTGCCGTCATCGGAATCCGTTATCCATATTGTTTTCAGCTTGCCATCCTCATCATACTCCACTCCCCACAGCGTGATGGCGTGTCCATTTTCGGATTCGCCGTTCTCGCCGATTGTTGCAACGGCAAGGGTAACACCGCATCCGTTTTGCAGCAAATCGGCAAAGTCCACTTCTGTGATGGCTCGACTGAGCATCGAGAAATCAACCATGAAGTCAGCGAGGTGTTTCTGGCTGAGCGCGTATTGGTCGAAATAATAGCCCTCGAACGGTGCCAGTGTCACGCTCGTCAATTCGCTCATATAATCTTCACTCTTCACATAAAAACGCTCCCACGCTTCTGCGTCCTCTCGGCTTTCCGGACAATAGATGCCGGAAATCCACCAGTTGATGGATGAAAGCGCTTCGCCTCCCTCATCCCAGAGCTGATTTGCCCCGATAAATGATTGCCAGATGTTGTTGAGTTCTGTCGGGGCGGAGGTGGTCAATGCGCTGCCCGCTTCGCCATTCTGCCACCAAGCAATGAGGTTCGAGGCAGAGGCCGCATAGCACATGTTGTCATCAGCATCGCCGTCATTATTGTCTACTTTATTGGCATCATACCAGCCACCGGTTTCGCTGACGCCATCAGCCCAATAAATCCCGGAGTTGCTTGCACCCTTGGCCGTAGTTAATCCAAGCGTGAGCCCTAACGATAAAATGAGGAAGCGAGTAAGTTTCATATGAAAAAATGTGCTGTGTTTATTCTAGCAAATAGGCAGCATATATGTAAAGCCTGCTGACGCAATATATATGATAACAATATAATGCCGTTTGTTATGACCACCTGCTCGATAAATCGGAAGTTGAAGGGCAACAAAATCTATCGGAGCGTGGGACTTTAGTCCCACAAATACGTGCGGGGCTAATCCATAAGAGGGACTAAAGTCCCTCGTTCCGAGTGAATGAAGGTTACAAATTACCCCTCCAACTTCCGATTTATCGTGCTGTTTGAAATCAACGGCATGCTGAAAACTATGCGAAAAAAGCTGCCCGAGCCGAAGCCCGGACAGCTGTGCATTCTAACTAACCGAAAAATTGTTTTTATTTGGCGCGCAAGATGTTGACGACTTCGCGGTTGCCCTCATCTAAGGCCTTATCGAGCGCGGTCTCTCCATCGTCATCACGAGCGGCGGGATTGGCTCCGGCTTGCAGCAGCAAGCGAACGGCCTCAACGGAGCCTTCGTCAGCTGCGCGCATGAGCGCGGTTTCGCCGTCTTCGTCTGCAAGATTCACATTCGCGCCATTGGCGATGAGCACACGCAGTGCTGCCGTGTAGCGACGTGAATCCGCTGCTTCCATCAGTGCCGTTTCACCGTCTTCATCCGTAGCGTTGATGTTCACCCCCGTTGCCAGTAGGGCTTTCAGGGCGGCATCCCCCTCTTGCGCGGCTCGCAGAATTGCATACACCGGGCTGTAGCGGTCATCCTCATCAGCTCCGACCACCGGCAGCACCGCAGCGCTGCCCAGTAGGGCTCCAATTATCATCGGTACTATTGCTTTCATTTTTGTGTATCTCCTTTCTGCGCGTGTGGCGCTCTGTTGAGCTTATTTATAGCAAAGTTATAGGATTTGTCAACACTTAAAATGATAAAATATAGAAAAAATGTAGGAATTGAGTAAAAAACGGCAAAATTATTCCTGATTGAGGGGGTAGAAGTACGCAAAGCGGGCTGTCATATCCACCTCCGTGGGGAAAACCTGCAGGGAATCACCGGGGAGGAAAAAGCGCGCATCCGTGGAGGACCAGCGGTGCGCATGTGGCTCATAGAACCAGCTGCCGCCGAGCGCCTCATCCAAGCATTCACCGGGGATGTAGCCGCGCAGCTGCAGTTCCGGCACCTCAATAGCCATGCCTTGTCTGTAGCAATCCGTGATGATGGCGCGCCAAGGGTGGGGGGATTCGCTTTCGCATTGCTGCATGAGGTATTGGGTCAGCTTGGTGAGCTTGGCCTCATTTTCCGCAGCGGCGGAGTTGCGTTCTGTCTCGGAGAGGTGGTCCGTCAGGGCATCCAATTGACTGATGGACGGCAGCTTGACCTTGGCGTTTTTGCCGTGAACGAGTTTGTCGAACCCGCGGTGAACGATGAGATCCGCATAGCGGCGGATGGGGCTGGTGAAATGGCAGTAGTCCCCCTTAGCCAAGCCGAAGTGCCCGAGTGCGCGGGTGGAGTAGCGCGCGCGCATCATGGCTTTGAGCAGAGCCGTGGTGAGGATGGCGGAGTCGGGGTGCGCTTTGACCTGAGCGCTTACTTGTGACAACTC
>CAJGCY010000178.1 GCA_904501955.1 uncultured Akkermansia sp. | reverse complement strand
TGATGCCTCGTCAGAGTGAAGCTGAATCAGATAACGTGGATTACTCGTACATGTCTGTCGGAACAGAACCCGCGTAGTATACCCATTCTACATCGTATATGTAAGTGGGAGCTATAGCTAATCCTGTGCCGAGAGCTTGTACATGAATGCGGCTTGCGCTCACTTGTTCCAGCACTACGTAAGTGGTGCTGCCGTCCTCGCCCGGGTTGAGATATTCGTCTTTCACTCGGACTAAATCACCGCGTTTTATAACTCGTTCATTCATGTTGTATTCTTAATACATGTACATTATATACCAAAAATGCAGTTGCGTAAATCTTAATCGGTAAAGGGAGTGTATAATTCCCTTGTTTGTTGTACAAACTGGCGCCATTGTAAAACTCAAATGCATTTTTTTGATGTGATTCCGTTAAGATTATCTCATGTTAACGACTGTTTCCATTTTGGAAACAGTCGTATTTGTCAATTGGTTATGTTCTTCATGACTGCTGCAGGAAATGCTCCATGAATCAGATTTTATACAGGTGAACCGACCAAGCTCCGACTAAGTTGCCGATTGACGAACAAGAAGCCATTCATGAGCTGCTGATACCCCATGTGTGATTTTATTCCGAACCGGGGTTCGGAATAAAGTTCGGAATAAAGTTCGGAATAAAGTTCGGAATAAGTGGGGGCTTCGCGTCTGTGCGTACTATGCCCGGTCGGGGGGGCGTGGGGAGGAGAAATGTCCTACATCTGCACAAAAAGTCCTACTTTTTGCGCAGATGTGAGACAAAACATAGCTGCTTCACTTGCGCAGGACGGGCGGTGGCTCAGCGGGGGAGGGGATTGCGCTCGAGCATGAGGCGGAAGCCGACGGTGGGGTGGCGCTCTTCCGTGGGGGTGGGGGCGCGGTGGGCGGTGTTGAGCTGGTTCGGGCTGTGTGAGGTGTAGTCACCGCCGCGGGTGACGCCGTATTGGGGCATGCCCAGCTCCGCCGGGGCGGCGTAGTCATCACTCACCCACTCGCGCACGTTGCCACTCAGATCGTGCAGGCCGAGCATGTTGGCGGTGAAGGAGCCGACGGGGGCGGTGAAGGGGTAGCCGTCGCGGTAGGGCTCGATGTAGAGGTTGCGCTGCACGTGCGCCTGGGCGGAGGAGTCCGCGAAGTTGCCGCTGTTGCGCGCGGGTGGCCAGGTGTTGCCCCAGGTGAAGCGCTGCTCGCCGAAGCCGGCTTGGCGTTTGTTGCGAGCGTAGGGGGTGGCGCCTTCTTCCGGCGGCAGGCCTGCCATGGTGCTCCACTCCGCATCCGTAGGGAGGCGGTAAAAGTCGGAGTCTTCGATGAGCCCCCTGGCGCGCTCTGTCGCGGTGAGCCATTGGGCGAAGCGCTGCGCCTCCGTGCGGGTGATGCTTACGATGGGGTGGTGCTCATTGTGGGCGTAAGTGGGGGCAGGGGGTGAGGTGGTGCCGGTTTGCTCACAGTAGAGCTGGTAGTCGCGCATGCGCACCTCTGTAGCGGCAGCCATGAGGGTGGGGGTGAGGGGCACCATTTTTTGGCCGAGGCTGTTTATCCACTCCATGCCGAACACGGCGGAGTGGTTGGGGCTCATGGTCACGTTCAGCGCGAGCCCGCGCGGGGAGAGCCCGCTCTTGCGCACGGTGGAGTAGCCGGGGTGGCGAATCTCGAGCAGGTAGGGCGCGAGCGGCACGCGCACCGCCTGCATGGGGGTGACGCCCAGCGGGCGGCCGTTGAGCATGACGCTTGCGCCCGCCGGTATGGTGTAGATGCTGATGGGGGTCTTGTGCACCACTTGGGTGCTCAGGCGGTAGGCGCGCATGCCGTGCTGCTCGGTACCGGGCTCCGGCGTGGCGTGCAGGGAGTGCTCTTGGCCGATGGTGCCGGTCTCTACACAGCGCTTGGTGAGCCACAGGGTGTAGGCGCTTACACCGCTGCTCGTGGTGCGTATGGTGCCGGTGCCGGGTATGGGCTCGTAGCGTATTTGGGCGCCCTCTTCCGCGCTGCGGGTGAACTCCGCGAAGCATTGCTCCGTGATGGGTGTGGTGGCGGTGTGGGTGTTGCCGGTGGCGGTGTAGGTGGTTCCCTGGGCATCGTGCCAGACTTGGCCCTTGCGCGGCGGGCGGAACTCCGTGAGCTGCCCGCCGAGCTTCAGCAGCCCGTGGGCGGGGGCTATAGCGTTGCAGTAGCTGTCCGTGTAGCCCGCCTTGCGCAGCACGAAGCTCAATTGCCGCCCGGCGGATATTTGCACGGGGCCGTAGGGGGTCTCACCCACGTACAGGCCGTTTTGCGTGTAGATGGAGGCGCCGGAGGGGGTGCTGGTAATGAGCAGATGCGGGGCTTGCTCCCCCTCTGCCTTGGGGGCTGTGGTGGGGGTGGCCGGCGTGGCGGGTGGGGGGCCGGGCTGCTGCGTACCCCACAGCACGTGCAGCGCCTGCTGCAGGCGGGTGCTGAGGTCTTGCGGGATGAAGTGCAGCCCCACGGTGATGAGCAGTGCTCCCACCAGCAGGAAAATCAGCAGGTTCTTGTAGCGCGCACTCCCCCCGGCCGGGGCGGCGGTGGGGTGGTGGCGCTTTTTCTTGCGGCGGGCGTAGCCGCGTAGCTCATCCAGCTTTTGCGCCAGGGCAGCCGCGGTGGTGATGCTTTTTTTGTCGATGATGGGCGAGGCTGCGGCGCATATCAGCTCATTGAAGGCGAGCCATTGGCGGTGCGAGGCGCCCTCCGGCAGCTCATCCGGCAGCTCCGGGAAGTCCAGGCGGTCCTTGCCCGTGCTCATCTCATACAGTACCTTTGCCAGCGCGTACACATCCGCGCGCGGGGTGCCGGGGCCATCCGGGGGTATGTAGCCCTCCGTCCCCACAAAGCTGCGCTTGCTGTTGTGCGCCACCAGGCCGGCATCCGCCAGCTTCGCGCGGCTGTTCACAAAGATGATGTTGCCGGGCTTCACATCGCGGTGGGCGAGCTCCTCCTCATGCAGCCCCTCCAGCGCGTGCGCCAGCTGGCTGCCTACCTCCAGCACGTAATCGAGCGGCATGGCGTGGTGCCCGTACAGCTGCATGTCACTGCGCAGGCTGCGCGGCACGTAGCTCTTGGGCTCTATGTGTATGCCCGTGTAGGCGTCATCCGCCAGCTCCATCACATAGTAATAGCACGGGTGCTCACCGCCTTGCCGCCCCACGTGCAGCACATGCACCAGCCCCGGGTTGTTGCGCGCCACCGGCTCATATTGCAAGATGCCCTCAAACTCACGCACAAAACTGCGTTCATCCTCAAAATCCTCCCGCCACACCACCTTCACCGCGCGGTACGCCCCCGTCAGGCTGCGCGCCAGCCACACCTCACCATAAGCTCCTGTGCCGATGATGCGCAGAATCTCATGGTCCGCTATGTTCGGGGCGGTGCCGGCCGTGCGGGGGCTACGCCGGGCCTGTGGCTCCCCCTGCGGCGGCGGCTCTGGTGCTTCCTCAGCCATTTTTCTGCTCTCAGTATACCCGCTACACCCCCTCATGGCAAGCGGAACCCGGCTTTTTCCCCCTCTTTTCTGCCTTTTTTGCACTTTTTTTGCTGAAAATTGCAAATTTTGCTTGCATACCTGCCGAAATTGTGTTTTAATTCCCCCGCAATCATTCCAACGCGCACGTGGCGGAATTGGTAGACGCGCTAGTTTCAGGTTCTAGTGAGTAACATCGTGATGGTTCGAGTCCATTCGTGCGTATCAAATGATAAAGAGGGGAGTTACGAGTAAATCGTAACTCCCCTGATTTTTGATTCTTACCTATCTCATCCAATGCAGACAATTCATGCTCGTTAGATGTAATACGACTAACAGTCTTCACCACATCGCCATACCAACACCAGAATTCAGATAAAACCTTGTAAGCCACATGTTTAGTCATCCAGTTGGCAAAGTCTGTGCCGTTGTTCCAGTTCCATTTGTAAGTAATCTACTCTCTCATAACAATAGTATTTAGGGGGATTGGCGAAGAAAACCCTCACCCAAAGAATGATACCAAGGATGGGAAGATTGATGAGTAATTACTTATACATCTTTACTCCTGCTGCTTCCAACAGTTTAACGATTTCTGTGTGACCTAAGTATGAAGCACAATACAACAACGCAAACACAAAACCGATGACTACAACAGGGCTAAAGAGTAAAAATGCTTCAGGGTACCTTACAATCGTACGTCCTAAAACCCTCCACCTCAATTGATACAGACTCGCCCGTAGAAAAACGCCAACCTATTTGCAACACTCCCACCTCTTGCGTTTCGCGGGGAGACAAGACGAAAGAAAATGATTTTTTCTGCTGATGTGTATAATTGTGAACCGTCATCAAACAGGACAGATGCTTATCAGTGGTGGTATTTTTAACTTGAAGAACTTTTCCGTCAAACATCAAAGACTCCCGAAATGATACATCTATAGGAGGCTCTTGATAGAAGATAATCGAGCAAAAATAGATTATCGCATATATAACTGCACCTGTTATTACCAATATCAGACACCCATAATCATCTTTACTCATACTTTATATCATCCTTTTTTTAGTCGCCTGCGATTTTACAGTATTCACAATGCTGTAGCAAGCCTAAAAGTTGCTAAAGATTGATTTTTTATGCTCTACATCACTCGGGTACGTATACAAATACGTATTTTTGGGGGAATACGTATTGGCTTTTGTGTTGATTGGCAAGATTAAGATACGCCTACAGCATTCTGAATGCTGTAGGCGTTGGGGTGTCGGATGGAGGCATGTGGTGGTGGGCTCCGCTCTGACGTGCTGAGGCGCGGCTATGCAGGGGGCGGACGCTCGTCAACCGCGCAATAAATCGGAAGTTGATGAGCGCAAGCGAGCGGAATTTGAAGCCCCGATAGGGGCGAAAGACAGTAGCCGGTGGTGGAGTCGCGCAGCGACGAAACCACCGGTAGGCTTCCCCCTAATATTCGAGCCCGGAGCGTTGGAGCGATAGCGACAGCGCGGAGGCCGA
>CAJGCY010000177.1 GCA_904501955.1 uncultured Akkermansia sp. | reverse complement strand
CGGCAGCAGGGCGAGGAGTTGCTCCAGCTCCGCAGCCTGCAACAGGGGCTCGCCACCGGTGAGCACCAAGCCGGGGCTGTTGTAGCTGCGGATGCGCTCCGCGAGCTGCTGCGGTGTCAGCTCCACCCCGGGGGCCCAGCTATGCTTGGTATCACACCATTTGCAGTGCAGATTGCAGCCGGAAAGGCGCACAAACACGGCGGGGCAGCCGGTGCGGGCTCCCTCCCCCTGCAGTGAATAAAAAATCTCCGCGTCGGAATTCAGGCGTGCAATCTTCATATACGTGTGTTATGATGCGTGGTGACAGGTGGTTTCATACCAGATGCAGCCGCCCGCGTCAACCGATTTTTTGTATTTTCACCACAAACAGAAGAGTAGATATGAGTAAGCACAGCCCCTACCGAGTCCTTTTTGTATGCCTGGGTAATATATGCCGCAGCCCCGCCGCGGAGATTGTGTTCAACGCCGCCGTGAAAGAGGCGGGCTTGGCCGGAGCAGTGCGGGCGGACTCCTGCGGCACGGCCTCGTACCACACCGGGGAGCGACCGGACTCCCGCATGCTCGCGGCGCTGGAGCGGGCGGGCTACAGCTACGGCGGGCACCGCGCACGCACCTTCCGCAGAGCGGATTTCACGGATTTTGACCTCATCATCCCGCAAGACCACTCCAACAAAGAGGACATACTCGCCCTTGCCCGCAACGCGGCGGATGCCGCCAAGGTGCGCGGCATGTGGGAGTGGTTTGCCGAGGGGGAGACGGAGCGCGATGTGCCGGATCCGTACTACGGAGGCCCCGCCGGGTTTGATGCCGTGGTGGCACTGCTGGCTCGCGCCATGCAGAGGCTTGTCGCGGAAGAGCTGCAAGGCTGAGCTCTGCCACAGCTCGCAAACACCCCTCCGACTTCCGATTTATCGCGTTATTTACCGAGCAATGGCCGTATATGTAAACGCGAGCGCTTAAATATGATGTAGCTCTGCTGTTTTTACCTTGCAGGAGTGTTAAAATTATGCTAGATTCTTAGAGTAATGTGTAACAGTGAACTTTCTTTAGATTGGAAGCAGCTGGCGGACCTGCCGGATGCTGAGGGTTTTGCAGGCTCATACGCCGGCGTGAGCAACGGTGCACTCATCGTTGCCGGTGGTGCTAACTTCCCGGAAAAACCGCTGTGGGAGGGCGGCCCGAAGCGCTGGACTGACCGCGTATTCGTGATGACGGCGGACAGCGCCGGCTGGCTGGATGCCACGCCGCTGCCCAAGCCGCTGGGCTATGGCGCAACGGCCACCCTGCCGCAGGGTATGATGATTATCGGCGGCAGCAATGTGGGCGGTGCCGTGGCGGACTGCTACATGCTCACGTGGGATGGCAAAGATGTGAGCTACCGCACCCTTCCCTCCCTGCCCGTTACCCTGACGGGGCACGCCGCTGCCGTGATGGGTGGCAAGGTGTATGTGCAGGGTGGCAGCATCGCCGTGGGTGAGCAGGATGCCGAGAGCCGCCTGTGGATTTTTGACCCCGCTACGGAGGAGTGGAGCGAAGGCCCCGCCCTGCCCGCCCGCGGGCGTTTCCTGCAGCAGATGGCCACCATCGGCAGCACGATTTATGTGCTCGGCGGCATCGGTCTGAAAGATGGTGAGGACGGCCGCATGGTGCGCGACATGCTCACCGAGGCTTGGAGCTACAACGAGGCTACCGGCTGGCGCCGCCTGGCTTACCTGCCGCACTTCTGCGCCGCAGCCCCCACCCCCGCACCGGTGATTCACGGCCGCATTTACATGCTGGGCGGTGATGACGCCACGGTGAAAGGCTACACCCCGCAGAATCACCCGGGCTTCCACAACTTCACCCTTTGCTACAACCCCGCCACCAATGAGTGGGCGGACGCCGGCGAGATGGCCGTAGCCCGTGCCGTACTGCCCTGCGCAGAGTGGAACGGCATGGCCGTCATCGTGAACGGTGAGCAGCGCCCCGGCAAGCGCTCCAACCAAGTATGGGGCGCCAAACTGAGCTGAACTACGAGACCATGAAACGCATCATCACATCACTTGCCCTGCTGGGGTTCGCCACCGCTGCGCAGGCGGGGGTGCAATCCGTCGCTTCCGAGAGCGGGCTGCAAATTGCGGACAAAGTAGGCCGCGCCGGCATGGCCGCCGTGTTGATTGAAGGCAGCAACGGCATCATCATGACCGGTGGCGCAAACTTCCCGAATGCCAAGCCCGGCGCAAAAACCGCTACCGAGCGTGGCGAGAAAGCCTATTACGGTGACGTCAGCTTCCTCAACCTGAGCCAAGGCTGCACCACCCCGCAGTGCACCACCATCGGTACCCTGCCGCAACCCATCGGCTACGCAGCCTACGCCGCTCACGGCAACAGCATGATTATTGCCGGTGGTTGCAACGCCAAGGGGCACCTCTCCACCGTTACCTGCACCCAGCTGAAGGGGGCGGAGGCCTCCACCTCCATGCTGCCGGATCTGCCCACCACGGTGGCCTACCCGGCCTTCGCCGTTGTGGGCACCAAGCTCTACGTGATGGGCGGGCAGGAGAAAGCGGAATCCACCACCTGCCTTTCCCGCAGCTTTGTGCTCGACATGGCCAACCCGAACGCGGGGTGGACTGAGCTGAGCCGCATGCCGGAGGCACGCATGCTGGCAGCTGCCGGCGTGGTGGACGGCAAAATTTACGTAACGGGTGGCTGCTCCCTGCACCCGGATGCCAAGGGGGCAGCCGAGCGCACCTACCTGCACAGCACCCTGTGCTATGACCCCGCTACGGACACGTGGAGCAGCTGCGCCCCCATGCCTGAGCCGCTGGTAGGCGCTGCGAACCCGCTGCCCTCCGTGGGTGGTAAGCTATACGTTGTTGCAGGCGACCCCGGCAACTACTACCGTGCATCCCTCACCGGCAAAGCCCCCGCTACACACCCGGGGCAGAACAAAACCGTCTACTCCTTCACCCCCGCCACCGGGCAGTGGGCAAAGGAGGGCGAAAACGCCACCGGCGTTGCCACCTGCCCCGCTGTACAGTGGGGTGACAGCATCTACATCATCTCCGGTGAAACACACCCCGGTGTGCGCACCCCCCTCATCTCCAACATACAAACCAACCAATAAGCAACCATGATATCACTTGCTGACGCAACAGAACAAATAGGGCCGCTGCAACAGCTGCTCGTGGATTTCCTCCACGGCTGCTCCAACCTCGCGCCCTCCACACTCATCCTCTCTCTGATCATCGCTGCTGCCGCCATCTTCTTGGGCATCAAGAACGGCTTGGCAAAGAAGGTCGTGAAGGTTTCCGAAAAACCGACCAAGTGGGCTTGGGCCTGTGTGGCGGTGCTTTGGGTAGTGGTGATGCTCAACTACTTTGACCGCCAGTTGCTGGCCGTGCTCAACCAATCCATCACGGAGGGTAGCGACGCCATCGATATGACGCAAAGCCAGTTCGGCACCGTCACCTCCGCCTTCCTCATCGTGTATGCCGCGCTCAGCCCCGTGGGTGGCTACCTGGCGGACCGCTTCAGCCGCAAGTTCATCATCCTGATGTCCCTTGTGGTGTGGTCCGTGGTGACCTACATGACCGGCATGTCTTCCAGCTTCGGTGAGCTCATTTTCTGGCGCGCGCTGATGGGTGTGAGTGAGGCCTTCTACATTCCCGCAGCACTTGCCCTTATCACGGACTACCACCGTGGCAAGACCCGCTCCATGGCTACCGGTTTGCACATGAGCGGTATTTATGCAGGCCAGATTATGGCCGGTTACGGCGCCATGATGGCGGGCGACCCCTGCCAGCTGGGCTGGCGCCTCACCTTCGAGACCTTCGGTTTCATCGGTGTAGCATACGGTCTGATTGTTATCTTCTTCCTGCGTGACCCGGAGGGTGAAGAGGCAACCGCTCCTGAAGTGGAGAAGAAAGAGGAAGCTCAACCCGCCGCTGCGGAGGAGGAAACCAAGTTCGGCATGGGCGACGTCATCAAGAGCCTGTTCTCCAGCCGCGCCTTCCTCATGCTGCTCTGTGCATACGCCATCGCCGGTTTCGCCAACTGGTTCCTCATGGGCTGGTACCCGCGCTTGCTCATCGACATGTTCGGCCTGTCGGAGGCAGATGCCGGCCCGCAGGCTACCACATGGATTAACTTCGCCAAGTACGGCGCCGTGCTTTTGGCCGCTGTGGCAGCCGATGCTTGGTACGCCCGCACCAAGAACCCGAACTGCCGCGCCTTCGTGCCCGGTATCGGCTTCTGCTTGGCTGGTCCCTGCGTGGTCATCGCCATGTTGCCCGCACTGGGCATGCCCATCGAGTTCGGTCTGACCGCCACGCTCGCCCTCGTAGCCATGCAGGGTGTTGCCCAGGGCTCTCTGGATGCCACGCTCATGCCCGTACTGCGCTCCCAGATTGACGAGCGATTCTCCGCCACCGGTTACGGCATGCTCAACCTGACTTCCGTAGGTGCCGGTGCCCTCATCAGCTGGCTCGGCGGCTACCTGAAGGACGCCAACGTGGGCCTCGGCCTGCCGCTCAGCGTAGCCGGCATGCTCATGATTGTGTGCGGCTTGCTCTTCTTCTTCCTGCCCCGCAAGAAGCAGTTGGGCTAATCCGTAACCACGCTTTATCATACTCCCGACAGCGGTCACCCTCCCGGTGGCCGCTGTTTTTTTGGGGGGATTCGAGCGTGTATAATTACAAGCAGCGCGGTAAATCAGAAGCAGAAAGGGGAAAACGCTGCCCATATAATTTTGTTTACACCCTCCGAATTTGTTTTCAAAACAGTCAAATTTCAGCTAGAGTAAGCTTCAAAAACGTATTTCGGGCTTGCACTGTGTGATGATAGTGGTATAATACGGCCGTTATGAGTACAGACGCAACGACAACGGAGCTCCCCGCTTCCGTCAAACGCTATGCCCTTTACCTGATGGTAATGGCAGGTCTCGGTGGTCTTCTCTACGGCATTGACGTAGGTGTGATTGCTGCGGCCCTTCCGTATATTGAGAAGACCTCGACCTACACGCCGCAGGAGATTTCCCTTGTGGTAGCTGCTGTG
>CAJGCY010000176.1 GCA_904501955.1 uncultured Akkermansia sp. | reverse complement strand
TCGTACGCGTCCGGGTATTCGGGGAAGAGCTCGCGCATTTCCTCCTCGCTCTTGAAGTACACGCTGCGGGGGTAGCGCATGCGCTTGCCGTCCATGCGTTTGTTGCCGGTGCCCACGCAGATGAGAATATCGTGCGCGTCGTGGTCGCTTGCGTTGAGGAAGTGGGCGTCATTCGTGACTACCAAGCCTACATCATGCTTGCGCGCCAAGCGTACCAGCTCCGGAGTGCAGCGGCGCTCCTCTTCCAGCTCATGGTCTTGCAGCTCAATGAACAAGTTGTCCTTGCCGTACACGTCAATGAGCTCCAGCAGCACCTCCTCCGCCTTTTCCGGCTGGTCCTGCAGAATCCACTCCTGCAGCGGACCGGAAATACAGCCTGTCAGGCAGATAAGACCGCGGCTGAACTCACGCAGCGTTGCCATGTCCACGCGCGGTTTATAATAGAAGCCGTCCAAGTGCCCGCGCGAGACGATTTTGATGAGGTTCTCCCAGCCCAAGTTGTTCTCACACAGCAAAACGAGGTGGGTGTACTTGCTGCGGCCGGGTATTTGCTTCTTAACGTCCAGCGGGGTGGGGGAGAGGTAGATTTCGCAGCCCAAAATCGGCTTGAACAGCGGTTTTTTCTCCTCCGGGTGCTCTTTGTTCCACTCAATGATGCCTTTGTTGTGCTTTTTCACGTTGACCATGAACTCAATCGCGGAGAACACGTTGCCGTGGTCCGTGATAGCTACGGAGTTCATACCCAACTCCGTACACCGCTTGATGAGATCCTTCGTGTGAATCATTCCATCCAGCAGTGAGTACTCGGTGTGTACGTGTAAGTGTGTAAAGGCCATAGTGCGCTCCGCATTGTACCACGGCTCCCCCCCTCAAGTAAAGCCGGAAGTGCTGCGCACACCAAATTCCGCTCATCGCTGTCCCAAAAGCTTCGCTCGGTTTAATTTTTTTGGGGAGATTTCAAACAGCTCGATAAATCGGAATTTGAAGGGCAACAAAATCTATCGGAGCGTGGGACTTTAGTCCCACAAATACATGCGGGGCTAATCCATAAGAGGGACTAAAGTCCCTCGCTCCGAGTGAATGAATGTTACAAAACTCCCCTTCAACTTCCGATTTATCGCGCAGAGTGAATAGTGGCATCACTGTAAACCGGGGTTCCCCATCATGCCTTTTTGTCAATACCGCGGTGGCGGTCAATGGCATTGTAGACCCCGGCCAAGAGGGTGCCGGTGATGCTGTGCCACACGCAGCAGATGGCGGCAGCCACGGCTGCCTCGGGCATGGCGGGGAAGTGACGTGCTGCCAGCACAGTGGCCAAGCCGGCATTTTGCATGCCTACTTCAATGGAGAGGGTGCGGCGTTTGGGGCGGTTCATGCGGGTGGCACGCCCGGCCAGGTAGCCGAGGATGTAGCCCAGGGTATTGTGTAAGAAAACGGTGAGGAAAATAAGAGCCCCACTGGTGAAGAAGCTTGCTCCCTTGGCCGCGGTGACACCGCCCACAATGCAGGCAAGCCCGAGCACGGAAAGTCCGGGCATGATTCGGCAAACCTCGGCGTACGCTGCACGCTTGCTGAAGCAGCCGTTGCAAAGCGCCCCGATACCCACCGGCAGGATGGTGACAAAAAGAATGCTGCGGAACATGCCCATGGCATCCACATCAATGCTTTCCCCGGCAAGCCAAAGCATCAGCAGCGGGGTGACGAAAGGAGCCAGCAGGGTGGAGACAGTGGTCATGCCCACGGAATAGGCCACATCTCCCTTGCATAGGAAGCTCATGATGTTGCTGGATACTCCACCGGGGCAGCAGCCCACCAGCAGCAAGCCGGCGGCAATGCCTCGCGGCAGGTCAAAGCAGGCAACCAGCGCCCAGGCGATCAGGGGCATGATGGTGTATTGCGCGCAGGCGCCAATCACATTATCCACCGGCTGTGAGGCCAGAATGCGAAAATCTGCCGGGCGAAGAGTCATGCCCATGGTAAGCATGATGAAGCCCAGCACCAGCGCTTGCACATCCCCCTGCACCCAGGTGAACATGCCCGGTACAATAAAAGCCAACACCGCCACCCCTATCACAAAGGGGGAGGTATAATGCGCCAACCATGCGCTGACTTTTTGTATTTCTCGCAACACGTCCGCGTATTCTACCACCGTGCCCTCAAATTTCAAGTGAAATGTGTGTTGCCCTCCTACCGATTAGCATGCCGGGGAGGGGGCTATTGCGCACCGTATTGCAAGAGCAAGTGCTCCATGCGTTGCCAAGCGGGGAGCGCTTGCCGGTCGCATTGTTGCATCACGCGCCGGCACATGTTCAGCGGGCGGTAGCGAGCATCCCCTCGCGTTGAACGGTGGTGGGGCATGGCATTCGGATTTGCGCCGTGGGCTAGCATCCATTCCAATTTTTGCAAGGCATCCTCCATGCAGAAGCCCTCATCCACCGGTGGTGCAGCCACGATGATGAGTTGTTGCACCGGGGTGGGGTGTTGCTGCCGGGCGTGTGCTGCCAAGCTCAATTTGCCCTCTTCATGCATGCGCTGCATTAAGGGGAGCGTGCCCTTCTGTTTCAGCAGGGCGTATACATCTGCACTTTGCAGGTAGGCGTGCTCCCACGCCCATTCCAACAGGGCGTAACCTGAGCAGCTCCTGCGGGCGGTGGTGTATATCGCGGCGTCATCTTCCCACGGTAGCTCCCCGCGGGTATGGAAAAAAATCCAGCCAGCGGCGCAATTCTTCCTCCGGCATGGGCGCGCTGAATACATACCCCACCAAGGCACCCACGTTGCAGCCACGCTGCACCAGCAAGCGGGCGAGTTCCCATTGTCCGCCCTGTGCTGCCCACAGTGCCATGTTGACCTCCTTATCCGCTACACTCTGCGGAATCTCCGCCGTGGCTGCCAAGTGTAACAGCGCCTGCCGAACGGGGGCGTGGAGGGCTTTGTGGCGTAGGCGGAGGGTGAGCTCCGTATCCGGGGCGTCGAACCCGCAGGCACAGGGTGTTTCGAGCCCTGCTGCAATGCGGGCTCTGTGCTCATTGTTGTGAGCAACGCTTTCCGCGTATGCCGAGATGAGCAGGTAGGTGTCCCACTCCTGCAGCAGGTGGACCTCATGTTCGGACCAACTCGGGTGCATGTTGAGGGGCTGCTTGTCCCAATCGTCCGGCCATTTTGCGGCGAGTTTGCCCATGTGTTGCCCCCGCTGCACCCAATACGGAAGCGGCGGCCGGTAGGCTGCTTCCAAGTACAGAAACACTGCAGTGCTCAGTATTGCTACACTGAGCCCTAAGCCGAGTAATATCACCTTCTTCCACATGCGCTTTTTTTTCTTTTCATCTATGATAATGCACCATCTCCGCGCAACCGCGAGATTTATTACTGAAAAAAGGAGGATGCTGGTTGACTCTAAAACAGAAAATTGATATAAGAGGTGTATGCTCAGAGGGTGGATTCAATTTTTGTGCAAATATATGATGCTGCCGGCGGTGCTGGTAGCCGCGGTGGTGTGCTTGGTGCTCTGCCGTGATGATATTTTTGCGCAGCCGGGGGGTGCCGCTGCTCCGGTGAAGGCGGAGCCGGCGGCGGAATACCAAGCCCCTGTTATCTCACCCACTGCTGTATCTTTTTACAACTGGCCGGGGAACGCGGCCCCCGTGCAAGTGGAAAAAGAAGAGCTCTTGAAAGAATGGCTGGAGTGGGGCGAATATGTGTTGGAGGTGGATGCCGTGGAGGATCGCATGGTGGTGGGGGATTCTCAGGCCTTGTTCCTTACGCGAAAGTTCCATGTAGCTCGCGTATGGAAGGGAAATTATACCGGGGACCCGCATATCTACCTCGACTACGAGCTGGAGCAAAATGATGAAGCCACTCGCCTGCCTTCGCACACGGATAAGACGGTGAGCTACCCGATAAAAAAAGCGTTCCTTATCTTGAACCGAAACAATGTGGCGAAATGCCCTCCCGTGTTCCCGGATGGGTATTGCATCGATTACTCCGAGGCTTATTATTACCAATTTTTCGTGTATGGTGAGGAGGTAGGAGCGCTGATAGATGAATTCCTAGCCCTCCCGGAAGATAAAAATCGCCAATATCTGCCAACTCTGTAAAGACCCGCAGCGTTGTCAGCCTTCGAATGCAAAAAAATGAAAAAAGATTAAAACAAATGTGCGAGTTGTATCGTCATGTAATACAGAGGCGCCCCTGAAGCGGGTCGCTCAGTAAAAAACAGCAATACAACACAAACACATATTATGGGACTCTTTGATTCTATCGCACAGAAGTTTGCAAACTACGCAATCCGTCGCGCTCTTATCGCTGCTTTGAACAAAAATTGCCCGGCGCATTTGGCTATACCGCTGCGAGTGATTTTGGAGAATGATGAAGCTTTGGAACTATTCCAGCGCCATACCTTGGGGTGCATCCGAAATCCCGAAATGCTGACGGTGGCTTCCATTTACGCGCTGCCGATGCCGTATGAGGTGAAGCAGGTATTAGCCCAGCATCCCGATGCCGTGCAGTATTTGGTGAACACCGCTTACCATACCCTGCGCACGTGTGCATAACACGAAAAATACATTAAAACGAAAATTCCCCCCCTGAGTCATTTGATTCAAGGGGGCATTTTTTTAAGAGGAAACGTTGCGCAAGGCTTGACCAACGGTACGTAAGCTGCTATAAGAGGTGCGTATGAGAGTCATGAGTGCCATATTGATGATGGGAATGCTGCTTTGCAGCGCTGAGGCTCTGCCCAGGCTCGGCGGTGGCGGTGCTGCGCGCCCGACAGAGCAGGTGCAAAACCATGAGCTTGCCGTGGGGGCTACCTTGAGCGTGAACCTGCCCGGTAACCCGACCACCGGCTATGTGTGGCAAGTGGCGGAGTGCTCCCCCCAAGTGGAGGTGGAGCTCGGCTTTGCCTCGAATGAACAGACTGATGGCGCCCCCGTCTGTGGTCGCCCGGTGGAGACGACGGTAAAAGTGACGGGCAAGTCCGCCGGTAAGGCTGTGGTGAAGCTCATTTACTCTCGCCCGTGGGAAAAGGGGAAAGCCCCTCACTCT
>CAJGCY010000175.1 GCA_904501955.1 uncultured Akkermansia sp. | reverse complement strand
TTTTTTCAAAGCATTTGTTTTGTGGTCGATACAGCAATTTAAGCCACGCATTCTGTCACCACAGGTTCCCTGGGTTCCATTTAAATTTCTTACCCTAACAGGGGTTCCGCGGCTTCGCCGCTCCACCCCTGCCTAACGTCCGTCGCCCCTATCGGGGCTTCAAATTCCGCTCGCTTCGCTCGCCAAATTCCGATTTATCGGGCTGTTTGAATGCACCGCCGCCCAATCACGCTTGACAAGGCAAAAGCATGATGCTATAACGCTGCTGCACCATGAGCAATGTCAAGGAACAAGAGGACATCAACGAAATACTCCACGAGGGGGAAGAAGTGATACTGATAGCCCATCCGGAGTGGAAATGGACATCCCCGAATGTACTGGGGCTGCTGATTTTCACGATACTCTGGTTAGGCTTCATTGCAGCCTTCACCATGATGATGCGGCTGGATGAGGATGTGAGCTTCGAGGTATTTTTCACCACCCCCTTCTGGCTCATCGGCATAGGGCTCATTGTCGGCATGTTTTGGAACCGCAAGCGCATGCAGCACACGCGCTACCTCATCACCACCCAGCGCGCCGTTATTCTGCGCCCCAATGCTTTCAACTTCCGCACACGAGTCATCAGCTTTGCACTGGCAAAGAACATGGTAAAAAAAGTAATCGAGCACAAAAACGGCTACGGCGACATCGTGCTCGGCTACCGTGATTATGAGGTGAACGGCAGACCTGCGGCGGAGGGGTTCATCTCCGTGCCGGAAGTGCACCGCGTGCACGAAATCCTGTGCGAACAGATTGCTGCCACATGCGGCGAGCTGCCACCTACCGCACCACCGGCAGCACCGGCAAAAACAAACACCCCCGCGGTTTCCACCGTGCGCACCCGCCGCGCCCCGTGGTGGATTGGCCTTTTCTTCATCCTCCCCGGAGTGTTGGAGCTCGGGGTCGGCTTAATGCTACACCATGAAGAGCAGAACATGCAGGATTACGGCGTGCGCACCACAGCTGTTGTTGAGGATGCGGATAAGGGCGCGGAAGCCCCTGCCCCCGTTGTCACCTTCACGGATGCGCAGGGCACCGAACACACAGCCCAAACTCGCTACGGCAGCTCTGATTATCAAGGACTGGGTAAAGGTGACAAAGTGGAGATCATCTACTTACCGGATGACCCGCAGGCGGTGGACATAGCGACGGAAGACTTCTTTTTCTTCTATGGCGCGCTGATGGCGATGGGCGCCGCGTTCATCGTGATAGGTCTCAGCCTGTGCATTGCTCTCTCTCGCAAAAAGCAAACTAAATAAGCCATGTTCAGGATAAAAATACGCCCGGGTAGCATCAGCTCAAGCATCCGCACAGTGCAGGAAGGCAAGTTCCCGTGGTGGCTCGGGCTCTTGTTTGCCGTAGTCGGGGCAGCCGTGCTGTGGTTCTCATATCAGGAGCACTTGGAGAGCGAAGAGCTCAGGCAACACGGCGTACAGTCGGAAGCCGTCGTGACTGACATCCGCAAACACGAAAGACATAACTCCGGCAGAAAGCACCGCTCCAAAATCGTCACCTACCATCCCGTTGTTACCTACACGGATGACAGGGGAATCACCCGCACGGCGGAAAGTCCCGTCGGCGTATCCTCCCGCACGGCGTACAGCAAAGGTGATACCGTGCGCGTGCTCTACCTACCCCACAAACCGCAAGAGATTGAGCTGACAGAACTGAGCGGTAGCTCCTCGCACTACATTTTCATGGCCGTTGGGGGGCTATTCTTCATCGCCGGCATAGGGCTGACCATCTACGGATTGAAAAAACGCAACCGGCACGATTGCGATAAAGGGGAATTTGCGTAGGCAAGGAGCGCGAAAGCGGGCAAAAACGAGTGAGGAAAACAAATTTGACTTGATTTCACGCAGAAAGAGAGTATGCTATGTGGCGACAGGGCATCCACACCCCCTGCAAACGTACGTTATGGCAAGTGACAATCTTCAGGAAATCGAGACAAACTTCATGTGCGACCCGGACGCAGACGGTGGCTTCCTCTACACCACGGCAGAGGCAGCTATCAACTGGATACAGCAGTCGTCCCTGTGGCCGATGCCGATGGGCACCTCATGCTGCGCCATTGAATACATGGCAACAGCCTGCTCCCGTTACGACATTTCCCGCTTCGGTTCGGAAGTTAACCGTTACACCCCGCACCAGGCAGACTTCATGTTCATTTGCGGCACCATAACCTACAAGATGGCCATGCTGGTACGCCGCATTTGGGACCAGATGCCGGAGCCGAAGTGGTGCATTGCCTGTGGCGCATGTGCTTGCAGTGGTGGCATGTTCCGCTCCTACTCCGTGCTGCAGGGTGTTGACAAGATTGTACCGGTGGATGTATACATTTCCGGCTGTCCTCCCCGCCCGGAGGCGCTGCTGCAGGGTCTTATCACCCTCAAGGAAAAGATTATGAAGACGGGTCACCCGCTCAAGGGCTTCTTCAAGACCCACGAGCCGCGTGAAGCGCAGAATGCGCACACCATCACCGCCAAAATGTCCATCATGGACTGATGCACGGGCAACTTTTCAGGCATTTACACTCAACGAGAAGCACTATGGCCAATCTCACACAACTTCAGAATGAAGCAGCAGAGCGCATCTGCACCCGCTTCCCCCAAATCAGCCGCAAAGAGTTCCGCGGTGATATCACCCTTACCGTACCGGCAGCCATTCTGACGGAAGCCATGGCCTACGCCAAGGAGGCCTGCGGGTTTGACATGCTGGTATGCGTGTCCGCCGTGGACAACTTGGGGCAGGAGCCGCGCTTTGAGACGAACTACACCATCACCCAGGCAGAGACGGGCGCCAACCTGTTGGTGCGCTGCCCTGTTTCCGAGGCAGAGTGCGCCGTGCCCTCCGTAGTATCCGTATGGAGTGCGGCGGATTGGATGGAGCGCGAGCAGTATGACCTGATGGGCATTGAGTTTATCGGGCACCCGGATATGCGCCGCATCATGATGTGGGACGGCTACCCGTACCACCCGCTGCGCAAGGATTTCCCGGTGGAGGGCAAGCCGACCGAGATGCCGGGCGTAGCCTTCACGGAGAAGGCCCCGACGGCAGGTGGTCCCTTCATCACCCGCCCGGGTGTAGGCACCGCCGGTGAGCGCGAGCCCCGCGCACGTGGTTAAACCATTCTTGTTCAACCATACGCAACACAGCAAAGGTGAAGCTACAGGCTGTCAAGCGAGTATTACAAACAACCGCCGCACTTGCGGCGGTTCTGCTCACTGCATGCCAGCACAGCGCCCCTACGGAGGTGGAGACCTTAGAGCAAACGCGCAGCACCATTGCCCCGCAGCTGCAACAGCTCGGTGCCCGTAACTGGGTCGTCATAGCGGATCCCACTTACCCCATTCCGTCCGGTGCCGGTGCAGTAACGGTAAGCGTACCGAGCAATACGGCGGATACCTTCCGCGAGGTGCTCGACCAACTGGAGCTGCAAGCCTCACTCACTCCCAGAATATGGGTAAGCTATGAGCTGGAAGCCGTACCGGAGGAGCGCGCACCGGGCATCAGTGAGTACCGCAAGAGCGTGAACAGCCTGCTCTCCGGGCGTTTTTGTTACCGTGTGGATGAGCGCATCGTTGCCATGCAGCTGGCAGAGGCTGCCAAGCAGTACCGAGTGCTCTACATCAAAACCAACACGCGCCTGCCGTACAGCACCATCGCCATTGAGCTGGATTCCGGCTATTGGAACTCCGATGATGAGACGGAAATTCGCACACGTCTGCAAAAGCTCAATCCCACGCAACCTATCACACCGCAACCTGTTACCACCCCCGCAGCAGGTGCAACGGGGGCTACAGTTCAATAATCACCTCCGCACCCGCAACAACTATCGGTATGTCTGCTTTACCTCCGGATTTAGACCCCAAAGTACGCGCCCAAGCCTGGGTGGGGGATGCTATTTTGGCACTTTACGTGCGTGAGTGGATTCTCTCCTTCCGCGGGCAAATTGACGGCAAACTCTTCATCGAGTTCACCAGCAATGACTTTTTGCGTCTCACCGGCAACGCCACCGGGGTGGAGGCTCAAATCGGCCGCATCTTCAAATCCGATGGCTTGGAGGCTGCCTACGCTTGGATTGAGCAAAACCTGCGCCCCAAAATGGAGCAGCGCCTGCACAAGCTGCGCTCCCGCCACGCGTAAGCCCTACCCTGCCCCGCGCATGTATGAAGCTCCCGGATTCGGAAAGTAAATTTCCCTACAACACGGCCTGCGTCGCCATGGCGGTAGCCTTAGCCCTACTGCTACTCGCAGCCTACCTGCACAACTGCGCGGAGGTAATGGGCTCTTTCATGTTCGGCCTGATGATTTTATGGCAAGTGGTCCGCGGGCTCATCATCAAACGCTATTTTTGGCACATCGCGGATGAGAAAACCACCTTCTGGGCGCTCATTGTCGCCCTCCTACTCTGTGCCGGCATGCTCTGGCTCTGCCTCAGCAATGCCTCACAAGCCACGCCGGCTTAAATTGTCCGTTGTTGTTAATCAGCTCGATAAATCGGAAGTTGAAGGAGGAATGGTGGGGAATTTTTGCGAGCGTAAGCGAGCCTAGATTTGAGCCCCGGAGGGGCGCTATAAAATAGCCCGGCGGTGGAGCCCCGCAAGGGGCGGAACCCCGGGAAATGGCAACAAAAATAAATGCGAACCCCGGAGGGGTGGTATAAAGCGTGGCTCGGAATTCGGCATTGTTTCAAAATGCCGTTAATATTATAAACACGCGCCCACAACGGCTCGGAGCGTCGCTTCGCTCCGGTCCTCGCCATTATATGTCACCACAGGTTCCCTGGGTTCCATTTCTTTTTTTGTTGCTATACAGGGGTTCCGTTCGCTTACGCTCACTCCACCGCCTGCCTAACGTCCGTCGCCCCTACGGGGCTTAAAGTTAGGCGGGCATGAGCCCGCGGTAATACTCATTTCAGTTCGCCTACGGCTCACGCGAACGCTCGCTAACGCTCACACGAACGCTTGGGGCTTGCGCCCCTTCGCGCGAACGCTCGCTGTCGCTCACGTGAACGTTCGC
>CAJGCY010000174.1 GCA_904501955.1 uncultured Akkermansia sp. | reverse complement strand
GGGGCATTACCTGCAAGCCATGGTGGATATGCAGCGCGAGGCGCGCACCCTGGCAAAGCTGAACCACGAGCGCGTGGTGCGCGTGTATGATGTGTTCGAGTCGCAGGGCGGCCTGTATTATGTGATGCCGTGGCTGGAGGGCGGCTCACTGCGCGAGAAGATGGATGAAGCGGCGGATGCAGGGCAGTGCATCGCGCATGAGACGGCGGCGCAGTGGTTGCTGGCGGTGCTGGAGGGCTTGCAGTACCTGCATGAGCAGGGCATCATTCACCGTGACCTGAAGCCCGGCAACATCATGTTCGATGAGGCGGAGCACCCGGTGATTATCGACTTCGGCGCCTCAGTGATGCTGGCGGCGCACACGGTGACACAGGGGGAGTTTTCCGCCTCGTACGCAGCGCCGGAGCAGATAGCGGGCAAGGGCGCTCCCTTTGCCGGCACGGATTTGTTTGCGCTGGCCGCCACGGCGTATGAGCTGCTCAGCGGCTGCATGCCGGAGGAGACCCTGCGCCGTATGGTGAAGGATGACCTCGTGCCGGTGCGGCAGCTGCCGGGTATGGAGGCTTTGCCGGAGCCGCTGGAGCGCTTTGTGATGTATAACCTGCAGCTTGCGCCGGAGGCTCGTGACAAGAGCGCGGCCTACTGGTGTGATGTGTTGCGCGGGTTGTTGCCCCCGCCGCCGGTACCCTCACGCCGGGGTAGCGCGCGCCACCTGTATGTGTATGCCGGTTTGGGCGTGCTTGCCCTGGGGGCGTGCATTGGGTGGCTGAGCCGTGGGGTGGGGCAACCCACACCGGCTGCACCGCCTGCTGTTACTACGGAGCAGCCTGCGCCTGCCACACCGCCCGCTGTCACTCCCGGGCTTCTCGGCTACGCGGTGTCTCCGGAGGAGTTGATGGCTGCATATACGGCACATAATAAGGCGGTGATAGATGCTTGGCCTGCGGAATATGCCCGCCACCAAGCGGAGATGGAGGCCGTGTTTTCAGAGTTTGAGCGTGAGTGGCGCGCTTACCTGAAACAGGTGGAGCAAGAGCTCTCCACCGTGCCCCCGGAGGAGCGTGAAAACGTGGCCTTCCAAAAAGAGTACTACGGCCACCTTTGCGATATTTTCACCCGTTACAACAGACTGCACAGGGAGGTGAGTAGTCGCTTCTACAATGAGTTCTTCACCCCGTTGAATTCCATCCTCTCGGAGCCGACCAAGCATTACCCCTCGTTCTCCGTGGAAGAGTCTATAAGCTTACCGAGGATGGAGCAGTTGCTTGAGGAGACTTACGGCCATTACCGGCAATTGCCCACACGTTTGAGCGGGCTTAGTATGGATGACGCCGAGGCCCATTTGAAAGCCTTGACTGAGGCCCCGCAAAAAAGTGATACCCAGCCCTCGCGCTCCTACTCGGTATGGGGAGTGGAGTAGAACGTGCATGGACCTTGTACATTGTAACGCTCTGTTTAAGGTTTCCGGCGATTTCAAACTGTTCGATAAATCGGAAGTTGAAGGGCAACAAAATCTATCGGAGCGTGGGACTTTAGTCCCACAAATACGTGCGGGGCTAATCCATAAGAGGGACTAAAGTCCCTCGCTCCGAGTGAATGAATGTTACAAATCACCCCCTCAACTTCCGATTTACCGCGCTGTTCGGCTTAATGCCTGTGCGGATTAAATGAAAACGGTTTCCACGCCCTGCCAATCCGTGCCGGAGAAGGCGCTGATGCCGGGGTCCGCCTCGCTGATGAGCACGGCATTGGTGGCGCCACGAGCCTCCAGAATACGGGAGCGCTCCTCTGCGGTGAGCGTCGCTTTGCCGTTGCCATCATACAGAATGGGCTCCACCGTGCCATCCGCATAGCATATCATACAGCGCTGCGGGGTGTTCACGCCATCCGTGATGACCAAGCAGCCCGCCTCATGCACATCCTCCGGCTTTTGCCAGTAAAAACCGCTCTTATCCTCATGATTGCGGATGTCTGGGTAACGGCAACTACGGCAGCGGTAGCCCAACACCGGGCCGCGCAGCTCCTCCACTACCCCGATGGGGCTGGTCTTCAGCTCACCGCCACTCGTGGTGGTGACCTTGACCTCTGTCCTTTGTATGGTCTGCCTGATTTGTTGAAGCTGGTGGGCGCCGCAGTTCGGACATGTGAAGGTGATAATCATGATTGCTGTATTCGTGTGTCTGATTTATTTTTATATCGAAAAGGGTACTATGTCAACCCTAAAAATAACTCAGTTCAAAAAAAAAGAGCTGGCGAGCAAATACCGCTTGCCAAATAATGACAAAAATGCTACACTCGCTTCAGTGGAAACAGCGGAGCAAGACGAGTTAAAGTTGAATGTAAAGTTGTGGCTGAAGGCCAACAACTACAGTTATGCATGGCTTGCTGAGAAGTGTTTCGTCACGGAGTCTACAGTGCGCAACTGGATGGCTCGCAAGCTGATACCTGCCGCGAAAGTGCACATCATCCGTGAGTTGATGAAGGAGGTGCCGCTTTCTTTGCCCTCACGCGTTCAGGTGCGTGAAGAAACGCTCATTACCCTCAGCCTTGATCCTGTAACGCGCAAAATGCTGGAGAAGAAGGCTTTTGCCCAGGGGAAAACTCTTTCCGAGTTCTTGGCGGACGAAGTTCCGCACTTAGGGAAAGATTGAGGAGGCATGCACAATTGCTGAAAGTGCGGTATACTCATTCTCGCACTCAGCGGAGCTGTACCCTGACACCCCGCTGCGCGAAAAAGCCTCCCCCAAGGTCCGATAAATCCGCAGTTGAATGAAGAGTGGCCGCGCTGAGCGGAAAATTTGCTTGAAAATTCGCCCTTGCGGTGCATAATGGAGGCTCCGAACATCATCTTAGCACGCGCGTAGCCTCCATGAACGAGAATCAACAGCATCAATCATCCGCCGCATCCTCACCCGAAAGTTTGTTAAATCGGGGGATAAACCTCTACAAGGAGAAAAAGTATGAGGAGGCTGCAAAATGCTTCCACCTCGCGGCAAAGCAGGCACTTACCTCCTCTCAATCCGACTTGGCCGTGTCTAAAGATGCCGCCGAGCCGGCGAAGTTATACCGCCTTGCCGAGGAGGCAATGGACTGGTGCCGTCGTGCTATGGAACAGATGAAGGGGAGTGCCCAAAAAGACGTAACCGCAATCAATCACGCCACAAGCGCTTCTCCCTCTCCTTCACCTGTCGCTTTGTGTAATCAGGGGGTAAGCCTCTACAAGGAGAAAAAGTATGAGGAAGCCGTGAAATGCTTTCGCCCCGCGGCGGAGCAGGGAAATGCCTCCGCTCAATTCAACATGGGCGTGTGTTGCGAAAATGGCTTAGGTGCGCCTAAAAATGCCACGGAGGCGTTGAAATGGTACCGCCTTGCCGCGGAGCAGGGGAATGAGAACGCTAAAAAAGCCTTAGCTCGAATCAATCACGCCACTGCTGCGGATTTGTGTAATCAAGGAGGGCGATTTTACAATGAGAAAAAGTATGAGGAGGCCGTGAAATGCTACCGCCCCGCGGCGGAGCTGGGACTCCCTTCCGCTCAATTCAACATGGGCGTGTGTTGCGAAAATGGCTTAGGCGTGCCGAAAAATGCCACGGAGGCCGTGAAATGGTACCGCCTTGCCGCGGAGCAGGGGAATGAGAACGCTAAAAAAGCCTTGGCTCGAATCAATCACGCCACCGCTGCGGATTTGAGTACTCAAGGAGGACGATTTTTCAATGAGAAAAAGTATGAGGAGGCCGTGAAATGCTACCGCCCCGCGGCGGAGTATGGGCTTGCTTCCGCTCAATTCAACATGGGTGTGTGTTGCGAAAATGGCTTCGGTGTGCCAAAAGATGCCTCTGAGGCGGCAAAGTGGTACCGCATGGCCGCGGAGCAGGGCTTCCCCCGTGCGCAAAATGCTTTAGCTACGTGTTATTACCATGGAAACGGCGTGACGAAGAATACTGATGAGGCGGTGAAATGGTATCGTTTGTCAGCCGCGCAGGGGCTTGCCTCCGCTCAGTTCAACATGGGCGTGTTCTGCGAAAATGGTATAGGTGTGCCCAAAGATGCCACGGAAGCCGTGAAATGGTACCGCCTTTCCGCGGAGCAGGGGCATGCCAAGGCTCAATTCAACTTGGGCGTGTGTTGCGAAAACGGCTCCGGCGTGACGAAAAATGCCGAGGAGGCGGTGAAGTGGTACTGCAAGGCAGCAGAGCAGGGGCTTGCCCGGGCTCAGTACAACTTGGGCGTGTGTCATGAGAAAGGCGAGGGGGTGCGCAAGAATGTCGAAGAGGCTGCGCGCCTGTATACTCTGGCAGCTGCGCAGGAGTATGACCATGCACAGTTTGCTTTGGGTATGTGTTATTACAGAGGCCGTGGCGTGCCGTTTGATGTGCAGGAGGCGCGGAAATGGCTGGAGCGTTCTGTGACTAAGGGTAACACCTCCATTATTTACACATTGGCGAAGTGTTATCACCACGGAACGGTCGTACCCAAGTATGTTGAGCTTGCCGCGGATTTGTACCGGCGGGCTGCTGAGCTAGGGCATGCCGAAGCGCAATATGCCTTGGCCATGTTCTATAAAAAAGGTGAGGGGGTGCAGAAGAATGCGGAGGCTGCGGCGAAATGGTTCCGCCGCGCCGCCGAGCAGGGGATTCCGGCTGCTCAGTATTACTTGGGGCAGTGCTACAATGAGGGAGACGGCGTGCCTCGTGATGCAGCACAGGCGGTCAAATGGTTCCAACTGGCTAAAGCCCAAGGCTACAAGCATTATGATAAAAGCCTTTTCGAGAAATTGGATGAGTGGTATGACTTCATTACCCGAGCGTGAGGCACGCATGCAGAGGGGGGGAAGCCCTGTATGGTCTTGAGTGTGCTGTCTGCTCGATAAATCGGAAGTTGGAGGGGGATGGTGGGGGAATTTTTGCGAGCGTAAGCGAGCCTAGATTTGAGCCCCGGAGGGGCGCTATAAAATAGCCCGGTGGTGGAGCGGTGAAGCCGCGGAACCCCGGGTAGCGTAAAAAAAGAAAATTGAGCCCGGAGCGACGGAGCGAAGCGACGCAGCGTAGGCCGACATATAATGGCGAGGACCGTAGCGAAGCGGAGCTCCGAGCCGTTGTGGGCGCGAGTTT
>CAJGCY010000173.1 GCA_904501955.1 uncultured Akkermansia sp. | reverse complement strand
ATGCATACGGGATTTCTTCGCACTTACGTGCTCCGGGAAGGTTATGCCACCCGCATACCGTTTCGGCAAGCCTCAACGGTTCGCGGGTTCGGATTTGTTTTTTTACCCATTTCCTAGGGCTTACGCCCTAGGCTAAGTTAGGTCACCCGCTGACGCGGGTTCTGATTTAGGCTCGCCTGCGGCTCGCAATCTGTTCTTCAACTTCCGATTTGCCGCTCGGTGCAAATAGTGGCATCAATCATCAACGTGGACAGGGGCGAGCATAAAAACGAGCAGCCCGGCGTATGCACGGGCTGCTCGAAAATTGCGATGTAAGCGTGGGGCTTAGCAGGTCGGCTTGGCCAGCACCTTGCGGAGACGGGCGAAGCGGGGCAGAGCCTGCACGGTCTTCATGCCGGTCTCGCCCTGGATGAGGGGCAGAGCGTAGTCGATGAAGTCGCGCTCGATGCCGTTGCCGGCAGCGTTGATCCACTCACGGGGAACCTTCTTCTCGAAGTTGGCAACGCTCTCCAGGGGGAGGAGCTTGGTGTTGCACACGTACTGACCGTACACATCGTTACGCTCGAAGGCAACCATCTTGTCGGTGTCACCGGCTACAGCAGCCTGCACAGCGGTCTTACCGGCGAGGTAAGCCTCCGTGGCGTCGGTGGTGGAGGCCAAGTGAGTAGCGCAGCGCTGGAGCAGGGAGGGCTCGATGGCGCGCACCTTGGCGGAGGGAACGCGGGAGCGCACTACCTCAGCCAGCTTGTTGGCAAGGCCGCCCAGCTGAGCGTGGCCGAAGCCGTCGTTGCTGTTGGTCTTGGCCTGGGAGATGAAGTTGCCGTCCTTGTCGTGGATGCCCTCGGAAACCACCACGAGGCACTTGCCGGTGGCGTTGTAGCGCTTCTCGACGTCAGCAAGGAAGGACTCCATGTCGAAGTCAACCTCCGGGAGGTAGATGAGGTCGGGACCGGCACCGGCGTAGGTAGCCAGAGCGGAGGCAGCGGTGAGCCAGCCGGCGTTACGGCCCATCACCTCGATGATGGTGATCATGCCGGTGTCGTAGCAGGAGGCATCGTGCTGCACCTCCATGCAGGAGGTAGCGATGTACTTGGCAGCGGAAGCGAAGCCGGGGCAGTGGTCCGTGCCGTACAGGTCGTTGTCAATCGTCTTGGGAATGCCCATCACGCGGCACTCGTAACCGGACTTCTGCATGAACTTGGAAATCTTGTTGCAGGTGTCCATGGAGTCGTTACCACCGTTGTAGAAGAAGTAGCGAACGTCGAACTTCTTGAAGGTCTCAAGAATCTTCTCGTAATCGGTGGGGTCCACATCGGGGTCCTTCATCTTGTAGCGGCAGGTACCGAGTGCGGAGGAGGGGGTGAACTTGAGGAGTTCCAGCTCAGCCGGATCTTCCATACCCATGTCGTAAAGCTGCTCGTTCAGCACGCCTGTGATGCCGTGAGCGGCACCGAGCACGCGAGTGATCTGGGGAGCGTTGAGGGCGGCCTTAACAGCGCCGAGAACGCTGGCGTTAATCACAGCGGTAGGACCGCCGGACTGGCCGATGATGCATGCACCTTTGAGTTCTTTCATAATAAAATGGACGATTGATTGGTTAAGTCCTCGCGCTGTTCAAGGTACGGGGTGCACCCCTGCGGAGGGCGGGGTATTCTACATGATTTGCAGTCACTTGGCAAGCAAAATAACTGCCATAAAGGAGTAAAAAAGTTAAAATTCAGCAAAAATCGAGCATAAAAGCTTGCCAAAGTGTGTCATGCATGCTAGAATGAGCGGCGATGAAGAGCTACCACATACTCGTAATAGGTGCTGTAGCGGCACTGGTATCTTGCACGGAACCGGCGCTGTACCCCGGTGGTATGGGGCCGAATATCCTGCCGAAGGAGAATCCGGCTCACCGCCAGTACTTGGCTTTGCCGGGGCAGGGTGCCGTCAATACACATGCGACCGATACGGATGCTGCCTTCGAAGAGCAGGTTGCAGCGTACGGTGATAACTCCTCAACTCAGCCCACAGCTGAGACAACGGTGCCGGCAGTCGTCACTCCGTCATTCGGCGCGGACGAACCGGCGGTAATGGTACCCGGGCAGCCCGGGGTTGTAACCCCCACGCCTGCACCGGCTCCGGGTGCATCTGCCGGCTATGCCGTGCAGGTGAACAACGGAACGGATGGCCGCATTTTCGTGGAGGTTCATGATGATTCCGACAACATCTTCCCCGTGGCTTCCATGTATGCCGGGCAGAAGATTAACACCCAGCCGCAAGAGCCGCGTCCCATTCAGGGGCAGTTGACGGTGATTGTGCGTGACCCGGACCAGCCCGGAGCACCGGAGCTGCGCCGCTACAAGGTGACACCGCCTGCCAATTACATGGGCAAGACGGTGGGTATTACCATCTTGAAGGGTGGGCGTTACCGCGCTGCGTTGGACGGCGAGGTCTACTACACCTCCCCGGAACCTGCCGGAACCGCACAATAAGTGCCCCATACACAGGGCCACACACGCCGCACACGGTGTGAAAGTGGTATCAGGTGCGCGTGCCTCTTGAGGGCGCGCGCTTTTTGCTGTATACAAGGGGCATGTGCAAACCATTCCGAGATTACATGAGCTTGGTGCGTGAATACACGCGTGAAATCATTACCTTTGTGGGCATTGGCTTAATGTGCTTCGTCTACAATGACTTCCGCCTCTTGGTCAGCCAGCAGGCGGACACCGCCGCCCACACGGTGGATGTGCTGCGCAGCATGGATGCCCGCCTGCAGCATATCGAGGCCAACACCCTGAACCGCCACCACTCCCATGAAGACTGATATACGAGCCATTCAGAAAAAACTGGGTGTGGCGGTGGATGGGGTGCTGGGGCCGGAAACTCTGGCCGCGCTGAAAAAGGAGCTGGGGGTGGTAACCCCGCCGCAGTGGCCCACGCAAGAGCAGGTGCGCAGCGGGCGCAGCATCTTCGGCACTGCGGGGGATGAAGCACAGCTCTGCTCCGTGGTGCCGGCATACCCCCTGCTGTATGAGGGGGCGCCCGTGCGCAGCATACGCGTGCACCGTTTGGTGGCGCGTGAGGTGCAGGCTGCACTGGCGGAGGTGCTGGCGCACTATGGCGTGGCTGAGATTGCGCGCTTGGGGCTCAACCTGTACGGTGGTAGTTACAACTACCGCCCCACATCCGGTGGCGGGGCGCTCTCCATGCATGCGTGGGGAATTGCGCTGGATTTCTCGCCCGCGGCGAATGCCTTGCGCTACAAGGCGCCGCGTGCCACGCTTTCCCATGCGGACTGCCGCGCCTGGTGGGAGATATGGGAGAGCCACGGTGCCGTCTCCCTGGGGCGTGAGCGTGATTATGATTGGATGCACCTGCAATTCGCCCGCTTGGGCTGAGGTGTGTGGGGATAAAGCACACGGCCGACTCCGTGAAAGAACGGGGTCGGCCGTGTGATTTTGTAAAAATCTCCACTGAAAGGGAGAGAGCCTTAAGCCTCAGCTGCCTTTTTCTTGGCAGGTGCCTTCTTGGCAGGCTCGGCATCTGCCTTGACTACCTTGGTAGCAAGCTGCACCGGAGCAGTGTTCTTGCTGTTCTTGGCGAGTTCTTTCTGACGCTTGATGTAGGCGCTGCGGCGGCGGCGCTTCGTTTCCTTACGGTGTTGTTGACCCATTTTTGTTGATGTTTGTAGGGAAGGCGTAGCGCCTACCCGGATTTAACTGAAGTGCTTTTTTAATAACGCTTTCTGTGGCGTATATCAAGGCAAAAGTGCGTTCACCTGCAGAAAAATGCAAATTTTATTGCCAGAAAGGGGCAAAGATGCTACCATAGCGGGCATGAACATAGCAATATTGGGCGCAGGGGCACTCGGGTGCTACTACGGGGCAAGGCTTAAGCAGGCCGGGCACCGTGTGACCTTTATTCTGCGCTCTGCGTATGAGCCCGTGCGCCGCGAGGGGCTGCATGTGCACAGCATTCACGGTGATGTGCACTTACCCTCGCCCTCCATTGCCCGCACCCCGGAAGAATGTGGCCCGGTGGATGTGGTCATCGTTTGCTGGAAGACCACCTGCAACGCGCAGTTGGCCACGGCGCTCCCCCCGCTGCTGCATGCAAGCACCCGTGTGGTGACGTTCCAGAACGGCATGGGCAATGCGGAGGCCATTGCGCAGCATGTGCCGGCGGAGCGGGTATTCATCGGCCTCTGTTTTGTGTGCGTGATGATGAATACCCCCGGCACGGTGGAGCATTTGGAGAAGGGGGATATACAGTTTGCCCCCTTGTTGCCCACGGATGCCGGCTTGCGCGGGGCGGAGGAGCTGGCCGCCATGTTTGCCGGCACACCGGTGGGCACCCGCTGTTTCCGCCATGCGGAGCAAATACTGTGGTGCAAACTCTCGTGGAACATCCCCTTCAACGGCCTTTGCCTTGCCCACGGCGGCATCAGCATCCGTGAGTTGTTCCTCATGCCGCAAGAGGTGCAGCGTGCCCGCGCCATTATGATGGAAGTCTGCCGCACGGCGGAAACGCGTGGCTTCCCCCTGCCGCAGGAAATCGTGCACAACCAGATGGAAAGCACCGCCGGTATGGGGGATTTTGTGCCCAGCAGCGCGGTGGATTTCAACCGCTGCCGCCCGGTGGAGTATGATGCCATTTGGGGTGCCCCGCTGGCCTTGGCCCGCCAAGCAGGGGTATGCATCCCCGAGTGGGAGCGCCTGGCTCAGGACATCCGCACCCGCCTGCAAGAGCGCTACTCTCACACCTGACACCACACACTCCCGCCCACCGCACATGCACGCCCCCTCCCGCTTCCGTCAATGGCTTACCTCGCTGCGCCGCGCGGCCTTGCCTCTGCTCGTGCTGGGGCTCGGTGGCTTTGTGCTGAGCCTGCCTGCCCGCCGGGTGCACTCTTGCCAGGTGCAGGCGCAGTTGCAGCCCCCGCCCCTGCCGCTCAAGGGGGAAGATGCCCTCTCCCAGCAGCTGGCTTTTTTCACCTTGGGCGGCATTCGCTCACTGGTGGCGGAGGTGCTTACCCTCGACGCGACGGATGCGTGGCTCAAACGCGACTGGGCACGTGCGCAGCGCCGCTGGGACAGCGCCACCACCCTCTGCCCCCGCCGTGAAAATTACTGGGCTTCCGCCGCGTAT